>NZ_JBFAKM010000067.1:0-22096 GCF_040655695.1 Polymorphospora sp. NPDC050346 | reverse complement strand
CAACCCGCGACCTCCACCCCAGCCGCCTGACCTGGGCAGCCACAACGCCCGGAGATCGCACCAAAGGCAAGAAGGAACTTCGTGCTGTTCCGGTAGGACTGGCCGACCTGACCGGGGAGACAGACCTGTGAAGCGACAGCTGATGCCACCCGATCCGGTTCCGGCCGGACCCCGGCCAGCGGTGGCCGACCTGGTCGACGCGGCGACGGCCGGCTGGCCGTGGATCGCCGCCACCGTACTCGTGTCGGTTGTCGCCGCCACCGCGGTACGGGCAGCGGTCTGGCGCCGCCGGCAGCGGCGCCTCACCCGGGGTGCCCGCCAGATCGTCGTCACCCCACCGCCGCAGGTGGATCCGGCCGGCGTACACGCGTGGTGGGCGAACCTGCATGCGCTGCTGACCGTCGGCTCCCGGTGGCGGCGGCTCATCGACGGCATACCGCACGTGGCACTGGAGTACCGGTGGTCCGGACGGGCGCTGACGGTCGTGGTGTGGGTGCCGGCGACGGTGCCGGCCGACCTGGTTGCCGCCGCTGTCCGCGCCGCCTGGCCCGGCGCCTCGTGCACCCTCACCGACGCCACCGATCCGGTACCGGCCGGCGTGACGGCGGTGGGCGGGGTGCTGGCCCCGACCCTGCCCGCCTGGTATCCGCTGCGGGTCGACCACGACACCGACCCGATGCGGGCCCTGGTCGCCGCCGCCGGCGGCCTGCGTTCCACCGAACACGTCTGTGTCCAGGTTCTCGCCCGCCCGGCCACCACCGGCCAGACCGCCCGGCTGCGGCACGGCGTTGTCGGGCTGCGCGCCGGCCGCCCACCCGGCCCGGTACTGGACCCGGCACGCTGGCTGCGCGCCGTACTCGACCTCGCCACCGATCTGACGACCCCGGCCCGGACCGGTGCGGGCGCCGGCGCCCGGCGGCCGGCGGACCCGGTACGCGACCGCGACGCCCGTTCCGCGCTCGACAAGAGCCTCGGCCCGCAGTGGGAGGCCGCGATCCGCTACACCGCCGCGAACACCCGCGGCGGCGGCGCATCCGACACCATCACCGCCCGGCTGACCACCGTCGCCCACGGCATCGCGTCGGCGTTCGGCGCCTACACCGGCCGCAACCGGCTGCGCCCGACACGGCTGGCCCGCCCGGCGGCGGTGATCGCCGCCCGGCCGCTGCGTCGCGGGTTCCTGATGTCCGCTGCCGAACTGGCCGCCGTCGCCGGCCTGCCGACCGACGTCGCGGTCCCCGGACTCGACCGGGCCCGCGCGAAGACCCTTCCCGCGCCGGTGGCGGTGCCGGCCGGCGGCCGCGGCATGAAGATCCTTGGCCGCGCCGAGGTCGGTGGCCACCGCGTCGCGGTGTCCGTCGTCGACGCCCGCCAACACGTGCACCTGCTCGGCTCCACCGGCTCGGGCAAGTCGACCCAGATGTGCCACATGGTCCTCGACGACATCCACTCCGGCCGCGGCGTCGTGGTCATCGACCCCAAAGGCGACCTGGCCCTGGACATCCTCGACCGGCTGCCGGCCACCGTCGCCGACCGGCTGGTGCTCATCGACCCCGACCAGCCGGACGGCGCCACCCTCAACCCGCTGTCCGGCTTCGACGACGACCTCGTCGTCGACAACATCGTCAGCATCTTCTCCCGGATCTTCCAACGCCACTGGGGGCCACGCATCGACGACGTGCTGCGGGTGGCGTGCCTGACCCTGATGCGGCACGCCAACGCCAACCTGACCCTCGTCCCACCACTGCTCAACAGCAAGGAGTTCCGGGCCCGGTTCACCGCCGACCTCGACGACCCGGCCGGCCTGAAAGGGTTCTGGGAGTGGTACGAGGCGACACCGCCGCCACTGCGCGCACAGGTCATCGGCCCGGTCCTGGCCCGGCTGCGCAGCTTCCTGCTACGCGACTTCGTCCTGCGCACCCTCGGCAGATCCCAGTCCAACTTCGACATGGGCGCCGTCCTCGACGGCGGCATTCTCATCGCCCGGCTCCCCAAAGGCCAACTGGGGGAGGAGACCGCCAAACTCATGGGCAGCTTCGTCTTCGCCTCCGTCTGGCAGGCCGCGACCGCCCGCACCCGGCTACCGGAAAACGAACGACGCGACGCGACCCTCTACATCGACGAGGCACACAACGTCCTCAACCTCGCCGGATCGGTCAGCGACATGCTCGCCGAAGCCCGCGGCTACCACCTGTCCCTGGTCCTGGCACACCAGAACCTGACCCAACTGCCCCGCGACATCCAACTGGCCCTGTCCGCCAACGCCCGCAACAAGATCTACTTCTCGTGTTCGCCGGAGGACGCCACCCAACTGGCCCGGCACACCATGCCCGAACTCGACGAATACGACCTCAGCCACCTCGACGCCTACACAGCCGCCGCCCGGCTCGTCGTCGACTCCCGCGAAACCGCGGCATTCACGATGCGAACCCGGCCACCGGTCGACCCGGTCGGCGAAACCACCGCCATCCGCCAGGCCGTCGCCCGCCCGGTCGACACCGAACCGTCCGGCATCGAAAATCTTGCCCGACGGGCCGGCGACGCCAGCCGACGCCGACCGCCGCGACCCCGCCGGCAGGGGTAGGCAAACCCCCGGGCAACACCCCAGGCAAACCCCTGGGCAAACCCCCAGGCAACCCCTCACCCGCAAAAACCCCACCCAACCGAGCCATTCGCGCAGGTAGGAGCCCATGACCGGCAACCGTCAGCTGCCCCTAAATATCCCCAAGGGGGATACCTTCCGACCGGGGGAACCATCAATACCCCGACCCCGGCGCCCCCCAGCGGCGAAGTCCGTGCGCCGGATCACCGCCCGCCTGCAACCACGCGACTACGTCCTGGCCCACCTCCTCGACGACCACCGTGTCCTGACCGCCCCCCAGATCCACACCACCCTGTTCACCTCACCGCGTACCTGCCGCAACCGACTCGACGCGCTACGCCACCTCGGCTTCATCGACAAGTTCCTGCCGACCCGACACGGCGACCGGCTACCCGCCCACTGGGTACCCGGCCTGCTCTCCGCCCGCTACGCCGCCCTCGCCCGCGGCGAGCGACCACCCACCGTCAAAGCCGTCCGCGACCGCCAGGACGCCACCGCCGCCAGCCCCCACCTGCACCACACCACCGGCACCAACCAGTTCTTCGTCGACCTCATCGTCCACTCCCGCACCCACGCCGGCTGCAGACTCACCCGCTGGTGGCCCGACCACCGCATCGCCGCCGCCCTCGGCCGCCGCGTCCACCCCGACGGGCACGGCGTCTGGCGCCACCACGGCACCGAGGTCGGCTTCCTGCTGGAGTACGACACCGGAACCGAAACCCTCGGCACCCTGGTCGGCAAACTCGCCGCCTACCGGCGGCTACGCGCCGACGACGGACCGCACTGGCCGATCCTGATCTACCTGCCCACCACCACCCGCGAAACCAACCTGCACCACAAGCTCGCCACCACCACCCTGACCGGGATCACCGTCGCCACCGCCGCCCGCGACCGCGTAAACGGCGCTGGCCCCGCCGGACCGGTGTGGCGGCTGGCCGGCAACGGCCGGGCCCGGCTCCACCTGGCCGACCTACCGGCCCACGCCGGCCGACCCGGCCCCTACCACCCCGGCCCACCCACACCCGACCAGGACCCGCTCTACCTTCTTGACGGGCCGGGGTAGCGGTTGCTGCCCGGGTGGTTACAGCACCCATGTGGGCCAACCGAATCGGCATCCGCCGGCCGTTTCAGTCCTAACGACCTCGTGCGCAGTGGGGTGCTGGGTGCGGGCTGGTCGGTGTGGTCGATGAACTGCGGGTGTCGGTCCGTTGGGCGCGTTGTGTCTTCAGCCATCCCGCGTTCACCGGGATCTCCGGTCACCACCTGAACTTGCTGCGGTCCGAGTTGTATCCGTTGTGGATCGCCGCTGCCGCTAATCTCGGCACGAGGTCTCCGGTCGGTCTTCGGTTTTGCTTGGTCGCTAAACCACCCATCGGAGACCTCTTCAGTTACCGGCCACCGCCGCGCCGATCCATCAATGCGTTACGAAACACGGGCTAGCCTTGCATCCGCCGTGCCGTTCCAGCGGAGCCCCCCACCAGCCTGGGCGAGCTCCGCTGTTCTCGACGTCAGGAAGCGCGCCGCACCCCGTCCCCAGGGTGGCCAACGAACTGTCCCGCCAACTCGCCCCACTGCTTTGCTGGCTCGGCACCTCCGACACGTGGGCGATGGTCTTCGCCGAGAAGAGGCCGTTGCCCCTTAGGTAAAGATTTGCTACCTTCGATGTGCGCCGCTGAAGGGTCGGGGAGCAGTCACTGCATGCAGGCCCTCACCCTCTCAATTAGATAGTGCGGTCACCCATCGGTACCTCTCGCACATGAAAGACGGGGGAAAGAATGAATTTGAGAAGACGGCTCATTTCCGTCGCCACTACGGTAATCGTGGCCATTGGAGCAGGGGTTTTCGGCGTCGCTGGACCGGCGCATGCCGGATGCCAAGACAACTCCCTCCAGTACCGATACATTGGGAGTGGGGGTGCTGTCACTTCTTGGTGGCGGAATTGCAGCGGCACCTACTCCCTCAACTCTAGAGGGTGGGACCTCCGTGCGAACGCTTGGTCCGGCTACGTGGGATTCGCCGACGGTTCGAGGGCGAACTTCTGCAACTGGGACACAGTCGATCTCGACGCCATTCATAACCTTTTCAATCCTGGAAACGTGAGGCAGATCTACATAAGCCCAACCCTGGCCAGTTGGTGCTAGCCAGCTAAGGTCTAACGCTGAAGGCGCACTGCCAGGATTCGCCTAACTGATACCGCGCATAGGCTGAGCGGCATCTTAAATGCCCTCCGATGCACGAATTTCTATTGCCAACCCGTCTGCCGTCGACCCGCCCTCCTGGGGAGCGGGCCACCGTCCGGCCCACCACGTCAAGCGGACCTTCTCCAGGTTCGGACGCTGGAGGGCCGGGCGGTGGTCTGCTCGGCTTGCCCGCGTCGATGACAGGCGGGATGGCCTACCGTAACTACCCACGGACCGCGACCCGCCGACGGAGCCTCGGCCATCCTCCACCACACCATCCTTTCGGGCCGCCCATGGGTACGACGCGACGTCAACGGCCGATGCCACAGCGTGGTCGCGTGCGCGGTTGTTTTGCAAACCGGAACCGGGGCGACTTCCCGATACCTTCCGGGCCGGACGTGGTTGGGTCGGAACGGTCGGTTCACCGCTGCTGCCGACCGGCCGGGTTGGGTTGGGTTGTAGTTGAGTGACCTCTCCTGGATGGACCCGGAGTCCGGGCAGCCAGTCCGCGAACCGGCGGCACCGGCTCGCGTCGGAATGAGCTGCGCTCAGTCGAGTGCAATCACCGGTCGGGTCAGCACCTCGTCGGCATTGTCGTCGGAGGCGAGCCACTGGCCGAACTCGTTGTCGCGGTAGGCGGTGGCGAGGGTCAGCCAGCCCAGGAAGAATCCGTCCCCGCCACACGTGGTGCCGCCCCCGTCGCCTCCACATACGATGGTGCGCTCGGTGGTCGCCTCGTGCTTGTAGGGGTCCTGCGCGATTACCAGACCCCACAGGTTCGTCTCGCGGTGCGGACCGGTCTTGTGGTCGTACGGGTAGCCGTCGTTGGCGCTCTGGTCACCCCAGCGGAAGAGGGTCGTCGCGCCTGCCCCGCACGCCCACTCCCATTCGTCCGGGCTGGTGGTACGTAGCCCCATGTCTGCGAGCGCGGCCAGCGCCTCGTCGTAGGAGACCTGGCGGGTTGCTCGAGCACGCCTGACCTCGCCGTTCTGGTCGAACTCGACCTTCAACCCGCTGCCTGCTCGGTAGACCTGGTATGTGCCGCTGCGGGTACCGGCCGACGCGACGACTTCGAGCACCCGGGGGTCGTCGGCAGCCAGCGGGACAACGCAGGGATCGAATGCCTCCACTGCGACCAGCATGGCGGGGATCTCGGCCGGGCGTTGCGGGGAGGTCATCGCGTCGACGTACTCGGTCAACGGTGGAAGCCCGATCTCGTCGGCGCTCTCGGCGTAGCTGTCAGCCTGCTCGGCGGTGGGCTGGAAGCGGGACGCATCGTAGCCGAGCGTCGGCCTGCCGGCGGGGACGAGGGCGAACCGCATCCCGTTGCGGTCGAACAGCGCCGTCCGGTGCGACCGCCCCGCGTAGGCCGTGTCCTTCAGGCCAAGGACGGACAGATCGTGCCGGTCGGCGATCTCCTGCGCGATCCGTCGACAAGCGTCGTCAGACTGTCTGTTCCACTGCTCGAACGTGAGGTCGGCGTAGGTCACCGCGAAAGGATAGAGCTGCAGGCCCCGGTCACGTAGCCGGAGTACCGGCGCGATGAGCCCTTGTGGACAGGCACCCAACGGGCGCGACATCGCCGGGAGGCAGCCCAACCAGGGTTGGCCTGACGTGCGGTGGCGTACCCAACCGGGCCGTCACTCGCGGGTTAACGGGCTGGTCAGGGGCGTCGTCTCGGCCCAGGATCCGGTTGGGTCGGGACAGTTGGGTTGCCGGGCTACGGTCAAGGCCTTCTTTCGAAGAACCCCTGTAGCACCACCTCGGGCGTCGCCCGCCCCGATGTAGAAGCCGCACATGCCCACCCGCCTCACCGCCGGTCGGCGCGACCTTCTCCTCCGGGCCCCCACGCCCTGCCCGCGACACCTTCCGGCCAGCCCGGCCGACCCGCAACACCGGCACCAGCCACCGCAGCACCATGCACCACCTTCGGCCAACGCCGACATGATCGGCAAACCCGCCGACACCGACGCCCGTAACGGCCCAACTGCCGTGCCCGGCAACAAGTTGCCCGGCGTCTGCGTTCCGCCCACCACCCGCCAACGGGGAATGCGGCACCCACTTTCTCTTCGCCCCGGTCCGGGGTCCACCCGCGAGCTCGTTTGCGGAGCCCTACCCGAATCAGGAGGTTCACCTGCCGTGTCCGCCAAACCCACCACCGTCAAGCGCCCGTACCGGCGCCGGCTCACCAGCCGAACCATGATCGTCTGCCTGCCCGGGCCCGCGAAGCCGGAGCTGCTGCCGGACCTGGCCCGGACCGCCCTGGCCGACTACGACATCGCCACCCACAGTGTGGTGCCGCACTTCGCCGCCAGGACCTGGCGCGGCGGTCAGCTCGTCGACCGCTGGCAGGGCCTGACCTGCGGCGGCCCGCTCAGGCTGTTGGATCTCGAGCGGATGCGCCGTCAGACACAGGCCGCGGCCACGCTCCAGTGGCAGTGGTGGCGCCACGTCGTCGCCGACACCCGGCCGGCACACCCGTTCTGGGTCTTCGTCGACAGATACCGGGCGGACCCCGGCCGCTACCCGCTGGCCCGGGCCCGAGCCGACTACCAGGCTCAGCCGCGACTGCTGGCGATGTCGGCGTTCAACGCGATGCCGCACAAGCCGTGCGAACTGCCGACCGCCAGCCTGGAGGCGTTCCAGGCCGGCCACTCCACCTACCTCAACTTGGCCTGGCTCGCCGCGGTTCCCGGTGACGGGCTGGCGATCGTCGACGGCCCGCACAGCGGGCTGTTGACCTGCGACAGCGAACGGTTGGCGGACCAGTTGACGTACCTGCGGGCGGCGAACGAGCACCTGTCCCGGCTGGACCGGCAGGCGTCGGTGGTGGCCGTCGCCGTGTGACGGCGGCCGCCGAGGCGGCAGCAGGACCGGGGCGGGCCGGCAGCTTCTGCCGCACCGCCCGTCGGCCGGCGGCGGGTCACGGCGCCAGCCTGTGCGGCCCGCCACTGTGACCACGCCGCACACACCAGCGTCCCAGCGGGACGCCACACATTCCCATCGCGGGCCAGGGCCACCGGCACCCGGCCCGCCGCCGTCCGCGGCGACCTGTCGCCCGCACCTGTACGAGATTGAAGGAGTCACCGCCATGGTTGTCCGTTTCGACCTGCGTGCCGTGCTGGACCTGGCCGAGCACGCTGTCGCCGCCCCTGCCAGCCTCTACCAGCCCGACTGGGCGACCGTGCGCGGCGAGCCCGCGCTGACCATGGTCGTGTGCGACGTGGTGTACCTGCTCAGTGCCGGTGTGCCCGGCTTGGAGCGGCGCTTCGGTGTGCCGCGCGCCGTCTATGCCGAACGGGGCAGTGTTCCCACTGGCGGCTGGACCCTCGAGGCGCACGAGGTCATCGACCCCGGCGAGTTCGGCGCATCCCAGCCGGTCTCGGGTGTGCGCCGCCCGATCACCTACCTGTGGTACCTGCCGCTGTACCGGCCGGTTGTCGAGTTGCTGCGTGGTGCCACCGTCGCCGGCTACCGCCACGCGACGGTCGATCCGGGCGACCTGAGCATCGGCGTCGTCCGGAGGCGGCCGGCAACCGCGGCCCGCCGCCGGCCGATCGCCACACCGCCCGTGGTCCAGACGCGAGGCCCGGCCGGGGTGCGGCCGCCGGCGCGGGCGCCGCTGGCCGGATAGGCGCCGACGCGCTGCCGTGCGGGCTCGTCGCCGTCAACGCTCACGTCCTGATCGGTGCCACCCGAGGCCACGCCGTCGGCGTGGCCCTTTCGCGTCTGTGCGGGCAGCCGACGTCGTCCACGCGGGGTGTGCGCCGGACGATGCGGCCGGTCGTCGGCGGCACGTGGCGACGAACCGGTGCGCCGGCCGCGGCCAGTACCGGTGACCGGGGTGGTGGCCGGCGGCCACTCCAGCCCGTCCGGCACCTGCCGGCCCCGCACCCGGGCAGCGGCAGACCCGGCCCGCCGCGGATGGGCGACGACTCGAACGACGCTCCTGCCAACATCGACGACGTGCTGCACACCACGGTGTGCCGGGCGGGGCGAGAAGACAGCGGCCAGGCCATCCCCGGCACGCTGCTCGCCACGTTCCCGGCCGTCGCCGGCACATCGATGGCCGGGTCCGACGTCGCGCGCACACATTCCGACCACGTCCCTGCCACCGCAGCCCGGCCGCCGACCTGCACCTGGCACATCAGCGGACCAGGCACGCACATCAGCAGGCACAGCGTCACCACACCGACGTGCGGTGGCTGCGGGTCGGTGTGCGGCGGGCCGGGATCGGCGTCCTCCCTACACCGGGTGCGAGTCGGTGCCTACGTCGTCCCCGCGACCGGCGTGGCGGGCGACGACCGCGTCGAACAGCGCCCAGCCGTCGAACTGTGCCCGGCCGGGCGCGGCAGCCTGCCAGCCGCGGGCCAGCGTCTCGTCGAGCAGCGCCCTGACGACGCCGGGCTCGTTCAGGTTCAGGCTGTGACCGTCGGGGCGTCGCACGGCGCCGGAGTGCGGGAACGCATCCGCACCCGCCTCGAAGACCACGGCAAGGTGCCCGGGTGCGTCCTCACGCCATATCCGCACGGTCTCCCGGCAGCCGGTCCGGCGTCGACCGCCGTCCGGGCTGTCGGCGGCGTCATGGGTGTGGTCGACCGACCACACGAACCGCTGCGATCCGACGACCAGCCGGCGACGACGACGTGCCATCGCCTGAGCCTACGCACGCTTCGACACGTCGCCGACGACGAACCGCGCAGCTGACCAGCCTCCGCGCCGGGCGCACCATGTCCGCCCGGCCGACGGGCGGGCCGTCGTGTGCGCCTGGTGCACCACCCACTCGAAGGGATGCACCCGTTATGGCTACACCGCAGCCGACTCATGCCCGCTGGATTGCGGCACGGGTCACGCTTGCCGGACTTTCCGGCAGCTATCCGGGCCTGGTTGCCCGACGTCGCCGTCGCGCCGGCCATCCGGTCGTGCGCGTGACCTGGCCGGTACTGGCCCGGCTCGCCGTCGACCTGGTGGGCCGCTGGCGTGACCGCCGCGACCTGACGCTGCTACCCGCGATCATCACCGTGCACGACGGGCAGGCGCACGCGATCCGATTCGGGGACCGCGACGGCGATGTGCAGCCGCTGCCAGCCGACGCCGACGGTCTGCACACCGTCGCCGGCCCGCTGTGGCCGTGGCAGGTCACCATGCGGCCGCTGATCGCCGGCCGGGATTCCGTAGCTGCCGAGGGCTCACGTGGGCCGGACCGGTGCCCGGGTGACGGCGGGGCCGGCTGGCCGTCGCTGTCAGCGCCGCAATGTGGTGGCGCACCGAACGACGAACCGTGTCGGGTTGACCGCCGCCTGACCTGCGCCACGGCTGCGTCGACGGTCGGCAGGTCCACGGCCGGACACCCGTACGCCCCGACCGCATTTCATCAGCCCCGCCCCGCGGACACCGGTACCGGCGTGCCGGCCCGTGCCGCCTTCGCATCTCGGGACAGAACATGATCATCTTTGAGAGTTTCGGGCAACGTTGGCCAGACGCCTCCCGACGGCTGCGTGCGGCATCGACACCCGTCGCCGCCGTCCTGGCCGGCGTCGCCTTCGCCGCCACGATCCACGGCGCCGCCGTCGTCGCGGCGTGCGCGGCGTTCGCCAGCGCCTGGCTGCTCACCGCCGCCGGCCGCACCGCCGCCCACCGTGACCCGCTGACCGGGCTACCGACCCGGGCCGTCACCGAACGGATCCTGTGCCGCGCCGACCGGCGGCGCGTCGCCCTGACCGTCGCCGTCGGCGACGTCGACGGCCTGCACGCGCTCAACGGCAGTCTCGGACACGCCGCCGGCGACCGCTATCTGGCCGCCGTCGCCGAGCGGCTGCTACGGGCCGTGCCCAAAGGCGGGCTGCTGGTGCGTCACGGCGGCGACGAGTACGCGATCCTCGCCCCCGACACCGATCCGGCAGACCTGGCGGCGGCGATCGGTGCGGCGATGTGCGGCCCGGTCCGGATCGCCGGCTACCGGATCCAGCCGCGGGCCAGCGTCGGGGTCGCCGCCGGCAACGGCAGTGCCGCCGCCACTGTGATGGCCTGCGCCGACGCCGCCATGTACTCGGCGAAGGCCGCCGGCGGCAGCCGGGTCTTCGTATACGACCCGGACCGCGACGGTCCGCCGACCCCGGCCGCGCAGCGGCCGTTCGTGCGCCGCCGTGACATCAACCCCGTCGCCGACACCCGGGCGCCGACGACTCCCGACGAGCTGGTGCCGCTGCTGGTGACCGCCGACGACGCCAGAGTCGTCCACCAGGCGCTACGACTCGCCGCCACCGAGCTGCCGCGGCATAACCCGTCCACTCCGAACCGGTTCCTGCAGCTGGCGGAACGGTTCCGGCCGCTGATCGACATCACCGGCCCGAGCCGGTGACGCCCCCGGCGACCGCCAGCCGGTTCGACCACAGGCCCGCCCGTGCCCGCCGTCCGCGACGGGGCGGGTGCCGCCGACGCCCGCAACCGGGAAGCTGCGGCCTGCCGACCGGGGCAGCCTGTGGGACTCACTGGCCAGTAGCGCCGGGGTCGGTGAGGCGGGTCAGTTCGGTGTCGGCGAGCCAGCGCACGGTCTGGTCGGGGTCGTCGACGTACCGGCGGAGGATGTCCGGGGCTGCGTCGGGTGCCAGACGCCGCACCACCACCGCAACCCGCTGGCGGACCGTCGGATCCGGATCACCGGCCAGGCCCACCACCAACGGCACCGCCTGTGGATACCTGCCAGCGGCGCTGGCGAGCCCTCTGATGGTGGCCGCCCGCACCGCCGCCTCGCTGTCTCCTAGCAGCACCGCAAGCTGACGCTCGACGCGCGGATCGAAGTCGACGGCCTTCGGCAGCGCCTCGGCGGCGCGGGCCCGCAACTGCGGATCGTCGTCGTCGGCCAGTGTCAGCAGCGCGTCGACAGCGACCGGTCCGCCGATCGACCCGAAAGCCTCTATCGCGTTGCTGCGGACATGCGAATCGGAGTCTTGCCGCAGGTGCAGCAGCACCGGTGCCGCGTCGGGGTGCCCCAGCCGCCCGAGGGCGTAGGCGACCCAGGCCCGGACCCTGTGCGCGGTATCCGACGCCAGTGCGGCGATCGGCGCGACCGCGTCGATCCGCCCGGTGTAGCCGAGCCTGCTGATTGCCGAGACCCGCACCTGCTCGTCGCGGTCGTGCAGCGCGCCGACGAGCACGTCGAATGTCCGGTTGTTCTCGGACGGATCTTGAAGTGAGCCGACTGCCAGGGACCTGGCCCGCGGATCGGGGTCATTTACGGCGGCGGCCAACAGGTCGGCATCTGCTGACTCGACGACGAACCCGAGCGCCCACAGCCCGGTCCGGCGCAGCTCAGGGACGTGGCTGGCGGCGAACTCGAGCACGGTGATGCGGGCGGCGGCCCGATCCTCGTCCATCAGATCGATGATCAGGGCGCTGAGGCTGTCCTGGTCGTCGCCGAGGTCACGCGAAGACGCGCGCAACAGCACCGGCAGGGCCGCCATCTCCTGGCTGCCGGCCAGGATGTCGGCGATCAGGTCGCGGCCGTAGAAGTTGCCGTCGTCGAGGAACCGGTCGAGTGCCTCGTGCAGCAGCGGCACCAGGGCCGTGTCCCCGCACGACTTCAACGCCGTGATGGACGGCGCGATGCCGTCGTAGTCGCCGTCGAGATCCACCGCATGCCGGACCACGGCCTGTAGCGCCGCACGTTCGTCGCTCACCCGCGCACCCTGCCACACCCCACCCGTCCGGCCGGCTGCGGGGACGTGCGCGGCCTCGACGCCACCAGCCGGCGATTCAACCCGGG
This sequence comes from Polymorphospora sp. NPDC050346, assembly GCF_040655695.1. Classification (NCBI taxonomy): domain Bacteria; kingdom Bacillati; phylum Actinomycetota; class Actinomycetes; order Micromonosporales; family Micromonosporaceae; genus Polymorphospora; species Polymorphospora sp. NPDC050346. Next base: position 9,549 of record NZ_JBFAKM010000067.1, on the reverse strand, counting down.
GCGTACGTGCGTCCCGGGGCCACCAAAGGGTCACCCCATCGAAAGGAGAAGACCCTGATGAACACTGCCCTGACCACCCGCAACGCGACCCTGCAGGATCTCGCGGCGATGCTGCAGGATCAGCACGGCCGCAAACTCGACGTCGTCGCCCCGGCCGCCACGATCGGCACCCGCGACGCCCAGCTGGTCCTGGCCGGCACCGACGTCGAGATCACCGCCGACGGTGTCACCGCGACCGACGGCGTCTACACCCCGACCGAGGTGTTCGACGACGGGCTGGCAGCTAAGCTCGGCATCCCTGTCGCCTACCTGCGGCGGCTGCGGGCCAACCGACCCGACCTGTACGACGCCAACGTCAACGGCTGGCTGCGCGACGCCACCCCGCCGGAGACCCGCTCGTTCCTGGTGCGGTGCTTTCGCGGCAGCGGCGGCGGGCCGGGCATCGCCCGCGCCCTGCTGTCGGACCGGTACGGCATCGTCGACAACCTCGACGTGCTGATGGCCGCCCTCGACGGGGTCCGCCGTGCCGGCGTCGACGTCGACATCGACGGCTGCGACCTCACCGAACGACGCATGTACGTTCGCGTCGTCGCCCCGCAGATCAAGGCGTTCGCCCCGGATCTGCTCGCCGGCTACCGGTCGCCGTGGGGCGGCCACGACGTCGGTGACGGCTGGACGCCGCAACGGGTCGCCCAGGCCGCCGGCCGGGAGAGCCTCGCATACGCGTCCGGTGACGAGCCGGTCCTGTTCGCCGGCTTCGTGCTGAGCAACTCCGAGGTCGGTGCCGGACGGTTCACCATCACGCCCCGGCTGACGGTGCAGATCTGCGGCAACGGGCTGACGATCACCGCCGACGCGTTGAGCAAGGTGCACCTCGGCGCCCGGCTCGACGAGGGTGTGGTGCGGTGGTCGCGCGACACCGAGCGGCGGGCGCTGGAACTGGTCACCGCCCAGTCCCGCGACGCCGTGGAGCACTACCTGAACGCCGACTACCTGACGGCGAAGATCCGCGACCTCGAGTCGAAGGCTGCCGTCCCGGTGCGCGATGCGGCACCCACGGTGGAGGCGGTCGCCAAGGCACTGTCGTTCACCGCCGACCAGCAGGCCACGATCCTGAACCACTTCATCCGCGGCGGGCAGCTGACCGCCGGCGGAATCATGCACGCGGTCACGTCGGCGGCACAGACCATCGCCGACGCCGACACCGCACACGCCATGGAGGCGGCCGGCCTGCGTGCGCTGGATATCGCGGCCCGGCGCTGACGTCCACGATCCGGCATCTGGTGCAGGGCGGGCCGCGGCCGTACCGCCACGGCCCGCCCTGCCCCACCGGCGACCCGGCGCTGCCGATCCCGCCAACCCACCGCCGGCAGCCTGCGCCGCCCGCCCGGGCCGGCGCACCACCACGTCTATGACAGGAGAAGAAGTGCTGCACCACATGATCCGCAAGGTTCTGCCCGACCTGCTCGTCACCATCGAGAACACCGCCGAGGCATTCGGCTGGGACGCCCCACCGATGCTGCTCGGCCTGTTCCACGACCGGACCTGCGACGACGCCGGCCCGCGCCTTGTCGTCGCCGAGCCCGTCCCGTACCGGCCCGACATCTGGCACATGCCCGACCCGGACCAGCCGGGCCGTGCCCTGCATCCCACGGTCGTGCTGAACCGGATCGCCGACGACATCGCAGACACCGAGACCAGGAGCCGGACGACCGCCTGGCTGGAGCCGCGACGCCGGACCTTCGCCGGCATGGCGTTCGCGTTCGAAGGCTGGCAGTTCCGGCCGTACGCCGACTACCGGCACGGCGACATCAACCAGGTTCCGGCGATGGCCGACGCCGAGGTCCGCATCGTCGTGGCCATCGACGTCGACGGAGGCTACTACCAGGTGGTGCGGTTCCGCGGCGACAGCCGCAACTCGGTGACCGTCCACGACGAGCCGCCACCGGACCTGCTCGAGGCCGACATTCCCCAGGCGGTGACCAGGCTCGTCACCACGATCGCTGCCCTGTAGCCGGGTAGCGGCACAACCCGACACCATCCGCCGTGCGTGGTCGAGCCGTACGCGTGGCCGTAGCCGGCGACGCGGCCGCGGCGGGTAGGTCGACACCATCCACCCGGTACCGGGCCCGCCGATACCGGTCAGGGCGGACAGCGGCTGACGCCTGCTCGACCGTCGGTCCGCCGCCGACGAACGGCGGCAGCTCGCATCACCCACCAATGCTGTGCCGGCCGCGACCCCGGACCGCCCAGCCGCATCGCTGCCGGTAGCCATCCGGTCTGCCGGCAGCGGCGGCGGTGGAGACCCGCCCGCCACCGCGCCCGTCCCGCCCACCCGCACCGTCCGGACAACCCCAACCCGCATCGAAAGGATCACCATGACCAGCGAACACCCACCGGTGCTGAAGGCGACCTCCCCGGTCGACCTTCTCGCGCTCGTGCCGTACCTGCTCGGATACCACCCGGGCGACAGCATCGTCATCGTCGGCCTGCACGACCAGCGCGTCAGGTTCGCCGCCCGCACCAGCCTTCCCGAAGACCCGGACACCCCCGACTCCGTAGCCCAGGACGTCGCCGCCGTCATGGCCCGGCAGTTCGTTCAGGAAACCCTGATCATCGGATACGGCCCGCAGGAACAGGTCGTTGCGGCGACGGACGCGATCACCGTCGCACTGCACGGGGTCAATCTGCCGGTACGCGACTCCCTGCGGGTCACCGACGGCAGATACTTCGTCGACTGGTGCCACGCGCCCTGCTGCCCTGTTGAAGGCATCGCGTTCGATCCGGCGAGCAGCGCGATGGCCGCCCACGCCACCTACGCCGGTGTCGTCGCCCTTCCGGACCGCGAGAGCCTGCAGGCCACTGTCGCGCCGGTGGACGGCCCGGCCAGGACGGCGATGCGTGACGCCACCGACCGGGCCGCCCAACGGATGGCCGCCCTGCTACATACCCCCGACGAGCCCGCCCCGGCGGCACCGTCCAAGGGCGGCACGCCGGATCTCGACGAGGTCGTTCTGCGCTCGGGTCGGACGGCGGTCGCCGACGCCGTGGACCGGTACCGGCAGGGCGGGCATCTGACCGACGACGAGGCTGCCTGGCTCGCGGTCCTGCTCACCCACACGCCCGTGCGCGACCACGCCGTACTGCACACCGACGGCCAGGAGCACGACATGCGGTTGTGGCTCGACCTGACCCGCCGGGCCCAGCCCGAGCTGGTTCCCGGACCGGCAACACTGCTCGGCTACGTCGCCTACCGCCGCGGTGACGGGGCCGTCGCATCGATCGCCCTCGGGCGTGCACTGCACGCCCAACCCGGCTACCGCCTCGCGGTCCTGTTGTCCGAGGCACTCGCCGCCGGCATCCCACCGTCCGCCCTCGACGACATGTCGACGCCGTGACCGGTAGTCGGGCCGCATCCGGCGGAGTGCTCCGCCCCAACAGGCGGCGTCGGGTGCCGGCCGAAGCCACCGTCTCCACTTTCGCCACCACATACCGTCCTGGGAGGACATCATGACCACCAGCAACCACGGCTACCGGGTCCGCCGGGCGTTCACCGCGGCCGAACTCGACACCATCCTCACCGACCTCACCCACGCGACGAGCACCGCCGACCTGCTTGTCCGCACCGTCCGGGCGGTGTTCGGGCCGCTGCTGGCCGACCACGGCGCGACGTTGGACGACTACACCGCCGCGCACCGCCTCGACCAGGCCGACTACGCCATCCCCGTCAACCAGTGGCAGGTGGTCGCGGCGGCGGCCATCCAGCGGGCCGTCGAATGGGGGACCGGTGTCACGGTCAGCGTCGACATCGCCAACGTGATGCCGTCGATGTACGACGACCCGGCCGCGCCCGTACCCGCAGCCGTCGCCGTCGACCGCCGCCCCCTGGTGCACGAGCTGCATGTGGCACGTGACGCCACCGACGTCATCGCCGCCGCCGAGTCCCACATCGACGCGTTGGGGCGCTACTACGGCCAGGCCAGCGACATCCACCTGGAGGCGTTGACCAGCTGGCACCACCAGCTGGCCCGGCTGTTCAGCATGGCCTTCGGTGCCCGCACGAAGATCAGCAGGGACGGCAGCCGGTCACTGTTCGTCCACACCGCGAGCGGCTTCACCTTCGCGGTGATCTTCCACGGCAGCCGGCGGCACTGCACCGAACAGGCCTGTGCGGCCACGATCCGCGACGACGGCACCGCCTGTCCGCCCCGGCCCGGAGCGGCCATCCTCGCCCACGACCACACGCCGTCGTACCCGCTCGACGCACCGCAACCCGGGCACTGGTCGTTCCACTCCTGAACTGGCGGGATGGTTGGTGCGGGGCAGCCGGTCGCGGGCTTCAGCCCGCGGTGCGGTGCTCATCGCGTCGATGGAACCACCGCACGCCCGTGACGATGGCCGCGCCGACAAAGACCGTTCCCACAAGGAACATGAGCCCGTCGGCGCCACCTCCAGGCTCGAAGAAGACCCTGCTCACCGTCATTGTGGCCATGGCCAACCCGATCAACACGAACATCGAGCCCAACAACCGCGGGGCACCCATGCGCCCGCCGCGCCACATGACCGCATCGCGGTGACGGCGGCTGCGCAGCAGCAGCGCGACACCGATGGTCCCGGTTAGCCCGGCGACAATGCCGGAGCCGGCGGCGAGCACGACGTCGATGGTTGTCATGGCGGCACGGTACGGCACCACGACGCGACGCCGCTTCGACCGTTCCGCGCCGCCCGTCGCACGCCGCATCCTGCTCCAGATGGCCGGCGTCGGACTGCGACGCCGACACGCGGCACGGTAGCTCCGCGACAGCGAGCCGGGCCCGCGGTGACACCCGAAGGGTCGCAAGCGGCCTTTCGATATCTCCCGTCCCTGGTCCGAAGGACGGCATCCATCCATCTCACCGCGGTCTTCGAACCCGGGCCGAGGTAGTAACGCACGCCCGAACCGGGGCGTCGGCACACCTGCGCATCGCCGTGCCGGCACCCCCACCACGGGGGTGCCGGCACACCAAACCATGCGAGGTGATCATGCACATCGACGTCATACCTGGCCGTCGGCGCAGCACGGCCGACGCAAGACCGGCACGTTCGCGGGCGGCGAAACAGCGACCGGATGCCGCCCGCCCGCATCCACCCGAACCACCTGTGGTCTGCTCCACCAGCCGGGCGACACCCGCCAGGCGGACACCATCCGGTAGCCGGACCGCACAGCGGAGGCGGCCGTGACCGCCGCCGCGCCCGCCCCGCCCCGACCGGAGCACGCCACGGTGTCCCGTGCCGCGATCGGAGTTCTGCTCACTGTGGTGGCGATCCTGCTGACCGTGGTGATCCTGGCCCCGATCGCGTTGTCGTCCCAGGACCTCATCGCCTGGGCCGGCGCGCCCACCGGCCTGAACCTGCCACGACCGTGGCCGTGGCTGGTCTTCGTCGCTCTGGACGCCGCCGCCGGGGTCTGCGTCCTGCTCACCGTCTACTGCGCCTGGCGCGGCGAACCCGCCGGCATCTTCGGGCTGCTCGTGTGGTGCTTCGCGTTCGGGTCCGCGTTCGCCAACTGGCGCTACGCCACCGCGCCCGGTGCGGCACCCGACGCGTGGTGGTTCTTCCCGGCGATGTCGCTTGCCGGGCCCGTGCTGCTGGAGGCAGTCCTCGGCCGGTTCCGGCGCTGGTTCCAACGCGACAGCGGCCGGCGGGGCAGGCGTCTGCCGACCTTTGGCTGGCGCCGCTGGACCCCGGGCCTGGGTGCCGTCCGCGACACCTACGGCGCCTACCGGACCGCTCTGCTGCTCGGTATCGAAACCGTCGACGAGGCGATCGTCGCCTACCACCGGCTATGCCCGGACGGATCCCTGCGCGTCGCGGCGGCCCTGCGCCACCGCGATGCCACCCACCAACAACCGGCCGGAGCCCTTCCACCTGATGCGGAGGGCGACAACGACAAGCCGCCGTATGTGTCGGTCGACCTGATGCGGCGCATTCCGGTCGACCCCGACGCCTACCAGCGCTGGCGGGACATCTGGGCGGACCTACGCGGCGACGAACCCGACCTTGCCGACATCGCCTCCCGCTACAGCTGCAGCCGCCGGCAGATCGAGTTCGTCCGCCGTGCCGGGCAGGCCGGCCTGCTGGAATCACCGATTCCGACCGCGCTGCGCCTGACCCACGACCCCGGCCACACCAGCCGGTCCGACGGGACGGCACCCCTGCGCCCGGCGTCGTAGCCGGCAGCACCAGCCGGTGGTCCAACAGTTCCGCCCGCCGGCATCCCGTGACCGCACCCGGTGCGTGTCCGGCCACGTTCCGCCTGGCCGGCAACCGCCGCCACCCGGCACCCCGGACCCCTTCTCGCCTTCCACAGGCGCGCACAGCGCGCCCTTTTTGTGTTTCTGGAGGAATTCATGTCCACACCGTCAGCAGGTTCCCAGCCCCAACCCACAGGGGAGCGGCGATGACCAGACCGACCGGAGCTCTGATCTCGTCCATCGTGGCAAGCGTCATCGCCTGCGTCGCCGGCTCCGTCCTGATCGTCGGCAGCGATACGGCCACCGCGTGTGTCACGCCGACCGTCACCGCACCAGCCGCCGCCTCGACAGGAGGGTGGCGGCCGGTCGGCCGGTTCGACGCCGAACAGGTCGCCAACGCGGCCACCATCGCCGCCGTCGGCGCGCAGATGCGAGTACCCGTCCGCGGCCGGGTCATCGCCGTCGCCACCGCCATCCAGGAATCAAGCCTGCGAAACCTGCGAGGCGGCGACCGCGACTCGATCGGCCTGTTCCAGCAGCGGCCCAGCCAAGGATGGGGAACGCCCCAACAGATCCACGACCCGGTGTACGCGTCAGGCAAGTTCTACGAGAAGCTGCTGAGCGTGCCCGGCTGGCCGACGATGCCGCTGACCAACGCCGCCCAGGCGGTGCAACGCAGCGCCTACCCCGACGCGTACGCCCGGCATGAATCCGACGCGCGCCTGCTCGTCCGGGTGGTGTCCGGTCCGATCACCGCGTCGGCGGCAACACCGGCGGACTGCGATGCCGCGGTCGGGCCGTGGACGGCGCCGGTGGAGGCGCCGATCGTGTCGGGATTCCGGACGAGTAAGCGACCCGGCCACGACGGAGTTGACCTTGCCGCGGCACGAGGCACCCCGATACGGGCCGCTGCGGCCGGCACCGTCACTGTTGTGCGCTGCAACGTCGTGCCCGCCAGCCACGGCTGCGACATCGACGGCACACCGCGCACGCCAGGGTGTGGCTGGTATGCCGACATAAGACACGCCGGCGGAATCGTCACCCGGTACTGCCACATGCTCACCCGGCCACTGGTCCGGGAAGGACAAACAGTTGCTGTCGGGCAGGTGGTGGGACTCGTCGGGTCATCCGGGCATTCGTCCGGCCCGCACCTGCATTTCGAGGTACACCTCGAAAGCCGCCGCTCGGTCACGGCGGTCGACCCGGTGCCGTTCATGGCGGAGCAAGGCGCACCGTTGCACTGAGGGCCCATCCCAAATTAATGATGTGCTGGCCTGGCTGGCCATCCTCTTTGCATGATGGTCGATGTGGACGGCATGGTGCGGACCTGGGCTCCGGACGAGTTCTGGCAGGCGGCCCAGCCGTTGATGCCGGTCGCGCCGGCGGAACCGACACGGGACCGGAGGATGAACGCCGCGAGCCACCGTATCGCGATCACGCAGAAATGCATGTACCCGCCCGCGCAGGACTACCTCGCCGCGCGGCGGGTGCTTGGGAACTCCAATACCGAGGCGATCCGAGCATTGAAGCGTCACATCGCCCGCCGCGTGCTCGGTCGTGCGCGTAGGTGGTACAGAAGCGATGGCAGTTGCTTCGTGCTCCAGTACGACCGGGTTGCGCGCAGCCTGGGAGGGCGCCCGAGCGCCGGGGAGCGTCAGCCGCTGATGCTGTCCAGTTCTGCGACATCCTGGGCGGATAGGGCGAGCGCGGCTCCGGTGACGTTCTCTCGCAGGTGCGCGACTTTGGAGGTGCCGGGGATGAGCAGGATGTTCGCCGAGCGTTGCAGCAGCCACGCGAGTGCGACGGCCATCGGCGTCGCGTTCAGTCGGGTGGCCAATGCCGAGAGGGCTTCTGCTTGGAGAGGGGTGAAGCCGCCGAGGGGAAAGAAGGGGACGTAGGCGATGCCGTCGGCGGCGAGGTCGTCGATCAGCGGGTCGTCGTGGCGGTGGGCGAGGTTGTACATGTTCTGCACGCACACGACCGGAGCGACCTTCCGTGCGTCAGCGACCTGTTCGGCGGTGACATTGCTGACGCCGAGATGACGGATCACGCCCTGCTCCTGCAACTCGGCGAGAGTCTCGAACGCTTCGGTGATCGACCCGGGCTGCGGCCCGGTGGCGTCCCCCATGCGCATGTTCACCAGGTCGAGGCTCTCCACCCCGAGGGACTCGAGGTTCTCGTGCACCTGCTGCCGCAGGTCGCCGGGTCGCCGGGCAGTGGGCCAGCCGCCCTCGGCGTCACGGGTCGCTCCGACCTTGGTGGCGATGAGCAGCGAGGCCGGGTAGGGATGCAGTGCTTCGCGGATCAGATGGTTGGTGACGCGCGGGCCGTAGGCGTGGCTGGTGTCGATGTGCGTGATGCCCTGGTCAACGGCTTCGCGCAGCACGGCGATCGCGCCGTCGTGGTCGGCGGGTGGTCCCATGACCCAGGGGCCGGCGAGTTGCATGGCCCCGTATCCGAACCGGGTGACGGTGCGGTCGCCGAGGTTCCAGGTGCCGCCGGGAAGCGCGGGAGGGGATGAGGTCATCGTGTTTCCTTTCATCGCGCAGATCAGGAGGGTGGCGTTCCGCTCCCTCCTGCATGAGTATTGGAGAGCAACTCTCTACTGGAAAGTACGCACTTTGAAGTGCGTTACGCCCTTGTGCGAAAGGTGACCGCCGTGGCGACAACGAACGCAGCCGAGAAACGAAACCAGGCCAAGAGTGCCTACAACGCGTTCCTGGCCGTGTGCCCGAGCCGCCAGCTTCTCGACCGACTCTCCGACAAATGGGTCGTGCTCGTCTTGTGCGCGCTCGGCGGTGACGGCGCGGGCAACGCCGGCCCCCCGGCATCCATGCGGTACTCCGAGCTTTCACGCCTCATCGCGGGCGTCAGCCAGAAGATGCTCACCCAGACGCTCCGCTCGCTGGAGCGCGATGGTCTCATCACCCGCACCGTCACGCCTACCGTTCCAGTCACCGTCGACTACGCGCTAACCGACCTCGGTCTTTCCCTGCACCAGACCACCCGACAGCTCAGAACTTGGGCGCAAGACCACATGGACGCCGTCCAGGCCCACCGCGACCACTACGACGCAGACAATTAGTAGTGCTTTGTTAGGTTGGGACGAGTTGGTGGCAGAGTGGGCAGAATCCGAGCCAGGTCGCGAGTAGGTACTGCAGTTCGCGGAGAACGGCGTACAGGCTCAGGTCTGCCCTGCTGCTTTTGGGTGTGTGGTCCGGAGTTGGGTGAGGAAGAGTTGGGCGGCTGTGGCGAGGGTGACGTGGCGGTGCCAGCCGATCCAGGAGCGGCCTTCGAAGTGGTCGAGGCCGAGGGC
>NZ_JBFAKM010000066.1:0-23212 GCF_040655695.1 Polymorphospora sp. NPDC050346 | reverse complement strand
CTGCAGCCAGGTGATCATCTAATTTCCGGCGAAGGCGAACGCGTACCCCACCTCTTGGTTCGCCGGATAGCAGCGGTAACCCCGCGTGGGGACGACCCGCCCGTCGACGAGTACGACGGCGCGGGGTCCTGTCCAGGCACCGCCGATCGCCGCGGACGCCGCGGCCAAGGGAGCGACGATGGCGAAGCCAGCCGACACGAAGACCGCGACCGCCGGCAAGCCGGTCGCCAAGGGCACCCGCAGTGCCGCGGAGACCGAGAAGATCCGGGCCGCCCTGGCGGCGCGTTGCGACGAACTGCGCGCCGAGTACGATCAGACGCTGAGCGAGATCACCGAACTCCAGCGCGGCCGGCTGACCGACTCGGCAGGGGACGACCAGGCCGACACCGGCACCAAGACGCTCGAGCGGGAGCAGGAGATCTCGCTGGTCAACAGCATCCTGGAGCGCATCACGCAGGTCGAACGGGCGCTGGAGCGGCTCGACGAGGGCGCCTACGGCTGGTGCGAGCGGTGCGGCAACCCGATCCCGGTCGAACGGCTCGCCGCGTTCCCGTCGGCGACCCTGTGCGTGACGTGCAAGCAGTTGGAGGAGCGACGCTGAATGTCGGTGGGGACCAGATGACCGCCGTACCCGACGCGGCCGGGCCACGCCCGGCCGCGACCCGTCGGCGGGCGGTGACGGTCCTCACGGCGATCGCCGTCGTGACGGTGCTCGCCGACCTCGGCACCAAACACCTCGCCCTGCAGATGCTGGAGGACCGCGAGCCGGTACGCCTGCTCGGCGGCGCCGTCTACCTCACCCTGATCCGCAACAGCGGCGCCGCCTTCAGCCTCGGCAGCGACTACACCTGGGTCTTCCCGACGGTCACGATCGTGGTGGTCGGCTGGATCGGCTGGCTGGCCCTGCGGCTGCGGTCGGTGCCGTGGGCGATCTCGCTCGGGCTGGTCCTCGGCGGGGCGCTGGGCAACATGGTCGACCGGCTGTTCCGCGCCCCCGGCCCGTTCCTCGGCCACGTCATCGACATGGTCAGCGTCTTCGACCCGCGCGGGCAGGTGTTCCCCATCTTCAACCTGGCCGACAGCGCGCTGGTCTGCGGCGTGCTGTTCGCGATCTTCCTCGAGTTCACCGGCCGCCAGCGCGACGGCACCCGGATCAGCGCCCGCGAGGCCACCGGCGGCACCGCCGGGAAGGGCGGCGACAAATCGGTCGAACCCGAACCCGAACCCGCCGCCGCGGCCGACCCGGCCCGCCCCGTCGCCCGGACCGAGCGGTGACCGCCGGAGCGCCGGCCGGCGCCCGCCCCACCGGCGACCGCCGCAGCCTGCCGGTCCCCGACGGCCTCGACGGGATGCGCCTCGACCAGGCGGTGTCCCGCCTGTTCGGGCTGTCCCGCACCGCCGCCGCGACCCTGGTCGAGGCCGGCGACGCCCTCGTCGACGGCACCGTACGGACCAAGTCGGAGAAGGTCAGCGCCGGCTCCTGGCTGGAGGTCACGCTGCCCGCCCCGCCCGCCCCGCCCACCGTCACCGCCGAGGTCGTACCCGGCCTGCGGGTGGTCTACGACGACGACGACATCGTGGTGGTCGACAAGCCGGTCGGGGTCGCCGCCCACCCGAGCCCGGGATGGACCGGGCCGACCGTCATCGGCGGGCTCGCCGGGATGGGACACACCATCGCCACCAGTGGCGCCGCCGAACGGCAGGGCGTGGTGCACCGCCTCGACGTCGGCACCACCGGGCTGATGGTGGTCGCCAAGAGCGAACACGCCTACAGCGTCCTGAAGCGGGCGTTCAAGTACCGCGAGGTCGAGAAGCGCTACCACGCCGTCGTGCAGGGGCACCTCGACCCGCTGCGCGGCACCGTCGACGCGCCCATCGACCGGCACCCGTCGCACGACTGGAAGTGGGCGGTGGTGTCCGGTGGCAAACCCAGCGTCACCCACTACGACACCGTGGAGGCGTTCCCGTCCGCCAGCCTGGTCGACGTACGGCTGGAAACCGGCCGTACGCACCAGATCAGGGTGCACTTCTCGGCCCTGCGGCACCCGTGCGTGGGTGACCTGACGTACGGTGCCGACCCGACACTTTCCGGTCGGCTCAAGCTGTCCCGCCAATGGCTGCATGCCCGTGCGCTCAGCTTTCTACACCCCCGTACGGACGAAGAGGTTCGGTTCGTCAGCGACTACCCTGACGACTTGGAACACGCGCTGGCCGTACTCCGGGGCTGAGCGCGTTCCGCGACCTCCGCCTCAAAGGGAGTGAATTCCCCCGTGCGTGCCGGCGACCTGCTGCGACGGCTGGACAGCATCCTCCTGCCACCCCTGGCCCGGGGAATGGCCCGGCTCGGCCAGGGGCCGGTGCGGTCCCGGGTGCTGACCGGTGCCGCGCTGCTCTCGGTCACCGCCGTGCTGGTCACCGCCGTGTGGGCGGCCGACCGCCGGCAGGCCGGCGACCCGACCGTCGGAGACGTCGTACGGGTCGGCGTGGTCGAGGGCGACTCGATCCCGAGCTACGTCTCGGCCAGCCGCCACGAACTGGCGCGGATGCTGGCCGAGCCGGTCGACACCCCGTCGGGGGAGACGTACGCCCTGGTGACGCTCACCGCCTACCTGGCGCCCGACCGGCTGACCGCGGTCCTCGACGGCGTCGCGGTGTCGGAGGTCTTCACCCGGGTGCCGCTGCCGGAGACCCAGACCCAGATCGTGCGGATTCCGGCCTTCCGGATCCCGACCGACGTGGTCGCCGGGATGGGCCTGGTCGCCGGCCGCAAGGACCGCGAGGCGGCCGACTACCAGCAGCGGGCCGACGAGGTGGCCGGCGACGGGGAGCCGGAGCGGCACCTGCGGGCGGTCTACGGCAGCGGGGCCCAGGTGGCGACGGCCGAGGCCACCGCCTACCGGTCGAGGTGTTCCTGCGTCTACGCGGCGGTCGTCCGGGCGACGCCGGCCGGGCTCGACCGGATCGCGGCAAGGTCCGAGGTCCGCGCCGTCGACCCGGCGCCGGAGGTACGACGGCTGGACCGCGCGGTGTTCCTGCCGCCCCTGCCCGAGCAGGTGGACTTCGTGCGACCCCCGGTCGACCAGGGGATCGCCGGACCGGCCGACGAACCGACGCAGTCGGCCACCGCCGTGCCGGAACCGACCCGGACACCGTCGCCGGACGAGTTACGGCCGTCCGGCGAGACCTCGCCGGGTGGTGTGCCGTCCGTCACGCCCACCCCGGCGGAGAGCGCCAGCGGTGCTCCGGGCGAGCCGACGGGCACCGGGACGACCCCTTCGGACGGACAGTGACCGGTCCGCCCACATCCCGGTGACGGTCCGTGGAGTTGGAACATGCTGACGGTGGTGTAGGCGGTCTGGTGTAGCCCGAATAGGGTTTCCTTCGTAGCCTGTCAGGCGAAACCGATGGCGCGGGGAGGGTGAGCCGTGGAGGGCACCGAGGCCGGCTGGGGCCGGCCAGCCGAATCGGCCCCGCGCTGGCGGGCGCTGCTCGACCGGGCCCGCCTCGGCGGGCGTACCGGTGAACAGCCCGAGGTCGGCGACCGCCGGGGCGGATCCCGGCGCGCCGAGGAGCCGGCGCCGCGACCGGGCGCGAACGGATACCGGGGCGGCGCGGCCGACCACGGCTACTCCGGGCGGTATCCGGCCGACCCCGGTCCGGCCGACTACTCCCGCTACGAACCGGTCGATCCCAGCCCGGTCGGCTCCGCCCGGGTCGAACCCCGGTACGCGCCCGCCGACCCGCTGTCCGACCCGCTGCCCGACTCCCACTACGAGTTCGGTGCCCGGTCGGACCTCGGTTACGACCCCGGGACCCGCTACGAGCCGGAGCCGCGGTTCCGGCCCGACCCGGGATACGACCCCGGCGCCCGCGGCCGTGCCGAGCCGACCTACCAGCCGGAGCCGCGCTACCGGCCCGAGCCGGCGCCCGAGCCGGAGCCGCCCGGCGGGTCCCGGTGGGCGCTGCTCGACAACGGCTACCACCCCCACCTCGACCCGGCCCCCACCGCCGACCCGCCGCGCGGCTCCGCACAGGTCGAGCGGCCGTGGACCGAGCCGCGCGACCACCGGTCGTGGACCGAGCCGTCGACCCCGTCCCGGACCGACGCGCCGTGGACCGAGCCGCAGCCGCCCGCCCGCACCGAGGAGCCGTGGACCCAGCCCCGGTCGTGGACGGAGCCGGCCGGGCAGTCGTGGACCGAACCGGCCCGGTCGTCGTGGACCGAGCCGGCGAGCCCGTCGTGGACCGAGCCGGCCGGGCAGTCGTCATGGACGGAGCCGGCCGGGCCGCCGTCGTGGACGGAGCCGGTGGACGAGCCGCGGGGGCAGTCCCGGGCGCAGGCGCCGGTACGCTCCCGCGCCGAGGTCCCCGGCCGGGCCCGGGTCGAGGCGCCGTGGATCGAGCCGCAGGCGCCGCGGACCGAGGTGTCGTGGACCGAGCCGCCCCAGCCGTCGTGGGCCGCGCCGATGCAGGCGGCGCGTCCGGAGCCGACCCGCACCGGGATCGGGTCGGCCCGGGTGCCGTCCGCCCGCGCCGAGGCCCGGGTCGCCCCGGGTGCCCTGCAGTGGCAGTCCACCGAAGTCGACGTCGAGGTGACCCGGGCGGCCAACGTGCTGCGCCGCGACATGGGCACGCCCCGGGTGGTGGCGTTCGCCAACCCGAAGGGTGGCGTGCACAAGACCACGGCCACCGTGCTCGCCGCCGCCACCGTCGGCAGCGTACGCGGCCGCGGCGTGCTGGCCTGGGACGACAACGAACTGCGCGGCACCCTCGGGCTGCGCGCCGGCAGCGCCCGGCACGCCCGTACGATCCGGCACCTGATCGCCGACCTGCCCGAGATCGAGGGGCGGCACGGCATCGAGCTGACCGACTGGCTCGACGACTACCTGCGGCACGCCTCCGACGGCTCCTACGACGTGCTGGCCGGCGAGGAGAACTCCCGCTTCGCCCAGCAGCTCGACCAGGCCACCGTGCAGCGGGTGCTGGACCTGTTGCGCCGTACCCACGACGTGATCTGCGTCGACACCGGCAACAACGTGGAGAGCGCCAACTGGCGTACCGTCCTGCAGGCCGCCGACCAGCTCGTCGTCACCACCGTGCCGCGCGAGGACGCCGCGTTCACCGCCGACTGGATGCTCGACCTGCTGCACGAGGTCGGGATGAGCGAGCTCGCCGCCAACGCGGTCACCCTGCTGTCGTGCCCCAACCCGGAGAAGTCGCCGATGCTCGACGACTTCGCCCGGCACTTCGCGACCCGGACCCGGGCGGTGGCGATCGTGCCGTACGACCCGGCCCTGGAGACCGGCTCCTCGATCGAGTACGGGCAACTGCAACCCGCCACCCGAGACGCCTGGCTGCGGGCCGCGTCGGTGATGCTGGAGCCGTTCGCCCGCTGACCGGGGCGCGGCCCCCGGCCGTACGGCGACCGGTTCCGCCCGGTCGGCGCACGGTCGTGCCGGGCGGTCCCGGGCGGGCGATTCCCGGCCACCGGCGGTGGTCGCCGACTGTGCCCCGTCCGGTACGCGCATAGGATCCGGAGGTGGTTGTTTCGGGCGATGCGCGCACTCCCACGCAGCGCGGCGACAACGACCGGCACTCCGCCGTCCGGTCCGTCACCGCCGACCGGCTCGGTGGGCTGGCCGACCGCGCCGCGGCCGTACCGGCCGGCTGGTGGCACCTCGCGGTGGTGGTGTCGATGCTGCTGGCCGCGGTCGCGGTCTTCGGCCCGCTGTGGGCCGACCCGCAGGGCCGGGTCCTGTACGACAACGCCGCCGACTACGAGCTCTTCGAGTGGATGCTGGGCCACACCGCGATGGCGGTGACCAACCTCGAGAACCCGTTCTTCGCCACGGACCTGGGCGCCCCGAACGGCGTCAACCTGATGGCCAACACCTCGGTCCTGCTGCCCGGGGTGATCCTCACCCCGGTGACCCTGCTCGGCGGCCCCGGGCTGTCGGCCACCCTGCTGCTGACCCTCTCCCTCGCCGGCACCGGCGTCGCCTGGTACTTCTTCCTGCTGCGCTGGGTCGTCGACGCCCGGTCCGCCGCCTACGTCGGCGGGCTCTTCTGCGGCTTCGCGCCCGGCATGGTCTCCCAGGCCACCGGGCACCTGCACATGACGGCGCTCTTCCTGATCCCGCTGATCCTGTGGGTCGTCCTGCGGCTGGGCGAGCCCGGCCGCACCCTCCGCAACGGGATCCGGCTCGGCCTGCTGGCCACCGCCCAGCTTCTCACCGGCGAGGAGCCGATCTTCCTGGCCGCGCTCGCCCTGGCCGCCTTCCTGGCCTGCTACGCGCTCTGGCGGTGGCGGGACCTGCGTGACCGGCTGCGTGGCGCGCTGGCCAGCCTCGCCCTCGCGGTCGCCATCGCCCTTCTCGTGCTCGGCTACCCGCTGTGGACCCAGTTCTTCGGTCCGCACGCCTACCACGGGGTCCCGAACCACAAGTACCCCGGCGACCTCGGTGCCTTCGTCAACTACCCGACGTACGCCCTCGGCGGCGACCCGCTGACCGCCGAGCGCTACTCGCCGAACGTCAGCGAGCAGGCGACGTTCTTCGGCTGGCCGCTGCTCGTCCTCGCCCTGGTCTGCGCGGCGTGGACGTGGCGGCGGATCGCGATCCGCTGTGCCGTGCTCACCGCGATCGGCTTCGGGCTGCTGTCGCTCGGCACCGAGCTGCACCTGGCCGGGGAGCCGGTCGGGATACCCGGCCCCTGGGCACTGGTCGACCGGCTGCCGCTCTTCCGGGACGTGATCCCGCTGCGCCTGGGCATGGTGCTCATCCCGGTGATCGGGATCCTGGTCGCCGCAACCTGGGACCGGGCCCTCGCCGCCGGCGCCGCGCCCGCCGGCGACCGCCCGCTGGCCCGCCTGTGGCCGGCCGCGGTCGTCGCGGTGCTGGTACCGCTGGTCCCGCTGCCGCCCGCCGCGGTCGAGGGGGTGCCGACCCCCGGGTTCGTCCGCCAGGGGGAGTGGCGGGAATGTGCCGACGAGGGCGGCACCGTCGTCGCGTTCGTCGACGGGATCCGGCAGATGACGTGGCAGCGCGACGCCGGCTACCGGTACGCGGTGCACGGCGGCTACCACATCACCCGGGGCCCCGACGGCAAGGGACAGTGGGGGACCGCGTCGCGGCCGACCGAGGACCTCGTCTACGACGCGATCATCAAGGCCCGGGTGCCGGAGATCACCGACCAGGTACGCGCGCAGGCGGTCGAGGACATCCGGCACTGGAACGCCGACTGCTTCATCGTGCCGCTGCACCCCAACGGCGCACTCGCCGAACCGGTGGTCACCGCCATCCTCGGCGTGCCCCCGATCCGTACGCCCGAACTGTGGGCCTGGGACGTACGCGGACTGCGGTGAGACGCGCCCCCGTACGCCCCGGCGGGCCGGCCGTTCGTGGCCCGGCCCGGGGGTGGGCGGCCCCGAAGACGCCTGGGAGGATCAACCGGTGAGTGTCGTCAACCCTGAGCCGCCCGTCGGGCCGCAGCCGGTCCCGGCACCGGTGCCGGGCATCTCGCCCGGACGCGGGCCGGCCGGCCGGACGCTGCTGGTGGCCGTGGCCACCGCACTGGTCGTCGCCGGGCTCGGGGCGCCGCTCGGACTGCTGTGGGCGGCGGTCGCGCCGGACGTGCCGGTGGTCCGGACCGCCACCGGCGGCGCGCTGACCGAACCGCAGCCGGAGCAGTTCGTCGCCGCCGACGGCTGGTTCAGCCTGCTCGGGTTGGCCTTCGGGGTGGCGGCCGCGGTGCTCGGCTGGCTCCTGCTGCGCGGGCAGCGCGGCCCGGCCGGGCTGGTCGCCGTCGTTGTCGGCGGCCTCGGTGCCGCCCCGCTGGCCTGGCAGGTGGGCCGGCGCATCGGGCTGGCGGAATACCAGCGGCTGCTGGAGACCGCCCCGGTCGGCGAACTGCTCAGCCGGCCGCCGGACCTGCGCGCCGGCCGGTTCGAGTGGGTGTTCGGCTTCATCCCGACCCTCCAGGGCGATCTGCTGGTGCCGGCGTTCGCCGCCGCCGTCACGTACACCCTGCTGGCCGGCTGGTCCCGGTATGCCTCGCTGCGGCCCGAGCCGGAGCCGGACTTCGGGTTCCCGCCGTACGGCGGCGGCTGGCCGGCCCCGGTCGGCGCCGGGCCCGACCACCCGGCCGGCTGGCCACCGCCGCCCGCCGCCGGGGCGCACGATTTCGCCGCCGGGCCGCATGATCCCGCCGCCGGGCTGTCGAACGGTGCCGGGCCGGCCGCCGCCGAACCGGTGCCGGGTTTCCCGCCGGCCGGCGGGAAGCCGGCTAGTTCGGACTCGCCGGAACCGCGATCTCCGGCAGCGGCACCGGCACCGCCCGCACCTGGCGAAGCAGAGCCGCCTCGCGGCTGAGCAGGCGCAGCTCGGCCCGGAGCCGGCTCGCGGTGTCGGGGGCGCAGAGCAGGCTCTGCCGGTCGGTGACGGTCAGCACGGCGGTCGCCGCCACCAGGTGCGACAGCACGGTCGGGTCGTCGGGCAGTTGCTCGGCGATCTCGGCGCTGTCGGTGCGGATCAGGGTCAGGTAGCGCCGGAACAGCGCCAGCACCCGCGGCGCCAGCAGGTCGGCGACCGCCTCCTGGCCGGCCGGCTCGGGCAGCCACTCCACGTCGGCGGTCAGGTAGGGCTCCGTCTGCTCGTCGATGCCGGCGATCCGGAACCGGCGGCGGCCCACCGTCACGATGTCGAAACGCCCGTCGGGCAGCTCGGTCACCTGCCGGATCTCCGCGGTGCAGCCGACCTCGTGCAGGGTGACCGGCCCGGACGCCGGGGCGGTGCCGGGCGGCCCGGCCGCCGGCCGTACCTCCCAGCCCTTGCGGATGGCGACCACGCCGAACTCGCGGGGCGTGCCGTCGGGCAGACCGACGAGATGCCGGACGAGTTCCCGGTAACGTTCCTCGAAGATGTGCAGCGGCAGCACCAGGCCGGGGAACAGCACCGTCCCGAGGGGAAACATCGGCAGCCGCTGGTTCACCGGTCGAGCCTAGCGTGGCCTGGCTCACCGTCCCGCCCGCTGGGCGGCGCCGGACCCGTCCGTGGCGTGCCGCCTAGACTCGCAAGGGTGCTGAACCGGATCGACCTGCGCGCGGGGGGCCCTGACGGCTCTTCCGACCCGCGCCGCCTGCTGCCCCGTGCCCAACTCGACGTCTCCGTAGCGGTCGACAAGATCCGCCCGGTTGTCGAGGCGGTGCGCGAGCATGGCCTGACGGCGATCCGCGACGCCACCCATCGCTTCGACGGGCTGGAGCTGTTCGAGTTCCGGGTTCCGGCGCAGGCCATCGCCGCCGCCGAGCGGACCCTGGACGACGGCGTACGGGCCGCGCTGGTCGAGAGCATCGCCCGGGCCCGCAAGGTGCACGAGGACCAGCGCCGCACCGACACCGTCACCGAGGTGGTGCCCGGCGGCACCGTCACCGAACGCTGGGTGCCGGTCTCCCGGGTCGGCCTCTACGTGCCCGGCGGCCTGGCGATGTACCCGTCGACCGTGGTGATGAACGTCGTACCGGCCCAGGTCGCCGGGGTCGACGCGCTGGTCGTGGCGAGCCCGCCGCAGGCCGAGAACGGCGGGCTGCCCGACGCCCGGGTGCTCGCCGCCTGCGCGCTGCTCGGCGTCGACGAGGTCTACGCGGTCGGCGGCGCCCAGGCGGTCGCGATGCTGGCGTACGGCTCCGACGTCGGCGGCGGGCAGCGGTGCGAACCGGTCGACATGATCACCGGGCCGGGCAACATCTGGGTCACCGCCGCCAAGCGGCTGCTGCGCGGCGTCGTCGGCATCGACGCCGAGGCCGGCCCGACCGAGATCGCGATCCTCGCCGACGACACCGCCGACCCGGCACACGTCGCCGCCGACCTGATCAGCCAGGCCGAGCACGACCCGCTGGCGGCCAGCGTCCTGGTCACCCCGTCGGTCGAACTGGTCGACGCGGTCGAGCGCGAACTGACCCGGCAGGTCGCCGCCACCAAGCACGCCGAGCGGGTCACCACCGCGCTGACCGGCGAGCAGTCCGGCGCGGTCCTCGTCGATGACCTCGAGGCCGGGCTGCGGGTGGTCGACGTCTACGCGGCCGAGCACCTGGAGATCCAGACCCGCGACGCCCGGGAGTGGGCACTGCGGGTACGCAACGCCGGGGCGATCTTCGTCGGGCCGTACGCGCCGGTGTCGCTCGGCGACTACTGCGCCGGCTCCAACCACGTGCTGCCCACCGGCGGCTGCGCCCGGCACTCCTCGGGGCTGTCGGTGCAGTCGTTCCTGCGCGGCATCCACATCGTCGAGTACGACGAGCCGGCGCTGCGTGACGTGGCCCGGCACGTGGTGACCCTGTCGACGGTCGAGGACCTGCCGGCACACGGCGACGCGGTGAAGGCCCGCTTCCCGGGAGCCGACCTGTGACCACTCTTGACGACCTGCCGTTGCGCGACGACCTGCGCGGTCGCAGCCCGTACGGGGCGCCGCAGCTCGACGTGCCGGTCCGGCTGAACACCAACGAGAACTCCTACCCGGTGCCGGAGCCGGTCGTGGAGGCGATCGCCAAGGCGGTCGCCGCCGAGCTGCGCGACCTCAACCGCTATCCCGACCGTGACGCGGTGGCGCTGCGCGGTGACCTCGCCGACTATCTCGGCCACGGGCTGACGGCCGCGAACGTGTGGGCGGCGAACGGCTCCAACGAGATCCAGCAGCAGCTCTTCCAGGCGTTCGCCGGACCGGGGCGGACCGCGCTGGGGTTCACCCCGGCCTACTCGATGCACCCGCTGCTGGCGCTCGGGACCGGGACCACGTGGGTCGACGGGCGGCGCGGCGATTCGTTCGACCTGACCGCCGCGGACGCCGCCGCGCAGGTCGAACGGCACCGGCCCGACCTGGTGCTGCTCTGCTCGCCCAACAACCCGACCGGCACCGCGCTCGACCCGGCCGTGCTGACCGCCGTCCTCGACGTGGCCCCCGGCATGGTCGTCGTCGACGAGGCGTACGCCGAGTTCGCCCGGCCGGGCACGCCGAGCGCGCTGACCGTGCTGCCCGGCCACCCCCGGCTGGTGGTGACCCGCACGATGAGCAAGGCGTTCGGGTTCGCCGGTGGCCGGCTCGGCTACCTGGCCGCCGACCCGGCCGTGGTCGACGCGGTGCAACTGGTGCGGCTGCCGTACCACCTGTCGTCGCTGACCCAGGCGGCCGCCCGGGCGGCGCTCGCGCACCGGGCGGCCCTGCTTGCCACCGTGGAGGCGATCAAGGCGCAGCGGGACCGGATCGTCGCCGCACTGCGCGGGCGGGGGATCCGGGTGGCCGACAGCGACGCCAACTTCGTACTCTTCGAGGTCGGCGGCGACCAGAAGGCCGCCTGGCGGGCCCTGCTCGACCGGGGGGTGCTGATCCGCGACGTCGGCCTGCCCGGCTGGCTGCGGGTCACCGCCGGCACGCCGGAGGAGACCGACGCCTTCCTGACCGCGATCGAGGGAATGTCATGAGCGAGCGTAGCGAGCGAATCTGGCGGCTCAGGTTGACTCATGGCGGCTGTGAGCGAAGCGAGGAGCTGTCATGAGCGGGCGTAAGGGGCGGGTGGAGCGGACCACCGCCGAGACCAAGGTGCTCGTCGAGATCGACCTCGACGGCACCGGCAAGGCCGACATCAGCACCGGGGTCGGCTTCTACGACCACATGCTCAACCAGATCGCCCGGCACGGCGGCTTCGACCTGACCGTGCACACCGAGGGCGACCTGGAGATCGACGCGCACCACACGATCGAGGACACCGCGCTGGCCCTCGGCACCGCGTTCGCGCAGGCGCTCGGCGACAAGGCCGGCATCCGCCGCTACGGCTCGGCGACCGTGCCGATGGACGAGGTGCTGGTCCGGGCCGCCGTCGACCTGTCCGGCCGGCCGTACGTCGTGCACGACGAGCCGCTGCTCGTGCCGTACATCGGCGGGGTCTACGCGACCAGCATGACCCGGCACATCTGGGAGTCGTTCGGGCAGACGGCCCGGCTGACCCTGCACGTCGACGTGCTGCGCGCGGCCCGGCCCGGCGGCCATCCGGACGCCCACCACGTGGTCGAGGCGCAGTTCAAGGCGGTGTCCCGGGCGTTGCGCGAGGCGGTGTCGGTCGACCCGAAGCTGGCCGGCGCGATCCCGAGCACCAAGGGCACCCTGTGAAGCCGGGGCGGGCCTGATGGGCGCGGCGATCCCGATCCTGCTGCTGGCGCTCGCCGGGATCCTGGTCGGCGGCGCCTGGTCGATGTACCGCCAGGGCGCCGGGCGCGGTGCCGTCGCTCTGGTCGCCGTACTCGCGTTGCTCGCCGCCGCCGGCGGCGTGCTCTGGCTACTACCGGGGGACAACTGATGACCGAGGTCGTGGTTCTCGACTACGGGTCGGGCAACCTGCGGTCGGCCGAGCGGGCGCTGGTGCGCGCCGGTGCCTCGGTGACGGTCACCGCCGACCTGGCCGCCGCGGCCGGCGCCGACGGGCTCGTCGTGCCGGGCGTGGGCGCCTTCGCCGCCTGCATGGCGGGTATCGACGCGCTCGGGGCCGGCCCGGTCATCGCCGACCGGGTCGCGGCCGGCCGGCCGGTGCTCGGCATCTGCGTCGGCATGCAGGTGCTCTTCGGCCACGGCGAGGAGCACGGCGTGGTCACCAAGGGGCTCGGCCTGCTGCCCGGCGGCATCACCCGGCTGCCGGCCCGGCGGGTGCCGCACATGGGCTGGAACACCGTCGAGCCGCCGGCCGGCTCCCGCCTGCTCGCCGGCCTGCCGCCCGCGTCGCGGTTCTACTTCGTGCACTCGTACGCGGCGCTGGATCCGGGCGCGCTGGCCGACGCCGGTGCGCTGGTCACCACCGCCGAACACGGGGCGCCGTTCGCGGCGGCGGTCGAACTCGGCCCGCTGTCGGCGGCCCAGTTCCACCCGGAGAAGTCCGCCGACACCGGGGCGACGCTGCTGCGCAACTGGATCGCGACCCTGTGAACCGCGGTCCACGGCGGCCACCGGCCGCTCCACGGTCGCGGCGGATCGACAGCGACGGGCGGCGGCCACCGGTCGCCTCCCGCCGCCGGCGCCGTACCGGCGGCGGTGGCTGGCGGTGAGTAAGGAACGCGCCCGGCTCCGGGCGGCCCGGCAGGCCGAACTCGAGCGGGAGCGGGCCCGCCGGGCCCGTACGGTCGCCCGCCGGCAGCGTCGCCGGGCCCTGCTGCGCCGCCTCACCCCCCGGCTGCCCGACCGCCGTACGGGGCGGATGCTCGCCCGGCGCAGTCGTGGCGAACGCGCCGGGATCGTCATCCTCACGCTGTGCGCCGTCGCGGCGATCGTGCTGCTCGTCGACGACATGGCGCTGCGCATCGCGCTGATCCTGCTGATGCTGCTGGTCCTGCCGGCCGTCGTCGTGATCGCCCTCGGCCGGCGCACCTAGATTCCCACTAAGGAGTTCCGTTGAGCCTCACGCTTCTGCCCGCCGTCGACGTCGCCGACGGCCAGGCCGTACGCCTGGTGCAGGGTGCCGCCGGCAGCGAGACCACGTACGGCGACCCGCTGGAGGCCGCGCTGGCCTGGCAGCGTGACGGCGCGACCTGGATCCACCTGGTCGACCTGGACGCCGCCTTCGGCCGCGGCTCGAACGCCGAACTGCTCGCCGACGTGGTCGGCCGGCTCGACGTCGACGTGGAACTGTCCGGCGGTATCCGCGACGACGAGTCGCTGCGGCGGGCGCTGGCCACCGGGGCGGCCCGGGTCAACATCGGCACCGCCGCGCTGGAGGACCCGCAGTGGTGCGACCGGATCGTCGGCGAGTACGGCGACCGGGTCGCGATCGGCCTGGACGTCCGCGGCCGTACGCTGGCCGCCCGGGGCTGGACCCGCGACGGCGGTGACCTCTTCGAGGTGCTGGAACGCCTCGACAAGGCCGGCACGTCCCGGTACGTCGTCACCGACATCACCAAGGACGGCACGATGCGCGGCCCGAACCTGGACCTGCTGCGTGAGGTCTGTGCCCGTACCGACGCGCCGGTGATCGCGTCCGGCGGGGTGTCGACCCTCGACGACCTGCGCGCCCTGTCGACGCTGGAGGAGGTCGGCGTCGAGGGCGTCATCGCCGGCAAGGCGCTGTACGCGGGGGCGTTCACCGTCGCCGAGGCCCTCGCCGTCCTCGCCGAGGCCGGCGCCCGATGACCGTCGGCCGCGAGGTCCACCTCGCCTCCCGACCGCAGGGGCGGGCCACCGCGGACAACTTCACCGTGGTCGAGGTGCCGGTCCCCGAACCCGGCCCCGGCCAGCTCCTGGTCCGCAACGTGGTGATGTCCGTCGACCCGTACATGCGTGGGCGGATGAACGACGCGAAGTCGTACGTCCCGCCGTTCCGGGTCGGCGCG
This sequence comes from Polymorphospora sp. NPDC050346, assembly GCF_040655695.1. Classification (NCBI taxonomy): domain Bacteria; kingdom Bacillati; phylum Actinomycetota; class Actinomycetes; order Micromonosporales; family Micromonosporaceae; genus Polymorphospora; species Polymorphospora sp. NPDC050346. The sequence continues at coordinate 8,849 of NZ_JBFAKM010000066.1, read as the reverse complement.
GTCCTCGACGGCGGTGCGGTCGGCGAGGTCGTCGCGACCGGTGCCGGCACCCGGCGGCAGCGCGGCGAACTGGTCCTGCACGGCCTCGGCTGGCGGGAGTACGCCGTCGTCGACGACGCCTCGGCCCGACCGGTCGACCCGGAGCTGGCGCCGCCGTCGGCATACCTGGGGGCGCTCGGCATGCCGGGCCTGACCGCGTACGCCGGTCTGGTCGACGTGGCCGGGCTGAAGCCGGGCGAGACGGTCTTCGTCTCCGGGGCGGCCGGCGCGGTCGGCAGCCTCGCCGGCCAGATCGCGAAGCTGCGCGGCGCCGCCCGGGTGATCGGCAGCGCCGGCTCGGCGGCCAAGGTGCAGCGGCTGTACGAGCTCGGCTTCGACGCCGCGTTCGACTACCACGACGGCCCGGTACGCGAGTCGCTGGCCGCCGCCGCGCCGGACGGCATCGACGTCTACTTCGACAACGTCGGCGCCGACCACCTGGAGGCCGCCCTGTCGGCGCTGCGGGTGCACGGCCGGGTGGCGATGTGCGGCGCGATCGCCCAGTACGACACGGACGAGCCACCGGCCGCGCCGCGCAACCTGGCGCTGGCGATCGGCAAGCGGCTGACCCTGCGCGGCTTCCTGGTCAACGACCACGATCACCTGCGCGACGAGTTCGTCGCCGAGGTCGGCGGCTGGCTGCGCGGCGGCGAGCTGCGGTACGACGAGACGGTGGTCGACGGGCTGGAGAACGCCCCGACCGCGTTCCTCGGCCTGCTGCGCGGCGACAACCTCGGCAAGATGCTGGTCCGGCTGTGACCGGGCGGGTGCCGGCCCGCCCCGTGCGGCCGGCGGGGGCCGTCCGGCGGCCGGTTAGGCTCGGGCCATGACGGTGGCGGTACGGGTGATCCCGTGTCTCGACGTGGACGCCGGGCGGGTGGTCAAGGGGGTCAACTTCCTCGACCTACGCGATGCCGGTGACCCGGTAGAGCTTGCGGCGGCCTACGACCGGGCCGGCGCCGACGAGCTGACCTTCCTCGACGTGACCGCCTCCTCCGCCGGCCGGGGGACGATGCTCGACGTCGTACGCCGCACCGCCGAGTCGGTCTTCATCCCGTTGACCGTCGGTGGCGGCGTACGGGCCGTCGCCGACGTCGACACGCTGCTGCGGGCCGGCGCCGACAAGGTCGGGGTGAACACGGCGGCGATTGCCCGGCCGGAGCTGATCGCCGAGATCGCCGACCGGTTCGGCCGGCAGGTGCTGGTGCTGTCGCTCGACGTACGGCGGGCACCGGCCGGCAGTCCGGCGGCCGGCGGCAGCGGGTTCGAGGTCACCACGCACGGCGGCCGGCGCGGCACCGGGCTCGACGCGGTGGAGTGGGCCCGCCGGGGCGCCGAACTCGGTGCCGGCGAGATCCTGCTCAACTCGATGGACGCCGACGGCACCAAGGCCGGCTTCGACCTGGCGCTGATCGGGGCGGTCCGGGCGGCGGTCGACATCCCGGTCATCGCCAGCGGTGGCGCGGGCGCCCTCGACGACTTCCCGCCGGCGGTGGCGGCCGGCGCCGACGCGGTGCTCGCCGCGAGCGTCTTCCACTTCGGCGAACTGACCATCGGCGAGGTCAAGCAGACCCTGCGGGCCGGCGGCCACCCGGTCCGCTGACCGCGCGCCGCGGGCCCGCCGGGCCCGCGGCTCAGTCGCGGTAGGGGCCGCCCTCGGGGGATCGGCGCGGGGCCGGCGCGGTGAAGTGGGCGGCGTATTCGTGGATGGCGCGGGCGTGCTCGCGCTCGTCCAGCGCCCAGTCGGCGTCGCCCGGGGCGTGCCGGCGGGTGAGGGCGCCGTGGATGGTGTCGACGGTCGTCGCCAGCCCGCTGCGTGGCCGGGTGCGCCACAGCGTCTCGCCGCTCGCGGTGAGCCGGAACCAGCCGTCGTCGACCGTGATCAGGCCGGCGCCGGCCAGCCGGCGTACGGCGGTCTCGATGTCCTCACGGTCGGGGATGGCCCGGTTGAGGTGGTCGGCCGTGGAGAGGACGTCGGCGAGCCGGATGCCCTCCGGCCGGCGTGTTGTCGGTGCCCGGAGGTGTCGTCCCGCCCCACCGGCGATGACCACCGAGACGAAGATCCACGCGTCCGTCCACCGCCATCCCTCGTCGGCCATGCGCCAATGATGCCCGTCGAGCGCCACCGATGGAACCACGGGATCCCCTGTTATCCGCCCGTTTTCCGGCCGTCGTCGGACGCGACACCGGGTACGGCGGGTCCGACCTGGACCGGGGCCGGCGAAGACCCGGCGGGACCGGTGGCATCCGGTCGATCCGGGGCCGGGGAGGGGCGGCCCGGTCCGGGCACGGTGAACAGCGGGATGAACCGGTGGGCCAGTGGACCGATCGAGACCGCGTAGAGCAGGGTGCCGATCCAGACGGTGCCGCCGAGCAGCCAGCCGACGGTCACCACGGTGACCTCGATGACGGTCCGGACCATCCGGATCGACCGGCCCGGTCGCCGCGCCACCCAGCCGGTCATCAGGCCGTCGCGCGGCCCGGGGCCGAACCGGGCTCCGATGTAGAGGCCGGTCGCCATCCCGTTGGCGACGATGCCGACGACCATGAAGAGGATCCGCACCGCCATCGCCCGTGGGGTGGGCAGCAGGGCGAGGGTGGCGTCGACCGCCAGCCCGACGACGACCACGTTGCTGACGGTGCCGAGGCCGGGCCGCTGCCGCAGCGGGATCCAGAGCAGCAGTACGACGGCACCTACCAGGATGCTCGCCGTGCCGATCGACAGCCCGGTGTGGATGGCGAGGCCCTGGTGGAAGACGTCCCACGGGTTGAGGCCGAGCGTCGACTCGATCATCAGCGCCATGCTGGCGCCGTACAGCGCCAGGCCGGCGTACAACTGGACCAGCCGCCGGGGCAGGCGCCGGCCACGGAAATTGCCAATTCTTGACACGCATGCCACTCTGAGGGCCAATCTGCGGAAGGATAAGAGCCAATCCTGGAGGAGTGGCATGACCAGTACCGTGCGAGGTAGTCAACTGGCCCGGTTGCTCGGGCAGTGGCATGCACTTCCGGGCCGCCGGCGCAGCCCCGACTACGCCGCCCTCGCCGGCGCCATCCGGGGCCTGCTCGCCGACGGACGCCTGCCACTCGGCGTACGGCTGCCCGCCGAACGCGAACTCGCCGAGGCGCTGAAGGTCAGCCGCACCACGGTCACGGCCGCCTACCGGGAACTGCGCGAGACCGGGCACCTGACCAGCCGGCGCGGCGCCGGAAGCTGGACCACGCTGCCCGGCGGCCACCGGGTGGCCAGCTCCGGGCTGTGGACCCCGCAGGACGACCTCGACATGATCGACCTCGGGGTCGCCGCGCTCGCCGCACCGCCCGAGCTGGTTCCCGCCGCCCGCGCCGCCGCCGAGGACCTGCCCCGCTACCTCCACGGCGCCGGCTACCACCCGACCGGCATCGTCGAACTGCGCGAGGCGGTGGCGCGGGGGTACACCGACCGCGGGCTGCCCACCAGCCCCGAACAGATCATGGTGACCAACGGCACCCAGCACGCCCTCGACCTGGTGCTGCGGCTGACCCTGCCGGTCGGTGCCGGCGTACTGGTCGAGTCGCCCACCTATCCCAACGCGCTGGCCGCGCTCGTCGCGCGCCGGGCCCGGATCGCCACCCACGGCCTGGCGGCCGCCCCGGAGGGCGACGGCGCCGGCTGGGACGGCGAACTGCTGCTCGCCGGCCTGCGCCAGACCCGGCCCCGGCTGGCCTACCTCATCCCGGAGTTCCAGAACCCGACCGGCCACCTGATGCCGGCCGAGCTACGCGAGTCGGTCGTCGCCGCGGCCCACACCAGCGGCACCGACCTGATCATCGACGAGTCGTTCGTGGACCTGCCGCTGGACGGCACGCCGATGCCGCCGCCGACCGCCGTCTTCGACCGGCACTCGCGGGTGATCTGCATCGGCGGGATGAGCAAGCCGTACTGGGGCGGGATGCGGATCGGCTGGGTACGCGCCTCCGCGCCGCTGGTGCAGCGGCTGGCCGCCGCCCGGGTCGGGGTCGACATGGCCAGCCCGGTCCTCGACCAGTTGGTCGCCGTACGCCTGCTCGCCCAGGCCGCGACGATCGTGCCGGCCCGGCGGGTGCAGCTCGCCGCCCAGCGCGACGCCCTGCTCGCCGCCGTCGCCGAGATGCTGCCGGACTGGCGGGTGTCGGTGCCCGGCGGCGGCGTCACGCTCTGGGCCGAACTGGACGGGCCGGTCTCCAGCGCGCTGGCCCGGGCCGCCGAGGACGTCGGGGTACGGCTCGCGCCCGGCCCCCGGTTCGGGCTCGACGGCACGCTCGAACGCTTCCTGCGGCTGCCGTTCACGCTGCCCGCCGCCGAACTCGTCGACGCGGTGCACCGGATCGCCGCGGTCCGCTACGACCTCGACCGGGCCAGCCGTCCACGATGGAGCGAGCCGGCCGTCATCGCCTGATCCGCGCCCGGTGTCCCGGACACGCGCGGGGCGGGCGTCCACCCGGACGCCCGCCCCGGCACGGGATCAGATCTCGGCGAGCGAACCCTCGTACATCCGCTCGATCTCGGCCGCGAAGTTGGCCTCCACGCCGCGCCGCTTGATCTTCAGCGACGGCGTGATCTCGCCATCCTCGATGGTCAGGTCGCGCGGCAGGATCGTCACCTTCTTGATGGTCTCCCACCGGTTGAGCTTGGCGTTCAGCTCCTTGACGTAGCCGTCGACCATCGCCTTGGCCTCCGGCGAGGCGACGATCTCGGCGTACGACTTCCCGGCCAGCGGCCCGCCGGCCGCCCACCCGGAGATCGCGTCCGGGTCGAGGGTGATCAGCATCGTGCAGTAGTTGCGGGCCTGCCCGATCACCACCGCCTGCGACGTGTACGGGCACACCGCCTTGAACATGCCCTCGATGTGCGACGGCGCGATGTACTTGCCGCCGGACGTCTTGACCAGGTCCTTCTTCCGGTCGGTGATCTTCAGGTAGCCGTCGGCGTCCAGCTCGCCGATGTCACCGGTGCGGAAGAAGCCGTCCTCGGTGAACGCGGCGGCCGTCTCGTCCGGCAGGTTGTGGTAGCCGCGCATCACCGGCTTGCCGCGGACCAGGATCTCGCCGTCCGGGTCGATCCGGCACTCCAGGTCGCCGAGCGCCTGGCCGACCGTACCGATCCGGAGCTGGCCCGGCCGGTTGACGAAGTTGCCGGCGCTCGTCTCGGTCAGGCCGTACCCCTCGGAGATCGGCAGGTTGGCGGCGGCGAAGAACTCGCCGATGTCCTTGCTCAGCGGTGCGGCACCGGAGACCAGCACCCGGATCCGGCCGCCGAGGCGGGCCTGGAGCTTGCTGAAGACCAGCTTCTCGGCCAGCCCGTAGCGGAACTTCAGCCCACCCGGCACCGGCTTGCCGGCCTGTTCCAGGGCGACCTTCTCCAGGCCGGTACGGACCGCCCAGGAGAAGATCTTCGCCTTGGCGCCGCCGCCGTCCCGGGCGGTGGTGACCGCCTTGTTGTAGACCTTCTCGAAGACCCGGGGGGCGCCGCACATCAGCGTCGGCCGGACCACGGCCAGCATCTCGACCAGCTTGTCCACCCGGCCGTCGACGTACGTCCGCAGGCCGACGTGGATGACGCCGCAGATCAGCGTCTTGCCGAACGAGTGCGACAGCGGCAGCCACAGGTACTGGAGGTCGTCGGCGATGAGCAGGTTGTTCTGGCCCTGCGCGATCCCCTCCCAGCACCAGCCGCCGTGCAGGAGCTCGACCCCCTTGGGCCGGCCGGTCGTACCCGAGGTGTAGATCAACGTCGCCAGGTGGTCCGGCCCGATCTCGGCCACCACCTTGTCGATCAGATCCGGCTCGGCCGCGAGTGCCTCACGGCCCCGCTTCTCCACCTCGGCCATCGTCAACTGCGGGAACGGGGCGGCCGGGTCCGGCTCGCCGTCGATGAGGATGACGTGGGTCAGTGCCGGCAGGGTCGCGTCGGCGAGCTTGCCGGCCTGCATCGGGTTCTCCGCCACCACGACCTTGGAACCGGAGTCGGCGACGATGAAGGCGGCGTCCTCCGGCTCGGTGGTCGGGTAGACGGTGGTCGTGGCCCCGCCGGCACACATGATGCCCAGGTCGGCCAGCACCCACTCGAGCCGGGTGCCGGCGACGATCGCCACCCGGTCCTCGCCGCTGATCCCGAGCCCGCGCAGACCGGCCGCGAACGCCTTGGCCCGGTCGCCGACCTGTGCCCAGGTCAGCCAGACCGGCCCGGAATCGTCCGCGGCGGGGTGGGCGAACGCCTCGCGGTCGGGAGTCTTCGCGATGCGCTTGAAAAACATGTCCGGGATGGACCGGTAAGGGACGTCAAGTGTCATATTGGGGGCCGCCTCCGGGGTCGAGGTAGTGTGCGTGATCGTGGTCACGTTAATTCAGTGTTACCGAGGCTATTTGCGCTGACCACTTTCGGCTAGTCCCGGCCGGCCGTGTCGGCCTCCTCGACGGGCCGTGCCGATGCTTCCGGTCGACCGTATGTGCCCAGCGGCCGGGGTGCCACGGGCGCAGCCGCACCGGCGCGGCGGTCGGGTGGCTCACCGCCCGGCCACGACGGTCCAGCCGAAGCGGCGACGGTGTGGCGGTCCCCGCGTACCGGTCCGGTGCGACGCTGGACGGTCGTTGACGGGTGCCGCGAGGCCCCATGGCGACCGATCCGAATGCCGACTCGGAAGCGGGACGCCACCCCGATCGGTGGGGCGATCGAACAACGGCTGTTTCGGGCGGGCGGATCCGCCGAATTTGTCGTCCGAACGGTTCTGCCTCTGATTAATCGGACGGCGTACCTTCTGTGGGCGCATCGATCGACCTCATCGAAGGGAAATGCGTTGTCTGTCGCCGTGCCGCCGGGTTGGTATCCGGCACCGCATAATCCAGCCGTCGAACACTGGTGGGATGGAACACGGTGGTTGAGCCCGGGCTTTTCCCAGGCCACGATGGTCGCGCCGGCACCTGTCCCGAATTCGCTGCCCCCGGCCGCCGGGCGGTGCCAGCGGTGCGGTCAACCGGTGGGGATCCGGCGCATCGCCGGTCGCACGGTCTGTGGCGGCTGCGCGGCGGCCGGCGAGAACGCCATGCGGATGTTCCGTACGTCGGCGGCAGAGGTGCTCTGGCGGTCCGGTCCGACGGGACCCGAGTGGGAGGCGCTGCTCGCGAGCCTGCGGCAGCATCAAGTGCCTATCACCGACGCCCTACAGCAGATACGGCGGGAGACGGGCAGCTTTCTCGAGCGCTATGTCGTGTTCGCCATGGCGGACGATGTCGTCACGCCCGAGGAACTGGCGACCTTCCGTGACTTCGCGGAGCGGTTGCAGGTGCCGGAGGAGATCGCTGGCCCGCTGCGGGAGCGGATGGAGCGACACGCCGCCCTCCAGTCGATCCGCGAGGGCAACCTGCCTACCCGACGGCCGGCCGAACTCCGTCTCGACATCGGCGAACTCTGCCACCTGGACATGCACGCCGCCTACCAACGCGAGGTACGGGGCACTGTCGAACAAATGCCCGGGCGGATCGTCGTCACCGACAAGAAGTTCCGCTTTCTCGGGCACGACACCGGTTGGGAACTCGGATGGTCCAAGATCTTTAATGTGGCGGCGCGCCGGGGTGAGTTCGTGCACGTGCAGGCATCGCAGAAAAGGGGCAGCGGCCTCTATGCCACCCATGATCCGGAATACGCGAGCGTCCTCATCGACACCGTAATCCGGATCAACCGGCGGGAGATTCTGACTCCTCGCGGGCAGCGGGATACCCGCGCCGTTCCGCAGCACGTGAAGACCCAGGTGTGGCAGCGAGACGGGGGAGCCTGCGTCGAGTGCGGCGCCACCAGCTACCTCGAGTTTGACCACGTGATCCCGCTCAGTCGAGGTGGCGCCACGTCGGTGCAGAACCTGCAGATCCTGTGCCGTGCCTGCAACCTGCGCAAGGCCGACCGTCTGTAGCCGCCACGGTGGGTTGAACAGCCGTCCGACGGAAGCCGGCTCCCCGGGCGTCGGTGACGCGGGGAGCCGGCTGTCGTGCTGCGGTACGTCCACGGCGACCGTGGGCGGTGCGGGGTCAGTCGTCGTAGCGGTCGTCGTCATCGTCGTGGTCATCGTCGTCGTGGTCGTCATCGTCGTCGTCCTGCTCGAACTTGACGATCTCGCCGGTCTCCCGGTCGACGTCGACCTCGTACTCGACCTGGCCCTTGTAGATCTCGACCTCCCAGACCGGACGGCCGTGCTCCCGGTCCCGGTCGACCTCCTCGACCGTGCCGCCGCCGGTCCGGGCGAGCGCGATCTCCTTCGCGCGCTCGGCGGAGATCGCGTCGCCACCCGACGCCGGGCCGCCGGTCGGGCTGCTCTGCGTCGGGGCCGGGCCGGTCGTCTCCCCGCTGGTCGGACCGGCGGTGGGCGTGGTGTCCGGCGTGCCGGGCGTACCCGGGGCGCTCGTCAGCGCGACGCTCGTCGTCCGCTGCCGGTTCTCGATGGTGTCCGACGCCGCCGCCACGCCGAGTGCCGTACCGGTGAACGCAAGGGCGGCGACTCCGCCGACGGCCAGGGCGACGATCGACTTGCGGGTCATGGTGGAACCTCCTTCGGTTGCTCGTAGCCAAGAGGTTCGCCCGGATCGGGATAGGGCCGCGCTGTGGCAACGCTAAGGCCGGGTTAAGGACCGCTGGGGCGCCCGGCCGTGGTCGCGACGCCCCGGCGGGGCGACCGCCTGAACGGCCGACGTCGCCGTCAGGGCTGGGCCGCCGGCAGGGCTGGGCCGCCGGCAGGGCTGGGCCGTCGGGGTATTGCTGTCGTGGCCCACAGCGAATTCGGCGTAACGACAGCGAATTCGCT
>NZ_JBFAKM010000065.1:0-23956 GCF_040655695.1 Polymorphospora sp. NPDC050346 | reverse complement strand
AGCGAGGACGACGCCCCGAGCGCGACCGACGAGGACCGTGGCTGGGGCGAGATCCTGATCGCCGCGGCCATCCAGGGAGCCATCTTCGCGGTCGCGCAGGCAGACCGGCCGACGCCCGTCGACAACCACCCCGTCAGCCCGGCCAGTGGCCGGTCAGCCTCCGTACGCCGGTCGCCCCGCCGCGGTCGACGGCGGCCTTCACGACCGCGAAGATGGCTCCCTGGATGGCCGCGGCGATCAGGATCTCGCCCCAGCCACGGTCCTCGTCGGTCGCGCTCGGGGCGTCGTCCTCGCTGTCGATGAGCTTCCACACCTGCCGGAACGCGGCACCGGCGAGCATGCCGGCCGCCGCGCCGAGCACGAGCCCCACCGGCCGGTAGGCCAACTTGTTCACGCCCTTGCTCACCGGCGCCTCCCCTGGACCACGATGAGCACGACGACCGCCGCCAGGGCACCGACGGCGACCGCCGCCCAGGGCACCGGGTGGCGCCGGGCCGACTCGCCCGCGTCGTGCACCGAGCCACGGACCACCTCGGCGGTGTGCGCGGCCTGTTCGCGTACCTTCTGCTTGGTCTGGTTCGCGGAGTCCCTGAGCCGGGCCTTCACGTCGGCCCGGGCCGCCAGGGCCTGGACCGTCTCGCCCAGTTCGGCCCGCGTCTGCTGGATCTCGGCCCGCAGCGCCTGCACGTCGCCGGAGCCGTTACCTGCTGTCATGCGTCCACCCTCGTCATGCCTGCTTCACACCATTTCCATGTGATTTGACCGCCATGGTGACCGTGTCGACATCGGCACGGACACTGTCGACCGCCCGCTCCGGCACGGGTGGCACCGCCTGCTGGACCTGCTTCTTGCCTACCATCGCCAGGACCCCGGCGGCCGCGAACAGGACCACCGCGACGATGAGCGCCGCCAGCCAGCCGGGCATCACCAGCGCCAGCAGCAACCCGAACGCGACGAACAGGGCACCCAGGCCGTACAGCGCCAGGGCTCCACCACCGCCGAACAGGCCCGCGCCGACACCGGCGTGCTTGCCCTTCTCGGTGAGTTCGGCGCGGGCCAGCGCCAGCTCGTCGCGGACGAGCCGGGACACCTGCTCGCTCGCGTGCTGGACCAGCTCCGCGGTGGACTGCTCTGAGACCGGTCGCGCGGAGGCGCCGTTCAGGACATCGGCCATGATGCCTCCCGAATGCGGGTTTCGAACCACGTCTTGTCCCGTGGTATGCCCCTCACCCGAGGTGGCCAATCCTTATTCCGGCGGATCAGTCAAACAGCACGACGCTGCGCAGTACGCCACCCTGTTCCATCCGGCCGAACGCCGCCTCCACGTCGTCGATGCCGATCGTCTCGGAGACGAACCGGTCCAGCGGCAGCCGCCCCTGCAGGAACAGGTCGATCAGGGTCGGAAAGTCGCGTTCCGGCAGGCAGTCGCCGTACCAGGAGGACTTGACCGCGCCACCGCGCCCGAAGACCTCCAGCATCGGCAGCTCCAGCGTCATGTCCGGGGTCGGCACCCCGACGAGTACGACGGTGCCGGCGTGGTCGCGGGCGTAGAACGCCTGGGTGAAGACCTCGGGGCGGCCGACGGCGTCGATCGTGACGTCGGCGCCGTTGCCGCCGGTGAGCGCCCGGATCGCCTCCACCGGGTCCTGTTCACGGGAGTTGACGGTGTGGGTGGCGCCGAACTGGCGGGCCAGCTCCAGCTTGCCGTCGTTGATGTCGACCGCGACGACCGTGGTCGCCCCGGCGAGCACCGCCCCCGCGATCGCCGCGTCACCGACCCCGCCGCAGCCGAACACCGCGACCGAGTCGCCCCGGCCGACCCCGCCGGTGTTGACCGCGGCGCCGATGCCGGCCATCACCCCGCAGCCGAGCAGGCCGGCGACCGCCGGTGGCGCCGCCGGGTCGACCTTCGTGCACTGACCGGCCGCGACCAGCGTCTTCTCGGCGAACGCGCCGATGCCCAGGGCCGGCGACAGGGTGGTGCCGTCGGTCAGCGTCATCGGCTGCCGGGCGTTGTGGGTGGCGAAGCAGTACCAGGGCCGGCCGCGCCGGCACGACCGGCACTCGCCGCAGACCGCCCGCCAGTTCAGTACGACGTAGTCGCCGGGGGCGATCCGGGTCACGCCGTCGCCGACGGCCTCGACGATCCCGGCCGCCTCGTGCCCGAGCAGGTACGGGTAGTCGTCGCCGATCCCGCCCTCGCGGTAGTGCAGGTCGGTGTGGCACACCCCGCACGCCTGCACCCTCACCAGTGCCTCACCCGGCCCCGGGTCGGGCACGACGACGGTCTCGACGGTCACGGGCGCACCCTTGGCGCGGGCTACTACCCCGCGTACCTCACTCGGCATCGTGGAACCCCTCCGGTCGGCGTTGACGCAGGCTGCCTCCGGTTTACCAGAGTTTCCACCCACGCGGACAGCCCCGGACCGCAGGGTCCGGGTCAGCGGGTCGCGTCGACCGGCTCTTCCGGCCCGACGAAGGCGTTGCCGCGCGCGTCGCCGTCGTCGCTGCCGCCGAACACCCGGGCGTCGTCGGGCGCCTCCGCGTCGACCGGCCGCCGCGCCGGCCGGCGCGGCCTGACCCACTGCCAGGGCAGGTCGCCCCCGGCGTCGCCGACCTCGGTACGCATCCGCGGCAGGGCGGTCGGCTGCCGGTCGCGCAGCCAGTTGACCAGCTGCTCGCGGACCAGGCAGCGCAGGTCCCACAGGCTCGGCGCGTCGGCGGCGCTGACCAGGGCGCGCAGCTTGACCACGCCGCCGACGGCGTCGGTCACCTGCAACACGCAGACCCGGCCGTCCCACAGTTCGGTGCCCTCGCAGACGGTGCGCAGTTCCTCGCGCATCGCCTGCACCGGCACCGACCAGTCGACCTCGAACTCGGCGGTGCCGAGCACCGCGGCGCGGGTGCGGGTCCAGTTCTGGAACGGCTTGGTGGTGAAGTACGACGTCGGCAGGATCAGCCGCCGGTCGTCCCAGATCTGCACCACCACGTAGCTCAGGGTCAGCTCCTCGATCCGGCCCCACTCCCCCTCGACCACGACCACGTCGTCGAGGCGTACGGCGTCGCTGAACGCCAGTTGCAGGCCGGCGAACACGTTGCCGAGCAGGCTCTGGGCGGCCAGCGCCGCCACGACGCCGATGACGCCGGCCGACGCCAGCACGCTCGCCCCGACACCGCGCACGCTCGGGAACGTCATCAGGCCGGCACCGACGGCCAGCACCACGATGACCGCGATGGTGACCCGGCGCAGCATGACGATCTGCGTCTTGATCCGGCGGGCCTGCCGGTTGTCGGGTACGTCGATGCGGAACCGGGCCAGCGCGGTGTCCTCGCTGACCAGCAGCAGCGACGCGACGAGCCAGGCGACGGTGCCGATGATGGCCAGGGTGAGCAGGTGCAGGACCGTCTGCCGCCAGGGTTCGCCGGTGGCGTACCCGGTCGAGAACCGCACCCCGAGCGCGACCGCGAGGGTGGTCGCGGCGACCAGGAACGGCCGGTGCGCGTGGTCGGACAACTCGGTCAGCAGCGTGGACCGCCGGCCGAGCCGGCGGACGGCCAGATGGGTCACCTGTACGACGGCGAACGCGACGGTCGCGGCACCGAGCGTGGCCACGACCGTCCAGAACATGGGATGCACTGCGAAGATCCCCCGGAATGTCTCGTCGGGTCCGTGCGAGGGGGCGGGGTCCGGGCCTGTGCCCGGATACCGCGCAAAGCGACAAGAATGCCCGATGCGGGCGTACGTCACCAACGTTCGGGACCCGCTCCGGGTGTGAAGCGGGTCCCGATCTGGATCGGCCGGCGGGTCAGACCTTGCGGTACCTCGCCTGCACGAAGCAGAAGACACCGAACGCCGCGATGCCGAGCGCCATCAGGGCGAGCAGCACGGTGCCGAACGGCTGCTCCCGCAGCGCGTGCAGGGCGCCGTCCAGGCCGCGCGACTTGTCCGGGTCGTACGTCACCGCGGCGGTGACGATCAGCACACCGGCGACCGCGTAGACGGCGCCCTTGGCCGAGTAGCCCGCGACGCCGAGCCGCTGGGTGAGCTTGCGGACCCGGGCGCTCATCCGCCCGGTGTTCAGGTGCTTCTCGAAGCGCTTGATGACGCCGTAGACGACCAGCCCGACGCCGACGCCGGCCAGGACCAGCCCGGCGAGACCGACCAGCCACTGACCGCCGGTCGACTCCATCAGCTTGCCGGTCAGCACCTCCTGGCTGTCGGCGCTGGAGGAGTTGGCGTTGCTGAACACCTTGTAGGCCGTCCAGGCGAAGTAGGCGTAGACGACGGTGCGGACCGCGGAGGCGACCCGCTCGACCGTACGCTCGTTGCCGCGGTCCTCGCGGTGCCCGACCGCCGCCTCCAGGGCCTGCCACAGCGCCATCGCGGCCAGCCCGACACAGACGGCGATCACCAGGAACTTGCCCAGCGGCTGCTGGGCCAGCGTACGCAGCGCGCCGGACTGGTCACCGTCGTCGGCCGGACGGCCGAACGCGATCTGGAGAGCCAGCCAGGCGAAGAGAAGATGGACGATCCCGTAGCCGATGAAACCGGCCCGGGCGAGGGCCTCCAGCGCCTTGCTGTTCCTGGCTCTGGAGGCGGTGGCTTCGGCATCGCGGGTCAACGTCATGGGCCTGACATTGACCCGTCCGCATGGTTTCCAAACGTGCCGGGCGGGCCACCGGAGCGGCCCGCCCGGGAACGGGGTCAGCGGGAGATCTTGACCGCGATCTCGCTGTCGGTGACCCGGTCCAGGGTGACCTGGAAGCCGGCGACATCGGCCGCCTGCTGCTCGGTGGTCAGCGAGAGCTGCTGACCGGCGACCTCGATGGTCACCAGGTTGCCGTCGACACCGATCAGCTTGGCCTCGACGCCGAAAATGCTGGCGTTGGCCTCCACGCCACGCTGGAACGTGACCGTGCACTGGTCGATACCGCACTGGGTGGAGGCGCCCTCGGAGCTGGAGCTGCAACCGGCGATCACGGCGCCGGCGAGGGCGAGACCGGCGGCGACAGCGGCGATACGGCGGGGACGGAGCGGGGGCATCCTCGAGATCATGACTCAAGCGTACGGGGGCGGCGCTCGCGAACCGCGCGACCGCCGGCCGGCCGGCACCGGGCGGAGATAGGGTCGACGGATGGCGTACCTGATCGAGGACAATCCGGCCCGGCGACGGTTCGAGATCCTGGTCGACGACAACCTCGCCGGCACCGCCCACTACCGGCTGGCACCGGGCCTGGTCGTCTTCACCCACACCGAGATCGACCCCGCCCACCAGGGCAAGGGGGTCGGGAGCGCGCTCGCCCGAGGCGCGCTGGACCAGGTACGCCAACGCGGCGAACGGGTCCAGGCCCCGTGCCCGTTCATCGCGTCGTTCATCAGATCCCACCCCGAATACGCCGACCTCGTCGCCCCGGAGTCCGCCCCGTACTGACCGGGCGCGCCGATCATCGGCGGGCCGGGCGACGTAGGGTCGTACCCGTGGCGAAGCCTGACCGTCCCGGCCGGAGCCGGACCAAACTCGTCGTCGCCGGCGTCGCGGCCGTCGCACTGCTCGCCGCCCTCGGCGCCGTCGCGGTCTGGCGGGGATGGTTCGCCGACCCGTCGATCGACGACGCGCCCCGCGCCGACCACGGTCCGGTGTCGACGGTCGCCAGCGACCTCGAAGCCCCGTGGGGGCTCGCGTTCCGGCCCGACGGCTCGGCCCTGGTGACCGAACGCGACAGTCGCCGCATCGTCTCCGTCACCCCCGACGGCACGGTGACCGAGGTGGCCCGCGTCGACGAGGCCGTACCACGCGGCGAAGGCGGCCTGCTCGGCATCGCCCTCGCCGCCGACGGCTGGATCTACGTCTACTACACCGCGCGCGACGACAACCGGATCGCCCGGTTGCGGCCCGGCGGGCAGCCCGAGGCGATCTTCACCGGCATCCCGAAGGCCAACACCCACAACGGCGGCCGGATCGCGTTCGGCCCGGACGGCATGCTCTACGCCACCACCGGCGACGCCGGCGACCGTGGCGCGGCACAGGACCGGGACAGCCTCGCCGGCAAGATCCTGCGGCTGACCCCCGACGGGCAGCCCGCGCCCGGCAACCCGTTCGGCGACTCCCCCGTCTACAGCTACGGCCACCGCAACCCGCAGGGGCTGGGCTGGGACTCCGCCGGCACGCTCTTCGCCGCCGAGTTCGGCCAGAACACGTACGACGAACTCAACCGGATCGAGCCGGGCGGCAACTACGGCTGGCCGGAGGCCGAGGGTGTCTCCGGCGACAGCCGCTTCGTCGACCCGGTCGCCACCTGGGCCACCAACGACGCGTCACCGAGCGGCATCGCCGTCGTCGGTGACGAGGTCTGGGTCGCCTGCCTGCGCGGCCAGCGGCTCTACCGGCTGCGCACCGACGGTTCCGGCGCGCAGACCCTGTTGCAGGGCGAGTACGGCCGGCTGCGCCACGTCGCGGCCGCGCCGGACGGCTCGATGTGGGTGCTGACGTCCAACCGTGACGGTCGCGGCCGCCCCAGCGACACCGACGACCGAATCCTCCGCCTGACCCCGTAACCCGCCGCACCACCCGCCCGCCCCACCACCCGCCCGGCCTCGCGCGCCCCGCCGCCCGGCCTCGCGCGCCCCGCCGCCCGGCCTCGTTGATCAAGGGGATGTTCGCGCCAAAGTGGACAGGATTCCCGCAACTTCTCCTCGATCGGCGGACGCCACCACCAGCGCCGCGCCGATCGAGGGGATGTGGCACGCAAAACGGACGCGTTCGCCCACGATTGCTCCTTGATCAGCGCGGAGGCGACCGGCGCCACGTACCCCGCCCGCCACCTCCCGGCCACGCGCCCCCGGCCGGCCACGCGCCTCCCTGCTCGCCACGCGCCTCCCCGGTCGCCGATCGAGGGGATGTTCACCCCAAACCACGACACGAATCGCACAACAAGTCCTTGATCAACGCGCACAGGGCGGCGCGCGCGGGGGCGGCGCGCGCGGGGGCGGCGCGCGCGGGGGCGGCGCGCGCGGGGGCGGCGCGCGCGGGGGCGGCGCGCGCGGGGGCGGTGCGAACGGTGGAGAGGTCAGATGGCGTGTTCCGGGGCGGGGAGTTCGGAGAAGGGGAAGCGTTGGCCGAACTCGGGCCATGGCACGGTGATGCGCACGGCGTCGGGCCGATCACCGGGGTCGGCGCGCAACCCGGCGAGCCCGGCGAGGTCGTCGAGCGCCTGCCGGGTCTCCTGCGGCGTCACCCCGGCCAGTCCGGCGACCGCGCCGAAGGTGGTGCCGACCGTACGCCGCCGGGGCCAGCGCCGCCGGGTGCGGACCGCGAGCCGGCGTACGGCGATCGCGACCTGGACGGCCCGGTCGTCGCGCTGGGCGAGCCGTTCGAGGTCGGATTCGGGCGGCGACAGCGGCAGCACGTCGAGCGGGTCGCGGTCGAGGTGGGGGCGTACCCAGGGGTCGCCGGTGGCGCCGTCGAGGTCGAACAGCCCGAGTCCGGCGAGGCAGGTCAGTAGTTCGGTGACGGTGTGCGGTACGGGAAGGTCCCGGCGCCGGCACATGTCGGCGAAGACGTCGATCCGCGTTTCGCGCAGTGCGAGCACCTGCGCATACCGGGCACGGATCTGGCGTTCGGCGGGCTCGGCGCGGCGTCCGGGACGCCGCGCCGCCCGTCCCATCCAGTCCTCGATGTCACCGGGGTCGCACCACACCGGATCGTCCCAGGGCACCACGGCGTCCCAGGTCGAGCGCGGGAACCGGCCCGAGTCGGGGACGACGGTGAGGTAGGCGTGGGCGCAGGGAAGCCACCGGATCCACGAGGGGTTCATCGTGGCCCGCTGCCAGCGGGGGGTCACCGGAGGACCATACTGCGACCGACCGTGCCTGTGGGGGCACCGATGGTGAGCCGAAAACGGCTGCTCAGGAGGTGCCGGCGAGCAGTTCGGCGGCCGCCCGCGCGCCGGCCCGGGTGGCGCCGTACGTCGCGAGGTGCGCCTGCCCGGCGACGGTGACCGGTACGCCCATCTCGACCACGATCGCGTCGGGGCGGGCCGCGAGGGCGCGGTCGACGGCGGCGGCCATCCAGGGGTGCCGGTGCAGGTCGCGTACGACGAGCACGAGCGAGCGGCCGGCGGCGTCGGCGAGCAGCGCGGCGGGCGGCTCGGCGCCGGCCGGCAGGTCGGTCTCGTCCAGGCGGGCGGTGGTGGTGCCGGGCAGCAGGTCGGCCAGGGGTGCGCCGACGCCCCACGGGGTCTCGGCGCCGATGGCGATGTTGCGCGGTGGGGCGAACTCGACCACGTGGGCGGGGCCGGCGAGCGGCAGCGGGACGGTGCCGTTGGGCACGGTGACCCGTACGGCCCGGCGGGCGGCGGCCAGGCCGATCGGCGAGCCGTCGGGGCCGTGGGCGGCCCAGGGGGCGAGCCCGGCGCGGCTCTGGACGGTCCAGGCGGCGAGTTCGTCGACCCGCTTGGCGGCCTCGACGAGCCGTTCCTCGGGCAGGGTGCCGTCGACGACGGCGGCGACGATGGCCCGCCGCAGCCGGTCGGCACTGTCCTCGTCGGACAGTTCGCCGCCGATGCAGATGGCGTCGGCGCCGGCGGCGAGGGCGCGTACGGTGCCGGCCTCGAAGCCGTACCGGTCGGTGATGGCCTTCATCTCGATGGCGTCGGTGACGATCACGCCGTGGAAGCCGAGTTCGCCGCGGAGCAGGTCGCTCAGGACGAGGCGGCTGAGGGTGGCCGGGTGCAGCGGGTCGACGGCCGGGACGAGCAGGTGGCCGGTCATGATGGCCTGTACGCCGGCGGCGATGGCGGCCCGGAACGGCGGCAGTTCGCAGGCGTCGAGCCGCTCCCGGGTGGAGCCGATCCGGGGCACGTCGACGTGCGAGTCGACGCTGGTGTCGCCGTGGCCGGGGAAGTGCTTGGCGCAGGCGGCGACCCCGCCGGACTGCAGGCCGGTGATCCAGGCGGCGGTGTGCCGGGCGACGAGTTCCGGTTCGGAGCCGAACGACCGTACGCCGATCACCGGGTTGCCGGGGTTGGAGTTGACGTCGGCGTCCGGGGCGTAGTTGAGGGTGATGCCGGCGGCGGCGAGTTCGGCGCCGATGTCGCGGGCGACGGCCTCGGTCAGGGCCGGGTCGTCGATCGTGCCGAGCGCCAGGTTGCCCGGGCGCGAGCTGCCCCGGCGGGACTCGAACCGGGTGACGTCGCCGGCCTCCTCGTCGATGGCGACGACGACGTCGGGGCGTTCGGCGCGCAGCGCGGCGGTGAGCCGGGCGACCTGCTCGGGGTCCTCGACGTTACGGGCGAAGAGCGCCACGCCGCCGAGTCCCTCGGCCAGCCAGCGGCGGATCCACGCCGGCGGGGTGGTGCCTTCGAAGCCGGGTTGCAGCACCCGGGCCGCGAGGCGCGGCAGTTCTCCGCTCCGGTCGGTCATCAGGCCCCCGTAGTTCCACAGTAGACGGTCCGCCGGCCCCCACGGCTGCGCGGTAGCTGCCATGTTCACACCCGCTCGGTCTAATAGTCAATAAACCTTTCTATTAATTGGGCCGCCGGCCGACCAGTTTCGGCGCCCCACGCTGGGAGCGCTTCCGTGATCTGCGTCACGACGGCGGGGTGGGCGTCGGCCCGGCCGCTGTGCGAAGGTGCGGGGATGACGCGCATCATCTCCGCCGAGGAGACCCCGTGGTCGGAGATCCCCGGCGTCCAGTTGATCGGCGCGATCCTCGGCATCCTGCTGCTCGTGGCGGCCATCCGCGCCCTCTTCGGCAAGGGCCGCTGACCCCGGGCCGCCGGACCGTCCCGACCCGGCCACTCTGACCCGGCCGCCCGGTCATCCGGACCAGCCAGCCCAGGCCGCCCGAACCAGCCCGCCCCGGTCACCCGAACCAGCCCGCCCCGGCCGCCCGAACCCGGCCGGCCCGGCGCTTCGGCATGAGGTGAACGCGCCGGGGTACCTCCCGACCGAGGCAACCCCCCGGATCGAGGAGGCTCGTCATGCGCATCGGCTACTTCCTGTCCAGCGAGGAGTACACCCCCGCGGAACTGCTCGACCAGGCCCGGGGCGCCGAACGGGCCGGCTTCGAGGCGCTGTGGATCTCCGACCACTTCCATCCGTGGGTCGACGCGCAGGGACAGAGCCCGTTCGTCTGGTCGATGATCGGCGCGCTGAGCCAGGTCTGCCGGCTACCGGTGACCACGGCCGTCACCTGCCCGACCGTACGCATCCATCCGGCGGTGATCGCCCAGGCCGCGGCCACCAGCGCGGTGCTCCTGGAAGGCCGCTTCGTGCTCGGCGTCGGCACCGGCGAGGCGCTCAACGAGCACATCTTCGGCGACCCGTGGCCGAGCGCCGGCACCCGGCTGGAGATGCTGGAGGAGGCGGTCGACATCATGCGCCGGATGTGGAAGGGCGGCTTCACCCACCACGACGGCAACCACTACACGGTGGACAACGCCCGGATCTACACGCTGCCCGACCAGCCGCCCCCGGTCTACGTCTCCGCCTTCGGCCCGAAGGCCATCGACCTCGCCGCCCGCATCGGCGACGGGTACGTCAGCACGATGCCGGACGCCAACCTGGTCCGCCGGTTCCGCGACAACGGGGGCGGCGACAAGCCGTGCCAGGGCGGCTTCAAGGCGGCGTACGCGCGGACCGCCGACGAGGGCGCCCAGCTGGCGTACGAGCGGTGGCCGAACGCCGGCGTGCCCGGCGAGCTGTCCCAGGTGCTGCCGTCGCCCCGGCACTTCGAGCAGGCCGCCGAACTCGTCACGCCGGACATGGTCCGCAAGGCGTTCGTCTGCGGCGACGACGCGCGCGAACACCTGGAGATGATCGACCGGTACGCCAAGGCGGGCTTCGACGAGGTCTACGTCGCCAACACCGGGCCGCACTACCAGGGCCTGTTCGACCTGTACGCCGAGCGGGTGTTCCCCGCGCTGCGCTGACCGGCGACGACCGGTGCCGGGGTACGGGTGCGGGCGTTGTTTCGCCCGCCCCGGCCCCGGGTACCCACGCTCTCCGATGAAGCTGCCACTGCACTCGACCCGGCTGCGCCGCGTCGCCCGACAGCACTTCGGCTGGCGGTCGCTGCGTCCCGGCCAACTGTCCGCCATGCGGGCCCTCATGAAACGGCGCGACGCCCTCGTCGTGCTCCCCACCGGGGCCGGCAAGTCGGCGGTCTACCAGGTCCCGGCCACCCTGATGGCCGGCCCGACGGTGGTGGTCTCGCCGCTGCTCGCCCTGCAACAGGACCAGATCATCGCGCTGAACGAGCGCGGCGACCCACGGCTGCGGGCGGTACGGGTCAGCTCGGCCGAGACGTCCGGCCAACAGGCCGCCGCGCTGGAGGACCTGCGCACCGGCCGGGCCCGGTTCCTTTTCATCACGCCCGAACAGCTCAGCCAGCCGGACCGGCTGGCGCAGGTCAAGGCGCTGCGGCCGGCACTGGTCGCGGTCGACGAGGCGCACTGCATCTCGGCCTGGGGGCACGACTTCCGCCCCGACTACCTGGCGCTCGGGCACCTGATCCGCGGGCTCGGCCGGCCGCCGGTCGTCGCACTGACCGCGACCGCCTCCCCGCCCGTACGCGACGACATCGTCGACCGGCTCGGCCTGTCCGACCCGCGGACCGTGGTGTCCGGGCTGGACCGGCCCAACCTGTTCCTGGAGGTCGGGCACTGCCCCACCGAGGACTACCGGTGGCGGCGGCTGCTCGCGCTGCTCGACGCCGAGGAGCGGCCCGGCGTGGTCTACGTCGCCACCCGGCGGGCCGCCGAGGAACTGGCCGCCCGGCTGACGTCGGCCGGCCACCCGGCCGAGCACTACCACGGCGGGATGGCCGCCGGGCCACGTGAGCGGCTGCACGAGGACTTCCTCGCCGACCGGGTACCGATCATGGTGGCGACGTCGGCGTTCGGCATGGGCATCGACAAGCCCAACATCCGCTGGGTGGCGCACGTGGCCCTGCCCGACTCGCCGGACAGCTACCTGCAGGAGATCGGCCGGTCCGGCCGGGACGGCCGGCCCGCGCGGGCGTTGCTGCTGTGGCGGGCCGAGGACGTCGGCATCCAGCGGTACTTCACCGGCGGCAGCCCGGACGAGGGCGACCTGCGCGACCTGGCGGCGCTGCTGCGCGACGGGCCGGCGACCCGGGCCGAGCTGCGCGAGCGCAGCGGGCTGAGCGCCCGCAAGCTGGGCCAGTTGCTGGCCCTGCTGGAACAGGTCGGTGCGGCCGAGAACCGGGCCGGTAACCGGTTCGCCCGCCCCCGGTACGCCGCCGAACCGGCGCGGGCGGCCCAGGCCGCGCTCGCCGAGGCGGAGCGGCAGCAGACGGTGCAACGATCGCGTACGGACATGATGCGCGCCTTCGCCGAGCACCGCGGCTGCCGGGGGCAGACGCTTCTGGCGTACTTCGGCGAGCACATGAAGAAGGTCTGCGGGCACTGCGACAACTGCCACGCCGGCACCAGCACCGCCGACGACGGCGCGAGCGGGCCGTTCCCGGTGCACAGCACGGTGCGGCACGCCGAGTGGGGCAGCGGCATGGTGCTCGGCTACGAGGACGACCGGATGACGGTGCTGTTCGACGACGTCGGCTACAAGACGCTGTCGGTGCCGGTCGTCAGCGAGCAGGGCCTGCTGGCCCGCGAGGCGGGCTGATCCCGACCCAGCCGGCCCGCGAGGCGGCCTGATCCCGACCCTGCCGGCCCGCGAGGCGGCCTGATCCTGACATACGGGTTGAACTAATCTCACGCAAGGTCCGTCCGCCGTCCGGAAGGGCGGTCCGGTGACCAGACGAATTGGGAGAGCATCGTGACCGAGCGAAGCGAGGGAACCATCAGGCCCAGTGCAAGGCACGGCGGCGCCGAGCGGAGCGAGGTGACGCCGTGACCGAGCAGCCGGTGTTCAGCACCTTCGGCTTCAGCGACGAGGAGTGGGGGCTGCTGGTCGGCCTGCCGCACGCGGTGCTGACCGCGGCGACGGCGGCGGAGACCGACAGCACCCGCCGGACCATGGCCGAGAACGCGGCCGGACTGGAGGCGATCTCGACCGGACGGGAGGCGCCGAGCCCGCTGGTGTCGGCGATCGCGGTCGAACTCGTGTCCCGGGTCGGCGACCCGGAGACCGGTGAGGAACTGCCGATCATCGCCCCGCCGGACCCGCAGGCGATGATCGCCGACGTACTCGGTCGGGCCAGGGAGGCGGCGGCGCTGCTCGCCGCGAAGGCCGACGAGGGCGACGCCGGGGCGTACAAGCACTGGTTGCTGACCATCGCCGACGAGGTGGTGTCGGCGGCCCGCAGCGGCGGGGTGTTCGGCATCGGCGGCGAGGTCGTCACCGAGTCGGAGCGCCGGTTCCGCGACGAACTGTCGCACGTGCTCACCGATTGACCAGCAGGTCCAGCACGGCCCGCTCGGCGTCGTCGCGACTGTCCGGGTCGGCCACCTCGGCGACCACCCCGTCGTGGTAGAGGTCGACGATCCGGGGGTCCACGTAGGACGCCCGGGCCACGGTGGGGGTGTTGCCGAGCAGGCCGCCCACCTCGCGCATGACGGCCGTCACGGTCCGCCGCCGGGCGGTCGCCGAGGCCGCCGGGGCGGCGCCGGCCAGCCCGGTCGCGGCCCGGACGGTAGCGTGCCAGGTACGGAAGTCCTTGGCGGTCATCGCGCCGCCGCTGGCCTGCCGCAGGTAGCCGTTGATCTCGTCGCTGCGCACGTCGTACCAGTGCCGGCCGGCCCGGTAGCCGAACAGCCGGTCACCTGCGGCCCGACCGCGCCGCAGGTGGCGCAGCACGGCGCAGACGTCCCGGTCGGCCACCTCGCGGACCTGGGCGACGCCGCCCTTGGCCGGGAACTCCAGGACCATCCGGCCGGCACGCGGCCGGGCGTGTTCGGCGCGCAGGGTCGCCACCCCGAAGGTGGGATCGTCGCCGGCGGCGTACTGGTCCCCGCCGACCCGGAACATGCCCATGTCGAGCAGCCGGGTGACGGCGGCCAGCACCCGTTCGCGGCGCAGGCCACGGCCGGCCAGGTCGACGGTGACCCGCTCGCGCAGCACCGGCAGCCGGGCGGCGACCTCGAGCACCCGGTCGAACTTGGCCTCGTCCCGCCGTACCCGCCACAGCGGGTGGTAGACGTACTGCTTGCGGCCGGCGGCGTCGACGCCGGTGGCCTGGATGTGGCCGCACGGGTCGGGTGAGATCCAGACCTGCCGCCAGGCCGGCGGGATCGCCAGAGCGCGGAGCCGGTCGAGTTCGTCCGGGGCTGTGATCGGCCGGCCGTCGGGGTCGAGGAAGCTGACGCCACGGCCGCGCCGGCGCCGGCCGTACCCGGGGCGGTTCAGGTCAGTGCGCCGTAACCGCATCCCGCACCTGGCCGATCCGGTCAACCTCGGACACCGCCGCCACCACCTCGTCCGGGCCGAGGGCCAGCAGCGCCGGGTGCGGCCGGTCCGCCGGCCCGGGCTCGCCGGCCAGGTCGGACCGCCACAGCACCCGGTGCCAGGGCCGGTCCGGCGGCGGCGCCCACCGCCGCGGCGGGACCGGGCCGAACAGCACCACCGACGGGGTCCGGTACGCGGTGGCGAGGTGCGCGACGCCGGTGTCGCCGCTGATCAGCATCCGGCCGTACGCGACGAGGGTGGCCAACTCGGCCAGGTCGGTGTGGCCGGCGAGCACGGCGTTCATCGGCAGCCCGGCGCCGCCGGCGACCTCCTCGGCGAGGTCGTGCTCGTCGGCCGACCCGGTGACCACGATGTGGTGGCCGAGCCCGTCCAGGGTCCGGGCCAGGGCGGCCCAGCGGTCGGCGGGCCAGCGCCGGGCGGGGTCCTTGCCGCCGGGGTGCACGATCGTCAGCCCGACCGGCAGCCAGGCCGGCGGGGGCCGGCGCAGCCCCAGGTCGCCGGGGTCGGCGTCGATGCCGTACCAGCGCAGCAGGCGGCACCAGCGCTGCACCTCGTGCTCGTCGTCGTTCCAGCGTGGACCGTCGAGGTGCCCGGCGGCGGGGCAGGCGAAGGCGAGCAGCCGCCGCGGGTTCGCGGCCAGCAGCAGCTCGTGCGACCGCGGGCCGTGCCCGTGCAGGTTGACCGCCAGCTCCGGGGTCACCCCGTCCAGCGCCGCCCACTCCCCCGGCTCCGGTCCGGCGCCGGGTTCCGGGCCGCCGCCACCGGGTTCCGGTCCGGCGCCCCCGCCGGGTTCCGGTGGCTCCGCCGGTCCCAGCCCGTCCACGGGAATCAGCCGGTCCACCACGCCGACCAGGTCGACCAGCGGCACCAGCCAGCGCGGCGCGGCCAGCACCAGGTCCTGGTCCGGGTAGGCGGCCTTCAGGCCGCGCAGCGCCGGCACCACCGTCGCGAGATCTCCGACCCCGAGGGCCCGCAGCACCAGGATCATGGGTACGACGTCTCCCGGTCGGCGCACAGCACCATCTCGCGTACCGCGCTGCCGGGTGGCTGGCGCAGGGCGAAGACGACGGCGGCGGCCACCGCGGCCGGGTCGTTGAGCACCGCGTCGGCACCCGGCCGGTACTGCTCCTCACGGCCGGCGAAGAACGCGGTCCGCATCCCGCCCGGCACCAGCAGGGTGACCCCGACCGAGCCGGCGAGTTCGGCGGCCAGCGCGCGGGTGAACCCGACGACACCGAACTTGGCGGCGCAGTAGGCGGTGGCGTCGGCGACGGCCTTCAGGCCGAGCGTGGAGGCGACGGTGACCACGTGGCCGCGACGCTCGATCAGGGACGGCAGCGCCGCCCGGACGACGGCGGCGGTGCCGAGCAGGTCGACGGCCACCACCCGGTCCCAGTCGGCCGGCGGCACGTCGACCAGTGCGCCCGGCCGGTCCACCCCGGCCGCGGTGACCACCCCGTCGAACCCGCCGGCCGTCTCGGCCAGCCGCCGGGTGGCAGCCTCCGCGGCCCGGGTGTCGGCGAGGTCGCAGGCCAGCCACCGCACGCCCGGGGCCGGCTCCATCAGGTCCAGCACGTAGGGGCGGCCGCCGGCGTCGGCGATCGCGGCGACGACCGCCGCGCCGAGCCCGCTCGACCCGCCGGTGACCAGTACGGAAGGGCCGCCGCCCGGTGCGGTCGCGGTCATCCGGCCACCTCCCCGGTGCCGGCGCGGGCCGCGGCGATCATCCGCGTGGTGGAACGGCCGTCGAGGTACGGCACGACGACGGTCTGCCCGCCCCAGCGCCGGACCAGGGCCGCCTCGGGCAGGTCGGGCTCGTCCCCGCCGCCGCCGGCGTAGTCGCCGCCCTTGACCCACACGTCCGGACGCAGCCAGGACAGCACCGCGTGCGGGGTGGCCTCGTCGAAGATGACGACCGCGTCGACGCAGCCGAGCGCGGCCAGCAACCGGCTGCGGTCGCCCTGCGGCACGACCGGCCGGTCCGGCCCCTTCAGCCCGGCGACGCTGGCGTCGGAGTTGAGGCAGACCACGAGGCAGTCGCCGAGCCGGCGGGCCGCCTGGAGGGTGGCGACGTGGCCGGCGTGCAGCAGGTCGAAGCAGCCGCCGGTGGCCACCACCGTGCCGCCCCGGGCCCGTACGTCGGCGACCAGCGCCCCGGCCGCCACCGAGTCGCCGTCGGCGCCGTGGTGCCGTACCCCGGTGCCGTCGCCGCCGGGACCGTCCGGTGCGGCGGTGGCCGGCCGGTCACCGCACACGCCGGTCCCGGTCGGGCGCCGGTACGCAGCCTTCACCGCCGCGCCGCTGCCCGGTCCCGGCACCAGCACGGCACCGACGCCGCCCGCCGCGACGTACTCGCTCGCCTCGCGGACCGCCTCCTGCACGGCCTCGGAGACCAGCGCACCCTGGGCCAGCGCACCGGTGGCGGTGGCGGCGAAGAGGTCGCCGGCACCGCAGGTGTCGCCGTCGGCGTTGGCCGGCGCCGGCACCACCAGCGGTGTCGGGCCGGAGTGGCACAGCAGCGCGCCGTCGCCGCCCATCGTCACCGCGACCGCGCCGGCCCGCCAGCGTCGGCGCAGTTCCTGGGCGCCCCGGGAGGCGGTCGCCAGCCGGGAACCGTCCGGGTCGTCGCCGGTGAGCTGCCGTACCTCGGTCTCGTTCGGCGTGACCAGGCGGACGCCGGGCGCGGCGCGCGGGCCGCGCGGGTGCGGGTCCCAGACGACCGGGGCGGCGGTACGCGCCAGCGCGGCCCGCACCGCCGGTGCGGCGGCGACCCCGCGCCCGTAGTCGCTGACCAGGATCGCGGCGGCGCCCGCGAGCGCGGCCCGGGCGGCGGGCGGCGGCTCGCCGGGCCGGCCGGCGGCACCGCCGCGGTCGAGCCGCAGCAGCACCTGGCCGCGGGCCCGCAGCCGGATCTTCTCGGCGGTGGCGCCGGGCAGTGGCAGGACGTGCACCTCGATCCCGGCGTCGGCGAGCAGTTCGCGCAGCCGGGCCCCGCCGTCGTCGTCGGCGAACGCGGTGACCAGGGCGACGTCGAAGCCCTGCCGGGCGGCGAACAGCGCGGCCAGCCCGGCGCCACCGGGCCGGTCCAGCGTGGTCGCCTCCTCCAGCACCGGCACCGGCACGTCGGGGCAGAGCCGGGTGACCATCCCGTCCACGTCGCGGTCGAGCAGGGTGTCGCCGACGACGACCAGGCGGTGCGTCATGTGCTCACCTCGCTTGCCTCGGTTGGGGCACCGAGCCCGCGGATTCCCCCATTCCGGCCGGTCATGTGCTCCACCGTCGGCACGGTGCCGGAAAGGCCGCGTACGGCCGGCAGGTCACGGTCGACGTACTCGCACAGCACGTGCGCCGACAGCAGGTGCAGTTCCTGCACGACCTGCGGTTCCGGCGACGGCACCGCGAGGACCTCGGTGCACAGTTCGGCGAGCGGGTTCGGGGCCGGGCCGGTCAGCGCCCAGCAGCGCAGGCCCTGTTCGTGGCCGGCCCGCGCGGCGGCGAGCAGGTTGGCGCTGCGGCCGCTGGTCGACAGCAGCAGCAGCACGTCGTCGGCCCGGCCGTGGGCGCGTACCTGGCGGGCGAAGACCTCGTCGTAGCCGTAGTCGTTGCCGATCGCGGTCAGCGACGACGTCTCGGCGCACAGCGCGATCGCCGACAGCGGGGTGCGGTCGTCGCGCAGCTTGCCGACGAGTTCGGCGGCCAGGTGCTGGGCCTCGGCCGCGCTGCCGCCGTTGCCGGCGACCAGCAGCCGGCCGCCGGTGCCCAGGGTCCAGGCGAGTTCGCCGCCCCACCGGCCGAGCAGGTCGGCGGCCTGCCGGAACGGCCGCAGCGCGGCGGCGAGCGCGGCGAGGTGGGCGTCGAGCACCGAGGGGGCCGTCATCAGGCGACCGCCCCGCTGGTGCGGCGTACGCCGACGACCGCCGAGTAGACGGTGCCGAGCTGGGCGGCGGCGCGCCGCCAGGTGTACGACTGCCGGGCGCGGTCGACGGCGGCGGAGGCGTACGCGAACCGGCGTACCCGGTCGTCGAGCAGGGCGTGGATCGCGGCGCCGAGGGCGCGCGGGTCGCGGGGCGGCACCAGGTCGCCGGTCAGGCCGTGGACGACGGTGTCGGTGAGCCCGCCGACGGCGGTGGCGACCACCGGTACGCCGCACGCCATCGCCTCCAGCGGGGTGAGGCCGAACGGCTCGTACCAGGGTGCGGCGACCAGCACGTCCGCCGAGCGGTACCAGTGCGGCATCTGGTCCGGGGGCACCGCGCCGACCAGGCGTACCCGGTCGGCGACGCCGAGCGCGACGGCGAACGCCCGCAGCCGGCGGGCGTGCGGGTCGTCGTCGAGCCGGGCGCCCGGCGGCCCGCCGACGACGACGCACTCGGCGTCGGGGATCAGCCGCAGCGCGGCGATCACGTCCTGGAAGCCCTTGCGTTCGACCAGCCGGCCGACGGTGAGGATGCGCGGCCGGCCCGGCTCGCGCGGGGCGACCGGCCCGGTCGGCGCGAAGACCTCGTCGTCGACGCCGGAGGGCACCACCACGATCCGGTTGCGGGGCACCCCCATCCGGACGAGTTCGCGCACCTCGTCGGCGCACTGCGCGACGACCCGGTCGACGGCCCGGCCGAGGGTGCGTTCGTAGCCGATCCGGCGCGGCGGGCTGGTGTCCATCGTGCCCTGGTGGCGGCGTTTGACGGTGCCGAGCGCGTGGTACGTCTGCACGACCGGCACCCCGGTCCGCCGGGCGGCGGTGACCGCGGCGAGCCCGCTCATCCAGAAGTGCGCGTGGACGACGTCGGGCAGCGGCTCGGCGCCGCCCCACCGCTCGCCCAGCCAGCGGCCGAAGTCGCCCATGTGTGGCAGCAGGGCGTCCTTGGGCAGCGGCTCGGCCGGGCCGGCGGGTACGTGCACGACGTACCCGCCGCCGGGCAGCGGCACGGCCGCCGGCAGGTCGGGCGAGTCCCGCCGGGTGTAGACGCGTACCTCGTGGCCGTCGCGGGCCAGGGCCGTCGACAGTTGCGCCACGTGCGTGTTCTGCCCGCCGGCGTCCTCGCCGCCGGGCACCGCGAGCGGGCTGGCGTGCTCGGAGATCATCGCGATACGCATACTTCCTCCTCCAGCAACCGGTCCCAGTCCGCCAGGAACCGGTCCAGGCCGTAGCGGGTGCGGGCGACCTCGCGGGCGCGCGCCCCGAGCCGGCCGGCCGCCTCCGGTTCGTCGATCAGCCACCGGGCGGCGTCGACGAGGGTGTCGACCCGGGTCGACAGCACGCCGGCCTGGGCCGGGACCGCCTCGACCGCCTCGGTGCTGGCCAGGGCGAGCACCGGCATGCCCATCGCCATCGCCTCGACCAGGCTGAGCCCGAGCGACGTCCACCGGCACAGGTGCAGGTAGGCCCGGTGCCTGGCCACCTGGGCGTGCATCCGGTCCTGCGGTACGTCGTCGTGGACGGTGAGCCGGTCGACGGGCAGCCCGAGCCGGGCCGGCAGTCCGGCGACCCCGAGCCCGTAGACGTCGAGCGGGGCGACCGCCGCGAAGCGGGGCATCAGGTCGGTGCCGGTGACCCGCCAGCGGCGTACCGGCTCGTTGGTGACCACGGCGAGCCGGTCGAGTTCGCCGGTCCAGCGCGGGACCGGTTCGACCACCCCGTGCTCGATGACGGTGGTCCGGGTGGCGCCGGTGTCCCAGAACAGCTCGTTGAAGTGGGTGACGTGGGCGACGAGCAGGTCGTCGCGGTCGGCGAACGGGTGCCGGGTCCCCGGCACCTCGCCCTTGGGGGTGTTGTGCTCGACGTAGACCGCCGGCAGGTCGCGGCCGATCCGGCGGCCGAGCCAGGTGTGGACGAGGTCGACCTCCTCGGGGCGTTGGAGGAGGACGACGTCGATGTCCTCGCGGGCCAGCCGCTCGGCGGTGACCTCCCGTACGGTGTCCGGCCAGTCGTAGGTGCGGGCCCGGCCGAGCCCGTACGCGTCCCGGGCGGCGTTGACCGGCACGAGGTAGCGGTGTCCGCCGTGCACGAGTGCGGTGGTCCAGGAGCCGTGCACGTGCCAGAGGAGGATGTTCACCCGGCACCCGCCACGGGGGCGCCGGCCGGTACGCCGATCAGCCGGACCGCGTCGACGACGCTGTCCGGCTCCACCTTCGACAGGCAGGGGTGGCCGGTGACCGGGCAGGTCGTGGCGCGGGTGTGCCGGCAGGGGGCGGCGGCGTCGCCGAGCCGGACCCACGGCACCCGGTACGGCCCCCACTGTCCGAAGGAGACGGTCGGGGCGAACAGGCTGACCACCGGGGTGCCGACGGCGGCGGCGATGTGCGCCGGCCCGGTGTTGCCGACGACGAGGGCACCGGCGCCGGCGATGATCCGGACCAGGTCGGGCAGTGCGGTCCGGCCGCCGAGGTCGATCCCGGCGGTGCCGGCGACCCGGGCGCACAGTTCGCGCTCGCCCGGACCACCGGTGACCAGGACCCGGTGACCGGCACCGGCGAGCGCCCGGACGATCTGTTCGCAGCGGGCCGGCGGGCAGGCCCGGGCCGGCACCGACGAACCGGGGTGCACGACGACGTACGGCCGGGCGGCGGGGCCGGGGCCGATCCGCAGCCGCAGCACCGGTTCGTCGCCGTCGGGCAGCGCGAAGCCGGCGGCGGCCGCCAGCGACAGGGCCCGTTCCGGTTCGGGGATGCCGAGCGGCACCCGGTGCCGTACGTCGAGCAGCGAACCGGGGTAGTCGTCGCTGATCGCCGCGATCCGCCGTACGCCGGCCATCCGCAGCACCAGCGCCAGCGGCAGCGCCGACTGGTGGAAAGAGGTGAACAGCACCGCCTCCTGGACGCCGGTCGCGGCGAGCCGGTCGGTCAGCCGGCCGACCTGCTCGCGGTCGACGGCGGCCGGGTCGGGGTCGATCCACGGCAGCGACCACTCGACGATCTCGTCGACGCCGGGCAGCAGTTCCGCGGCGGCCCGGCCGCGCGGGCCGCACAACATCACCACCCGGTCGGCGCCGGCCGCCACCGCCCGGATCGCCGGGCCGGTGACCAGCACGTCGCCGGCCGAGTCGGGGCGGGCGACCAGCACCCGGCGCGGGCGGGTCCGCCCGCCGGCCCGCGCCCCGCCGACCAGGCGCTGGCGGCGCAGGATCAGGTCGACCGCGCCGCGCAGGTCCCCGGCGACGGACGGGGCGGCGGCGATCTCCTCCGGCCGGGTCACCGGGGTCGGCACCAGTACGCCCGCCGCGCCGGCGGCCCCGGCCGCGGTCATGTCGCGGCCGATGTCGCCGACGACGACGCACCGGCCCGGTACGGTCCCGAGTGCCCGGGCGGCGTCGATCACCAGCCCGGGCGCCGGTTTGCGGCACCGGCAGCCGGCCGGCACTTCAGCGTCGGCGGCGGGTTCGTCGTGCGGGCAGACCTGCCAGGTGTCGAACGGGCCGAGCAACTCCTCGATCCGGGCGTTGACCCGGGCGAGGTCGGCCGCGGTGAAGTGGCCGCGGGCCAGCCCGGACTGGTTGGTGACCACACCGAGCCGCAGCCCGGCGGCGCGCAGCCGGTCGAGTGCCTCCCGGGCGCCGTCGAACGGGCGTACCCGGTCCGGGTCGCCGTTGTACGGCACGTCGTGCACGAGCGTGCCGTCGCGGTCGAACAGCACCGCGTCGAACAGGACGGCGCCCGTGCGCGGGTGTCCGGCGCTTCGCGCGCCGGATCCACCTCCGGGATCGACCTGCTGAGCTGGCACTTCGGCCGGGTTCCCGGGGCCGGGGCGAGTAAACATGGCGTCGCGCGGGTCGGCCGCGCCACCGCGCCGGGGTGGCGGACTGCGGCACCGGCGTGGGGTGACTACCCTCTGCGGAGGAAATGTCAGCCTATAGAGGATGCCTTTCATGATCGAGCCCGTGCAGTTACCCACGCCGTGGTGTGACGCGCGCGTCACCGTGGTCGTGCCGACCTACAACGAGGCGGGCAACCTGCCCGTCCTGGTCGAGCGGCTGCTCGCACTGCCGTTGCCGGGGTTGCACATCCTGGTGGCCGACGACAACTCCCCGGACGGCACCGGCGAGGTGGCCGACAAGCTGGCCAGCGACCATCCGGAGCGGATCACGGTGGTGCACCGGCCGGGCAAGGAGGGGCTGGGCCGGGCGTACGTCGACGGGATCGGTCGGGCGCTCGAGGCCGGTGCCGACTACGTGGCGCAGATGGACGCCGACCTGTCGCACCCGCCCGAGGCGCTGCCCGGGATGCTGGGCACCCTGCTGTCCACCAGGGCCGGCGTGGTGATCGGTTCGCGCTACGTGCCGGGCGGCCAGCTCGACGAGGCATGGCCGCTCTACCGCCGCGCGCTGAGCGGCTGGGCCAACTTCTACGTGCACTCGCTGCTGCGGGTCCGCATCCGGGACCTGACCGCCGGGTTCAAGATCTGGCGCGCCGACGTGCTGCGCGACATCGACCTCGGCCGGGTGCAGTCCAACGGCTACAGCTTCCAGGTGGAGATGCACTACCTGGCAACCCGGCTCGGGCACACCGTGCTGGAGGTGCCGATCCGTTTCGCCGACCGCCTCGACGGCATCTCGAAGATGACGACCGCGACCAAGGTGGAGAGCGCGCTGATGCCGTTCCGCCTGCGCCGCAAGCACCGCGGCGTCGGCCGCGCCTGACCGGTCCCGGTCCGCCCGCCGGTCGGCATCCGCGCCGCCCGTCGCCGGTACGCCGGTGGCGCCGCGGGCCCGACCGGGTCGCGTCCCGTTCAGGCCAGCACCACCAGTGCCTCGCGGATGTCGTCGGGTAGCGCGTCGTCGCCCAGGCGGTCGGCGACCGCCTCGACGAAGTCGCTCTCGGAGAGCCGGGCCCGCTGCCCGGCGAGCCGGATCACCTCGATCCCGCCGTCCGGGGTGACGACCACCCCCTGGCCGGCCTCGGCCACCGCGAGCCGGGCGAACCGTACCCGCCACTGGAGCCGCTCCTCGCGTTCGGTGGGCGACTGCGGCACCCCGGCGTCGTCGGCGTGCGTGGCGAGTTCACTGGCCAGGTAGAACACCTGCCGGCCGACCGGATAGTCGCCGGCGGCCGTCTGGAGCGTGCCGCGCTCGCCACGCTCGCGCAGCCGGCGGCGGTTGTCGGCCGAGGCGGCCCGCCATTCGGCGAGCAGCGTCGCAGGCGGCAGGCCGGCCCGCCGGGCGATCCCGCGGGCGTTGCGGTCGTCCAGGTCGGCCCCGCCGAGGTCGTCCTCGAACTCCTCGACCCTGCCGTTGAGCCCGGCGTGCGTGTAGTCCTCGGTGGTGGTCAGGTGGGCGAGCAGGTCGCGCCGGTCCCAGCCCGCGCACCGGGTGGGGGCCGACCAGCCGGCGTCGGACAGCCCGCGGTAGAAGGCGTCCACCCGGGCCGCCTCGGTGTCGAGGACGTCGAACGGGTCGATGCCGGCCATCTCCGTCAGGTCGGCCGGGTCGGTCGCTGGGGTCATGACGCCACCTCCATGACCCGGGTATGCCCCGGCCGGGCCGGTCTCATTCCCCGGCCGCACCGGCGGTGGCGTGGCGCCGCCCGTGCGCGCCGACGGGCGGCTGGTCGTCATCGACCAGAACACCGGCAAGT
>NZ_JBFAKM010000064.1:0-24137 GCF_040655695.1 Polymorphospora sp. NPDC050346 | reverse complement strand
CCGGACACGCTGGTGCGGGTCGCCGGCTACGCCAACGACTACCCCGGCTACCTGTCGCCTCCGGACGAGATGAGTGCGGTCCGCGCGCCGAGTCTACGACTGTTCGCGGCTCAGGAGGCGCCCGTGTTCATGGCGAGCTTGAGCCAGAGGCCGAGCCCGACGATGCAGGCGAACCACACGATGCCGACGAGAACCGTGTAGCGGTCGAGGTTCTTCTCCGCGACCGACGACCCGGCCAGGCTGGAACTGACACCGCCGCCGAACATGCTCGACAGACCGCCGCCCTTACCGCGGTGCAGCAGGATCAGCAGGGTGAGCAGGGCGCTCGTGATGACCAGCAACACGATCAACGTGTATGCGAACGCGATCGGCATAGTTAGGTCAGTCCTCTCGATTACGGGGCCGCGCCAAGGATAGCGGTAGGACCGCGATCATGTGCACCGGGTACGGATCGACCCCTCGCCACCCGTCCTGGTGGCGAGGGGTCGACGACCGGCTACCGGGAGACGTGCTCCGGGAAGCGAACGATCTTGGCGAACTCGTCGGCGTCGAGACTCGCCCCGCCGATCAGCGCGCCGTCGACGTCCGGCTTGGCCATGATGCCGGCGATGTTCGACGACTTCACCGAACCGCCGTAGAGCACCCGGGTCCGCTCGCCGGTCTCCTTGCCGAACCGCTCGGCGACCCGCTCGCGGACCGCCCCGCAGACCTCCTGGGCGTCCTCCGGGGTAGCCGTCTTGCCGGTGCCGATCGCCCAGACCGGCTCGTACGCGATGACGACCTTCTCGACCTGCTCGGCGCTGAGCCCCTTCAGGGCCGCGTCGAGCTGATCGCTGCAGTGCGCGACGTGGCCGGCCGCCTCGCGGACCTCCAGGCCCTCGCCGACGCAGAGGATCGGCGCGAGGCCGTGGGCCAGCGCCGCGGCGACCTTGGCGTTGACGGCCGCGTCGTCCTCGTGGTGGTAGGCCCGCCGCTCGGAGTGCCCGACGACGACGTACGTGCAGCCGAGCCGGGCGAGCATCGGGCCGGAGATGTCACCGGTGTAGGCCCCGGACGCGTACGGCGACAGGTCCTGGGCGCCGTACCCGATCAGGAGCTTGTCGCCGTCGATCAGCGTCTGCACGCTGCGCAGGTCGGTGAACGGCGGCAGCACCACCGTCTCGACCTCGGTCAGCTGCTTCTCGTTGAGGCTGAACGCCAACTTCTGGACCAGCGCGATCGCTTCCAGGTGGTTGAGGTTCATCTTCCAGTTGCCGGCCATCAACGGCCGGCGGACAGTGTCAGCCACCGAGCTATCCTTCCAGCGCCGCGATGCCCGGGAGGATCTTGCCCTCCAGGTATTCCAGCGAGGCACCCCCGCCGGTCGAGATGTGTCCGAACGCGGACTCGTCGAGTCCGAGGGTGCGTACGGCCGCCGCCGAGTCGCCGCCGCCGACGACCGTGAACCCGTCGACCTTGGTGATCGCCTCGGCGACGCCACGGGTGCCGGCCGCGAACGGCTCCAGCTCGAACACGCCCATCGGCCCGTTCCAGAAGACCGTGCGGGCGTCGCCGATCACCTCGGCGAAGAGGCTGACGCTGCGCGGGCCGATGTCCAGCCCCATCCGGTTGGCCGGGATGGTGGCGGCGTCGACGACGGTCCGCTCCGCGTCGGCCGAGAACGCCGTGGCCGCGACCACGTCGACCGGCAGCACGATCCGGTTGCCGCCACGCTCCAGCAGGTCCCGGCAAATTTCGACGCGGTCCTCCTCCAGCAGCGACTGGCCCACCTCGAAGCCCTGCGCCTTGAGGAACGTGAAGCACATGCCGCCGCCGACCAGCAGCCGGTCGACCTTCGGCAGCAGCGACTCGATCACCGCCAGCTTGTCGGAGACCTTCGAGCCGCCGAGCACGACCACGTACGGCCGCTCCGGGTCGCCGGTCAGCTTGGCCAGCACCTCGACCTCACGCAGCACCAGCCGGCCGGCGAAGTGCGGCAGCCGCTCCGGTACGTCGTAAACGCTGGCGTGCTTGCGGTGCACGGCACCGAAGGCGTCGTCGACGTACGCGTCCGCGAACGCGGCGAGCTGGTCGGCGAACGCGCCCCGCTCGGCGTCGTCCTTGCTGGTCTCCCCCGGGTTGAACCGCAGGTTCTCCAGCAGCGCCACCTGCCCGCCGGTCAGCGCGCCGACCGCGGCCCGCGCCGACTCACCGACGGTGTCCCCGGCGAAGACCACCTGGGAGCCGAGCAGGTCACCGAGCCGGGTCGCCACCGGCGCCAGGCTGTATTTCGGGTCCGGCGCGCCCTTGGGCCGCCCCAGGTGCGAGACCACGACCACGGCCGCACCGGCGTCGCGCAGCGCGGTGACCGTCGGCAGCACCGCCCGGATCCGGCCGTCGTCGGAGATGACGCCCGGATGCTCCTTCTCGAACGGGACGTTCAGGTCGGCGCGTACGAGTACGCGCCGACCCGACACACCCTCGGCGAGAAGATCATCGAGGGTACGGATGCTCACAGGGACGAACCCACCAGCTTGACCAGGTCGACCAGGCGGTTCGAGTAGCCCCACTCGTTGTCGTACCAGCCGACGACCTTGACCTGGTCGCCGATCCGCTTGGTGAGGCCGGCGTCGAAGATGCAGGAGGCCGGGTCGGTGACGATGTCGCTGGAGACGATCTCGTCCTCGGTGTAGACCAGGATGCCCTTGAGCGGGCCCTCGGCGGCGGCCTTGAGCGCGGCGTTGACGTCCTCGACCGACGCCTCACGCGACAGCGTGACGGTCAGGTCGGTGGCCGAGCCGGTCGGGATCGGCACCCGCAGCGCGTAGCCGTCCAGCTTGCCCTTCAGCTCCGGCAGCACCAGGCTGACGGCCTTGGCCGCACCGGTCGAGGTCGGCACGATGTTCAGCGCCGCCGCGCGGGCCCGGCGCAGGTCCTTGTGCGGGCCGTCCTGGAGGTTCTGGTCCTGGGTGTACGCGTGGATGGTGGTCATCAGGCCACGCTCGATGCCGAACGTGTCGTTGAGCACCTTGGCCATCGGCGCGAGGCAGTTGGTGGTGCACGACGCGTTGGAGATGATCGAGTGCTGCGCGGGGTCGTAGGTGTCCTGGTTGACACCCATGACGACCGTCACGTCCTCGTTCTTGGCCGGGGCCGAGATGATGACCTTCTTCGCGCCGCCGTCGATGTGCGCCCGGGCCTTGTTGGCGTCGGTGAAGAAGCCGGTCGACTCGACGACCACGTCGACACCGAGGTCGCCCCAGGGCAGCTTGCCCGGGTCCTTCTCCTCGAAGACCTTGACGGTGTGGCCACCGACGGTGATCTCGTCCGCGGTCGCCTTCACCTCCTGCGGGAAGCGGCCGAGGATGCTGTCGTACTTGAGCAGGTGGGCGAGCGTCGCGTTGTCGGTCAGGTCGTTGGCGGCGACGATCTCGATGTCGGCGCCCGACGCGGACACCGCCCGGAAGAAGTTGCGGCCGATGCGGCCGAAGCCGTTGATGCCAACCCGGATGGTCACAGGTTCCATCTCCTCGCATTTTGGTCCGCCGGGAAAGCCCGTGACCGGCGGAAATTCTGTGCGCCGACCGTCCGCGGTCGGCCGCCGAAGGTCACCCCGGCCGCCCCGCCACGCCTCCGGAAGAAGCTCTGACCGCCCGAGGCGGTGCGTGCGGCGGGTTGGGCCGGGTGCCGGCCCCGTCGCCGTACGCTGCGACCCTATCCGAGCGCTGTCCGTCGTGGTGCGTCGGGGCGGAAACCGCCCCGGTCGGTGCTCAGACGACCATCATGTCCGGTGTGACGGCCGCCTCGGTGTCGGGGATGCCCAGGTCACGCGCCCGCTTGTCGGCCAGGGCGAGCAGCCGGCGGATGCGCCCGGCGATGGCGTCCTTGGTCAGCGGCGGGTCGGCGAGCGCGCCCAGTTCCTCCAGCGACGCCTGCCGGTGCTCCAGCCGCAACTGGCCGGCCGACGTCAGGTGGTTGGGGGCGTCGTCGGCGAGGATCTCCAGGGCACGGGTCACCCGGGCCGCCGCCGCGACCGCCGCCCGCGCCGAACGGCGCAGGTTGGCGTCGTCGAAGTTGGCCAGCCGGTTCGCGGTCGCCCGCACCTCCCGGCGTACCCGGCGCTCCTCCCAGGCGAGGACGCTGGAGTGCGCGCCGATCCGGGTGAGCAGCGCGGCGATCGCGTCACCGTCCTTGACCACGACCCGGTCGACACCACGCACCTCGCGGTATTTCGCGGTGACCCCGATCCGGCGGGCGGCGCCGACCAGGGCCAGCGCCGACTCCGGCCCCGGGCAGGTGATCTCCAGGGCGCAGGACCGGCCGGGCTCGGTCAGCGAGCCGTGCGCCATGAACGCCCCCCGCCAGGCCGCCACCGCGCAGCACACGTTGGCCGACACCACGTGCGGCGGCAGGCCGCGCACCGGACGCCCGCGCACGTCGAGCAGCCCGGTCTGGCGGGCCAGCGCCTCGCCGTCCTTGACCACCCGCACGATGTAGTGGCTGCTCTTGCGCAGCCCACCGGACGCCAGCACGTGGATCTCACTCGGGTAGCCGTAGACCTCGGCCACCTCGCGGCGCAGCCGCCGGGCGACGGCGCCGGTGTCCAGCTCGGCCTCCACGACAACCCGGCCGGAGACGATGTGCAGGCCCCCCGCGAAGCGCAGCAGGGCGGCCATCTCCGCCCGGCGGCAGCAGGGTTTGGGTACGTCGACCCGGCTCAGCTCGTCCTTGACCGAAGCGGTCATCGCCATTTTCTCACGTCACCTCGTGGCCGGTTCCGGCTTGCTGCCGGTGTTTTCGTACGTGCTTAACGAGCGGAACCCAGTACGGGAACCAGCGCGGCCGCCAATGCGGCCGGATCGTGTCGGGGGCCGCCGTCGGAGACCGCCACCGGGGCGAGTAACAGCCGCGCACCCAGCGATTCTGCCGCACGATTGACCGGTTCGGGGTCACCTACGGCTTTCCCGTCCGCGATAACCGTGTCAACTGCCAACTCCGGAAGATACCGGTGCAGGGCCGCCAGGTGCCCGGCGACCGAAAGGCCGTCGGTCTCCAGTTCGGCGGCCAGGTTGAGGGTCACCAGCCGCCGGGCCGGGCTGGCCACGATCGCGGCGGCGAGTTCGGGCACCAGCAGATGCGGAATCACACTGGTGTACCAGCTTCCCGGGCCGAAGATCAACCAGTCGGCGTCGGCCACCGCCGCCAGCGCCTGCGGGCAGGCCGCCGGCGCGCCGGGGGTCAGGCGTACGGTCTCCACCCGGCCGGTGGTGACGGCGACCTCGTGCTGGCCGTGAACCGTGACCAGCTCGTCGGGGCGGGCCGGGTCGAGCCCCCGAACGTCGGCCTCGATCTCCACCCGGTCGCAGGACATCGGCAGCACCCGGCCGGCCGCGTCCAGCATCCGGGCCGCGTGGTCGAGCGCGGCCACCGGGTCGCCGAGCAGCTCCATCAGCCCGCACAGCACCAGGTTCCCGACCGCGTGCCCGACCAGCGGGTCGTCGGGCTGACCCGCCGGAACCGGGGTGAACCGGTGCTGGAAAAGGTCGGCACTGCGGCGCGTCTGCGGGGTGTCGGCGGTCAGCGCGACGAGCGCCTGCCGCAGGTCGCCGGGAGGCAGCGAGCCACGGTCGGTACGCAGCCGACCGCTCGACCCGCCGTCGTCGCCGACCGTCACCACGGCGGTGATGTCGAGATCGAGCCGGCACTGCCGCAGCGCGCGTAACGAGGCGGCCAGCCCGTGCCCGCCGCCGAAGGCGACGACCCGGACCGGACCCGGACCGCCGGACGCCCCCGGTCCCGGCCCCCTCACTCGCGCCCCAGGTCACGGTGTTGCGGGTTGGCCGAAAGCCAGGCCAGCCGCAGCCGGGCGGCCAACTCCTCGGCGATGGCGACGCTGCGGTGCTTCCCGCCGGTGCACCCGACGGCGACCGTCAGGTAGCGCTTGCCCTCCCGCTCGAAACCCGCGGCGGTGGAGCTGATCAGCCCGGCGTACGCCTCGATGAACGAGATCGCGCCATCCTGGCCGAGCACGTAGTCGCTGACGTCGGATTCCCGGCCGGTGTGCTCGCGCAACTCCGGCACCCAGTAGGGGTTCGGCAGGAAACGCGCGTCGAGCACGAAATCGGCGTCGGGCGGCAGGCCGTACTTGAACCCGAAGGACAGCACGGTCACCCGCAGCCGGCGGGCGTCCTCGCCCCCGAACAGCTCCTCGACCCGGCGCCGGAGCTGGTTGACGTTGAGATGGCTGGTGTCGATGATCACGTCGGCCTGGTCGCGGGCCTCCTCGAGCAGCTTGCGCTCGGCGGTGATGCCGTCGACCAGCCGTCCTTCGCCCTGCAACGGATGCGACCGCCGGACGCTCTCGAAGCGGCGGATCAGCACCTCGTCGTCGGCGTCGACGAAGACCACCCGGGGCTGGAAGCCCCGCTCCCGCAGCGCCTCGATGGCACCGGCGAGATCGGTGGAGAAGGCCCGGCTGCGGACGTCCAGCACCATCGCGGTCTGCCGGGCGGCGCCACCGGCGGCGTACGCCAGCTCGGCCATCTCGAGCATCAGTGCCTGGGGAAGGTTGTCGACGACGTAGAAGCCGACGTTCTCCAGGGCGCGGGCCACGGTGCTGCGGCCGCCGCCGGAGACACCGGTGACCACCACCAGCCTGGTGTCCGACCGGGTGGCCCCGGGTCCGTTGTCCTCACTGCGCTCGCTCACACCGCCCCCTCGCTGCGCTCGGCGGCGCCGTGCCAAGACCTGAACCTGATGGTTCGCTCGCTGCGCTCGGCGGCGTCGGGCCGGGCACTGAGCCCAATGGTTCGCTCGCTCACGATCTCCCCGTCGCGTACGGGCGGCCCGTCGGGCCGCTCGACCAGAATCCGATCCTAGGCGTCGTCACGCCGCGCGGCCGGTTCGGACCCGGCGCCGCGCGTGCCGTCCGGGCCGGCGCCGGCGTCGTCGGCCGGCCCGCCGGCGGCCGTCACGGCCGGGCCGGCGACGGCGTCCGGGCCGGTCTCCGCCCGGGCGTCCGGTGCGGGCGGCGGGGCCGGCTCGCCGCCGAGGGCCGCGAGAATCGCCTCGGCGGTGCGCGGGCCGACCCCCGGCACCTCGGTGATCTCCTCGACCGTCGCGGACGACAGGCGCTTCAGCGAACCGAAGTGGCGCAGCAACGCCTTGCGGCGTACCTCGCCGAGGCCGGGCACCCCGTCCAGGCCCGAGGCGGTCATCCGCTTGGAGCGGCGCTGGCGGTGGTAGGCGATCGCGAACCGGTGCGCCTCGTCGCGGATCCGCTGGAGCAGGTAGAGCGCCTCGGAGGTGCGCGGCAGGATCACCGGGAAGTCGTCGTCGGGCAGCCACACCTCCTCCAACCGTTTGGCCAGCCCGCACAGGGCGACGTCGTCGATGCCCAGCTCGGCCAGGACCCGGGCGACGACGGCGACCTGCGGCTGCCCGCCGTCGACGACCACGAGCTGCGGCGGGTAGGCGAACCGTCGCGGCCGGCCGGTGGTCGGGTCGAGCAGGCTGCCGGCCGGCCCCCCGTCCGGGTCGCCGTCCGGGTCGCCGTCCGGCGCGCTCTCCGCCGGCACCCCGGCGCCCACCGCACCGTCGGCCGCGACCGGGCCGCCGGACAGGCCGGGCCGGTCCGGGGTGGCGGCACCGGCGGGGGTCGCGCTGCCGGCCGGTATCTCGTCACTGGTCGCGTCGAGGTAGCGGCTGAACCGTCGGCGCAGCACCTCGGCCATCGCGGACAGGTCGTCGGTCGCGCCACGGACGGCGAACCGGCGGTATTCACTCTTGCGGGGCAGCCCGTCCTCGAAGACGACCATGCTGGCGACCACGTCGGTGCCCTGGATCTGCGAGACGTCGAAGCACTCGATCCGCAGCGGCGCGGTCTCCATGCCCAGCGCCTCGGCGAGTTCGTCGAGGGCCTTGCCACGGGTGGTCAGGTCGCCGGCCCGCTTCAGCTTGTGCCGGACCAGCGCCTCGGCGGCGTTACGACCCACCGTCTCCAGCAGGGCCTTCTTGTCACCGCGCTGCGGCACCCGCAGGCTGACCCGGCTGCCCCGGTGGTCGGACAGCCATTCGGTGAGTGCCTCGGCGTCGCCGGGCAGGGCCGGCACCAGCAGCTCCCGGGGCACGTCGGCCTCACCGTGCTCGCCGCCGTAGACCTGGGTGCAGAAGTAGTGCACCAGGTCACCGGTGGTCAGGTCCTCGACCTTCTCCACCACCCAGCCGCGCTGGCCGCGGACGCGCCCGCCGCGGACGTGGAAGACCTGGACGGCCGCCTCCAGCGGGTCCTCGGCGAACGCCACCACGTCGGCGTCGGTGCCGTCACCGAACACCACGGTCTGCTTCTCCATCGCCCGGCGCAGTGCGGCGAGGTCGTCGCGCAGCCGGGCCGCCTGCTCGAACTCCAGCCGCTCGCTGGCCTGCGACATCTCGCGTTCGAGCCGGCGGACCATGGTGTCGGTGCGCCCGGCCATGAAGTCGCAGAACCGGTCGACGATCTCGCGGTGCTCGTCGGCACCGACCTGGCCGACGCACGGCGCGGAGCACTTGCCGATGTAGCCGAGCAGGCACGG
Source organism: Polymorphospora sp. NPDC050346 (assembly GCF_040655695.1). NCBI lineage: Bacteria > Bacillati > Actinomycetota > Actinomycetes > Micromonosporales > Micromonosporaceae > Polymorphospora > Polymorphospora sp. NPDC050346. Next base: position 15,585 of record NZ_JBFAKM010000064.1, on the reverse strand, counting down.
CCGGCCGGCCTGGCCGGCCGCCTTGAAGACCCCGGAGGAACAGGTGCGGGCCGGGAAGACCCGCAGCAGCAGGTCGAGCGTCTCGCGGATCGCCCAGGCATGCGAGTACGGCCCGAAGTAGCGCACGCCCTTGCGCTTCTCGCCGCGCATCACCTGCAGCCGGGGAAACTCCTCGCCGAGGGTGACGGCGAGGTAGGGGTAGGACTTGTCGTCGCGGTACTTGACGTTGAACCGCGGGTCGAACTCCTTGATCCAGGTGTATTCGAGCTGCAGCGCCTCGACCTCGCTGCTGACGATGACCCAGTCGACCGACGAGGCCGTCGTCACCATCTGCTGGGTGCGCTGGTGCAGGTGCCAGGGGTCGGTGAAATAGGAGTTGAGGCGGCTGCGCAGGTTCTTCGCCTTGCCGACGTAGATGACCCGGCCGCCGGGATCGTAGAAGCGGTAGACCCCCGGCGCCTCGGGAATCGTCCCCGGGGCGGGGCGGTAGGTCGAGGGGTCAGCCACGGCGGCAAGCCTAGCCCGTACCCCCGACACGACCCGGTCGACGGACCGGACCCGGCGGGCGGGACGACCCGGAGGCGCCGCGCGGGGCGTCGGTCGACGCCCCGCCGCGACGCCGGTCGTCAGCCCAGGACGATGTTGTCGCCCTGGACGGTGACCGTCTTGCTCTGCAGCGGCGCGGTGGCCGGGCCGCCCTGCGGCGCGCCGTCCTCGATCGAGAACCGGCTGTTGTGGCAGGTGCAGTTGATCATGCCGCCCTCGATCCGGCTGACCGGGCACTGCTGGTGGGTGCAGATCGAACTGAACGCCTTGAATTCACCCGCCGCCGGCTGGGTCACCACGACCTGCTGGGCGGCGAAGATGACCCCGCCGCCGACCGGTACGTCGGCGGTCGAACCCAGGGTGACGCCGCCGCCGGTGTCGCCGCCGCCGGTCGGTGCGGTGCCGGGCGTGGACGTGCCGCCGTCCGGGGACCCGTCGTCACCGCCGCAGGCGGCCAGTACGACGGTCGCGCCGACCGCGCCGGCACCCGCGAACAGCGAACGGCGGGTGGTGCTGCCCGGCCCGGTCACGACCTGGTCGTCACTCATGCGAAGCCCTTCCTGTCTGCTGGTGGGCCCTGGATCTTCCACGACCCACCAGAAGGCACGGAATCGAACCGGCGCTGGTTCAGCCGCGGGTCCGGGTGGCCGCCTTGCGGGGGGCGCGGGTCTTGGGCGCGGTGCCGCCGGCCCCCGCCTCGCCGTCGGTCCCACCGGCCTTCGCGCCGGCCGTACCCGCGGACTTCGCGGTCTTCGCGGCGGTCGCCCTGGCGGTCTTCGTGGCCGGGCCGGCGGTCTTCGTGGCCGGGCCGGTGGCCTTCGCACCGGTGGACCGGCCGTTGGCCTTCGCCGCCCGGGCGACCGCCGACGCGCCGCCGTCGGGCTCGCCGGTCAGGCCGAGCACCGGGCGCAGGAACTGACCGGTGTGGCTGTCGGCCACCTCGGCCAACTCCTCCGGGGTGCCGGCGGCCAGCATCGTGCCGCCGCGGTGGCCACCCTCGGGTCCCATGTCGATCAGCCAGTCGGCGGACTTGATCACGTCGAGGTTGTGCTCGATGACGATGACCGTGTTGCCCTTGTCGACCAGCCCGTCGAGGACCTTGAGCAGCTTGCGGATGTCCTCGAAGTGCAGGCCCGTGGTCGGCTCGTCGAGCACGTAGACGGTGCGGCCGCTGGAGCGCTTCTGCAACTCGGAGGCGAGCTTGACGCGCTGCGCCTCACCGCCGGACAGGGTCGGCGCGGGCTGGCCGAGCCGGACGTAGCCCAGGCCGACGTCGACCAGGGTCTTGAGGTGCCGGTGGATGGCCGGGATGGCGGCGAAGAACTCGGCCGCCTCCTCGATCGGCATCTCCAGCACCTCGGAGATGGTCCGGCCCTTGTAGTGGACCTCCAGCGTCTCCCGGTTGTAGCGGGCGCCCTTGCAGACCTCGCACGGGACGTAGACGTCGGGCAGGAAGTTCATCTCGATCTTGATGGTGCCGTCGCCCGAGCACGCCTCGCAGCGCCCGCCCTTGACGTTGAACGAGAACCGGCCGGGACCGTATCCGCGTACCTTCGCCTCGGTGGTCTCGGCGAACAGCTTGCGTACGTGGTCGAAGACACCGGTGTAGGTGGCCGGGTTCGAGCGCGGCGTACGCCCGATCGGCGACTGGTCGACGCCGACGACCTTGTCGACGTGTTCGAGGCCGCTGACCCGGGTGTGCCGGCCGGGCACCAGCCGGGCCCGGTTGAGCTGGTTGGCGAGCACCGTGTAGAGGATGTCGTTGACCAGCGTCGACTTGCCCGACCCGCTGAGCCCGGTGACGGCGATGAACTGCCCGAGCGGGAAGCTGACGGTCAGGTTCTTCAGGTTGTGCTCGCGGGCACCGTGCACGACCAGCTCGCGGCCGGCGGTCTGCGGGCGGCGGGTGGCCGGCGTCACGATCGCCTTCCGCCCGGACAGGTAGGCGCCGGTCAGCGACTCCTCGTTGGCGAACAGGTCGTCCACCGAGCCGCTGTGCACGATCCGGCCGCCGTGTTCGCCGGCGCCCGGGCCGATGTCCACGATCCAGTCGGCGGCCCGGATGGTGTCCTCGTCGTGCTCGACGACGATCAGCGTGTTGCCGAGCCCGCGCAGGCGTACGAGGGTCTCGATCAGGCGCTGGTTGTCCCGCTGGTGCAGCCCGATCGACGGCTCGTCGAGCACGTAGAGCACGCCGACCAGGCCGGAGCCGATCTGGGTGGCGAGCCGGATCCGCTGCGCCTCGCCGCCGGAGAGCGTGCCGGCACCCCGGTCGAGCGACAGGTAGTCGAGCCCGACGTCGACCAGGAACCGCAACCGGGCGTTGATCTCCTTGAGCACCCGCTCGGCGATCATCTTCTGCCGGTCGGTGAGGACCAGGCCGCCGAGCAGGTCGGCGCACTCGCCGACCGACAGGTTGGTGACCTCGGCGATGTTCTTGCCGGCCAGGGTCACCGCGAGGACCTCCGGCTTGAGCCGGGTGCCGCCGCAGGTGCCGCACGGCACGTCGCGCATGAAGCCCTCGTAGCGGTCGCGGGACCAGTCCGACTCGGTGTCGGAGTGCCGCCGCTCGATCCACTGCACCACGCCCTCGAAGCCGGTGTAATAGGAACGCTCCCGGCCGTACTTGTTGCGGTAGCGGACGTGGACCTGGTCCTCGGAGCCGTACATGATCGTCTTCTGGGCCCGGGACGGCAGCTTGCGCCACGGGGTGTCGAGGTCGAAGTGCTCGGCGTCACCGAGGGCCTCGAGCAGGCGCAGGAAGTATTCGAGGGTGTGCCCGCCGCTCCACGGCGCGATGGCCCCCTCGCGCAGGGTGCGCTCCGGGTCGGGTACGACCAGTTCGGCGTCGACCTCCTTCTTGGTGCCGAGGCCGGTGCACTCGGGGCAGGCGCCGTACGGCGCGTTGAAGGAGAAGACCCGGGGTTCGAGGTCCTCGATCGCCAGCGGGTGGTCGTTGGGGCAGGCCAGGTGCTCGGAGAAGCGCCGTTCGCGGTTGGGGTCGTCGTCGGCCAGGTCGACGAAGTCGAGCAGCACGATGCCGCCGGCCAGCGCGAGCGCCGACTCGACCGAGTCGGTCAGCCGCTGCTTGGCGCCGGCCTTGACGGTGAGCCGGTCGACCACCACCTCGATGGTGTGCTTCTCCTGCTTCTTGAGCTTGGGCGGCTCGCTGAGCGGGTGCACGACGCCGTCGACCCGGGCCCGGGCGTAGCCCTTGGCCTGCAGTTCGGCGAAGAGGTCGACGTATTCGCCCTTGCGTCCGCGCACGACCGGGGCGAGCACCATGAACCGGGTGCCCTCCGTCATGGCGAGGACCCGGTCGACGATCTGTTGCGGGCTCTGCTTGGAGATCCGCTCGCCGCAGACGGGGCAGTGCGGCTCGCCGACCCGGGCGAAGAGCAGCCGCAGGTAGTCGTAGACCTCGGTGATGGTGCCCACGGTCGAGCGGGGGTTGCGCGAGGTCGACTTCTGGTCGATGGAGACCGCGGGGCTGAGTCCTTCGATGAAGTCGACGTCGGGCTTGTCCATCTGGCCGAGGAACTGCCGGGCGTACGACGACAGCGACTCGACGTAGCGGCGCTGCCCCTCGGCGAAGATCGTGTCGAACGCGAGACTGGACTTGCCCGAGCCGGACAGCCCGGTGAACACGATCATCGCGTCCCGCGGCAGGTCGAGGTTGACGTCGCGCAGGTTGTGCTCGCGCGCGCCGCGGATGATCAGTCGGTCGGCCACTGTCCGCCCACTCCCAGTTGCAATATAAGGGGATCTGTCCGGGGCACCGGCACAGTAACGATGTCGTCACTCATCGACTTGATCTCGTCGACACCTGATCCCATCGACGCCTGATCTCATCGACGCTGATGCCCGCCGGTCGTAGATGCCAACGACACAGAAACGTCGCGGCTACTGTATCCGCGGGGTATGACAGTTTTCCCCTCCCCCGAATTCCCGCGACCCGCCCCACACCCCCGACCCCAGGTCACCGGGGGCGGCGGCGCCACGGACGGCCGGTGCCGCGCCCGCGCCCGACGCGCCGGCCGGGGCCGACGGCCAGGGGCCGCCAGCCAGGGGCCGCCAGCCAGGGGCCGACGGCTAGGGGCGGGCACCCCCGGCCCGCTGGTCCCGGTCGATCCGCTTCCACCTGGCCCGGTGCTCCGCCGCCACCCGGGCGTCGCGGCGGCGGGTCTCGAACGCCACCTCGCGCTGGAGCTTGCGCCAGCTCTCCCAGCGCCGGCCGGTCAGGTCACCGGACTCCAGCGCGGCCCGCACCGCGCACCCCGGTTCGCCGTTGTGCGCGCAGTCCCCGAACCGGCACCCGGCAGCCAGCTCGGCGATGTCGGCGAATGCCTGGTCGAGTCCCCCGGCGGCGTCGAGCAGGCCGACCGCGCGTACCCCGGGGGTGTCCAGCACCGCGCCGCCGCCCGGGATCGGGATCAACGCCCGGTAGGTGGTGGTGTGCCGGCCCTTGCCGTCGACGCCGCGGACCCCCTGGGCGGCCATCACGACCGCCCCGGCGAGGGCGTTGACGAGGGTCGACTTGCCGGCGCCGGACGGGCCCAGCAGGGCCAGGGTCCGGCCGGCGGCGATCGACGGCCGCAGCGTGTCGAGGCCGTCGCCACGCTGCGCGCTGACCGCCACGATCTCCACGCCGGGCGCGATCTCGGCGATCTGCCGGGCCACGGCCGCCGGATCGGCGGCCAGGTCGCACTTGGTGAGGACGACCACCGGCCGGGCCCCGGACTCCCAGGCGAGCGCCAGCAGTCGTTCGATCCGGCCGACGTCCGGCGCCGGGTCCATCGGCTCGACGACGGCCACGGTGTCGACGTTGGCGGCCAGCACCTGACCGGTCGAGTCCTTGTCGGCGGTGCGCCGTACGACGGCGGTGCGCCGGGGCAGCACCGCCTCGACGGTGACCCGCTGGTCGGGCCAGTGCCGGACCACCACCCAGTCGCCGGCACAGGGCAGGTTCGCCGGGTCACGGCCGGCGGCGACCAGGACCCCGCCGGCGAGACTGGCGCGTACGGTGCCGTCGGCGCACAGCACGGTGCAGGCGCCGCGGTCGACGCGGATGACCCGGCCGGGTCGATGACTGGGATCGGGCGCGCGGAACGCGGCGGCCCGCTCGGCGTCCCAACCGAGGGACGTGATGTCGAACGTCATGGGAACCTTCTCGTGCGTGATGGTGCCGGCGGCCCGGTGCGGGCCGTCAGATACCCGGTGAGACGGGGCTGGTCACGTTCGCCCGCATGGATGGCGGCATGGACTGGCACCCCCTCTCGGTTCCTGCGTGACGCGTCGGCATCGACGGTAGAGCCTCCCCCGACCCGCCGAAAGGCATTTCCGTCCTGCCCCCTGGCGGTACGGCGGTTAGGGTCGGACCGTGACGGCTGACCCGCTCGTACTCATGGCCGAGGTGCGACGCGCGACCGACCGGCTGCTGTCGACGGTGGCGGACCTTTCCGACGCGGCGGTCGCCGCGCCGTCGGCGCTGCCGGGCTGGAGCCGCGGACACGTGCTGACCCACCTGGCGCGCAACGCCGACGGGATGACCAACCTGCTGGAGTGGGCGCGGACCGGGGTGGTGACCCCGCAGTACCCGAGCTGGGAGCGCCGGGTCGCCGACATCGAGGCGGGCGCCGGGCGCCCGCTGGCGGTCCAGCTCGCCGACCTGCGCGACTCGGCCGCCCGGCACGCCGCCACGGCCGACCGGCTGACCAGCGAGATGTGGCTCACCACGCTGGAGATCCCGGACCGCCCGCAGACCGCGGCGTACGGGGTGTGGCGACGGCTGCGCGAGGTCGAGGTGCACCACGTCGACCTCGCCGCCGGCTACCACCCGGCGGACTGGCCGGACGCGTTCAGCCTCCACCTGCTGCGCGAGATCGTCGACGGGTACGCCGGGCGCGACGACGCGCCGAACGTGGTGCTGTGCCCGGTGGAGACGGGGCAGGAACTGTCCGTCGGAGCGGCCGGGGCGGCGCCGACGGTTTCCGGGCCGGCGCACGCGCTGGCCGGGTGGCTCACCGGGCGGTCCACCGGCGAGTCGCTCCAGGTCACCCCGGACGGACCGCTGCCGAATCCGCCGAGCTGGATGTGAAGGAAACCCCGATGCCTTATACCGGAGATGTCGCGCCGGGCGGCCCACCCGACGTACGCGAACTGGACGACCTGGTCATCACCAAGCTCTCGGTCGGACCGATGGAGAACAACGCCTACCTGCTGCGCTGCCGGGCGAGCGGCGACCAGGTGCTGATCGACGCCGCCAACGAGGCGCCACGGCTGCTGGAACTGGTCGGCGACGGCGGGCTGTCCGCGGTGGTCACCACCCACCAGCACATGGACCACTGGGTGGCGCTGGAGGAGGTGGTGGCGACCACCGGCGCCCGGTCGCTGGTGCACACGCTCGACGCCGAGGGGCTGCCGATCCCGTCCGAGCCGCTGGCCGAGGGCGACACCGTACGCGTCGGCGACTGCCCCCTGGAGGTGATCCACATCGTGGGGCACACGCCGGGGTCGATCGCCCTGCTCTACCGCGACCCGGCGGGGGTGCCCCACCTGTTCACCGGGGACAGTTTGTTCCCGGGCGGGGTCGGCAACACCGACAAGGACCCGCAGCGGTTCGCTTCCCTGATCGACGATGTCGAACACAAGCTCTTCGACCGGCTGCCCGACGAGACCTGGTTCTATCCCGGTCACGGCAAGGACAGCACGCTGGGTGCCGAACGGCCGGGGGTGCCGGAGTGGCGGGCCCGCGGCTGGTGACGCCGGGCCGGTTCGGTCGGCGGTTCGTCCGTGACAATCCGTTTCTCAGGATTCTTTGATCTCACGGTGGTAACCTCCCCGTTCCGTGAGGTCAGGTCGCCCATCGAGGGTGCGTCACGTGTTGCGTCGGTCTGCGACGCTCGGTGAGGCAGCCGGGAGACCCGGCCTCACAGTGGTATTACACGCTGGTACGGGCTGCGGCCCGGCCACAAGTTCATTCGCGGGATCGTCCCGCCGTGCAGTGAGTTGGAGGAGTTCGTGGGAGTCAGCCTCAGCAAGGGTGGCAACGTCAGCCTCACCAAGCAGGCCCCGGGTCTGACGGCCGTCACGGTCGGCCTGGGCTGGGACGTACGCACCACCACCGGCACCGATTTCGACCTCGACGCCAGCGCCATCATCTGCAACGCCTCGGGCAAGGCAATTTCGGACCAGCACTTCATCTTCTTCAACAACCTGACCTCGCCCGACGGGTCGGTGCAGCACCTCGGTGACAACCTCACCGGTGAGGGTGACGGCGACGACGAGCAGCTCAACGTCAACCTCGCCGGCGTGCCCGGCGACGTCGACAAGATCACGTTCACCGTGTCGATCTACGACGCCGAGGGCCGCAGCCAGTCGTTCGGCCAGGTCGCCAACGCCTTCATCCGGGTGGTCAACCAGGCGGGCGGCGAGGAGCTGGCCCGTTACGACCTCTCCGAGGACGCCTCGACCGAGACCGCCATGGTGTTCGGCGAGCTCTACCGGCGTGACGCCGAGTGGAAGTTCCGGGCCGTCGGCCAGGGCTATGCTTCCGGCCTGCGGGGCATCGCGCAGGACTTCGGCGTCAACGTCTGACAACCGGCGGCGCAGCCAGCCGCCTGCACTTTCACTCCGCGGGTCGTCCTTCCAACCGGACGGGCGGCCCGCGGCCGTGTGAACGACACCACTTCGAGACCTCCCGCCGGACGATCTTCAACCGGTCCATCGAACGATCTCCACCAGCACATCGACATCCTCTGACAACTGTCCATTCGGAGCGCCACGTGTTCTTACGTACCTTCTTCTGGTCCCTGGCGATCACTGTGGCGACTCTGATCGCCGCAGCCTGGTTCGGTGGCCCTACCGCGTTGGTCCTGGTCGCGGTGCTGATCGTGCTGGAGGTCTCCCTCTCGTTCGACAACGCCGTCATCAACGCCAGCGTGCTGCAACGCATGTCGCGGTTCTGGCAGAAGATCTTCCTCACCGTCGGTATCGCGATCGCCGTCTTCGGTATGCGGCTGGTCTTCCCGGTGCTGCTGGTGACGTTCACCGCCGGCCTCGGCCCGATCGAGGCCTTCCAGCTGGCCATCGACTCGCCCGACGACTACCAGCACGCGCTGGAGGAGGCGCACCCGGCCATCGCGGCGTTCGGCGGCATCTTCCTGCTGATGATCTTCCTCGACTTCATGTTCGAGGACCGCGAGATCAAGTGGATCAAGCCGATCGAGGCGGTGCTGGCCAAGCTCGGCCGGCTCGACCACCTGTCGGTCGTCGTCGGCCTCGGCGTCCTGCTGGTCGCGGGCGAACTGCTCGCCGGCGACAACTCGGCGACCGTACTCACCTCCGGCCTCTACGGCATCGTGACCTACCTGCTGGTCAAGGGCCTCGGCGAACTGTTCGAGTCGGCCGGCGAGAACCTGGTCGAGAACGTCACCCACGAGTCCGAGGACGCGGACGGGTCGAAGGACGCGAAGAACCCGACGACCGCGCCCGGCGTACCGGCGACCAACGCGGTGGCCGAGGCCGTCGCGGCCGACGCGAAGACCAAGACCGAGACCAAGGGCGGACAGCCGGTCACCGTCGCCGTCGGCAAGGCCGCGTTCTTCCTGTTCCTCTACCTCGAGGTCCTCGACGCGTCGTTCAGCTTCGACGGCGTCGTCGGCGCGTTCGCGATCACCTCGAACATCTTCATCATCGTCGCCGGCCTCGGCGTCGGTGCCTTCTTCGTCCGTTCGATCACCGTTTACCTGGTCAACAAGGGGACGTTGGCCGAGTACGTCTATCTGGAACACGGTGCGCACTGGGCGATCGGCGCGCTGGCCACGATCCTGATCCTGACCATCAACATCCACATCAACGAGATCTTCACCGGCCTCATCGGCCTCGCCTTCATCCTCGCCTCGTTCGCCAGCTCGGTGGTCCGCAACCGCCGTGCCGGCGCCGGCTCCGACCAGTCGGGTTCCGAACTCGCGAAGGTCTGACGGACACACCAACGCAGGGAGCAGCACCATGGCAGTGCAATTGACCAAAGGGCAGCGGGTCTCACTCGAGAAGCCCGGTGGCACCCTGACCCGGATCCGAATGGGCCTGGGCTGGGACGCCGCACCCGCCAAGGGATTCTTCGGCAAGCTGCGCGGCGGCGGCGGAGGCATCGACCTCGACGCGTCGTGCCTGCTGCTCGACGGCTCGGGTCGGCTGCTCGACCAGGTGTGGTGGCGGCAACTGCGCAGCAAGGACAACTCGATCGTCCACACCGGTGACAACACCACCGGCGAGGGCGACGGCGACGACGAGTCGATCATCGTCGAACTGGGTCAGGTGCCCGCCGCGGTGCAGACCCTGGTCTTCACCGTCAACTCGTTCACCGGCGAGGACTTCTCCCGGGTCGCCAACGCCTACTGCCGGGTGGTCGACGAGACCAACGGCAGCGAGTTGGCCCGCTTCACCCTGACCGGATCCGGCACCCACACCGCGCTGGTGATGGCCCGGGTCAACCGCCAGGGCGCCGGCTGGGCGCTCACCGCCATCGGCGCCCCCGGCAGCGGCCGCACGTTCCAGGAACTCATGCCCCTGGTGGCCGCCAACCTGGCCTGACCGCCCGGGTCGATCCGCACCACCCGCCGGCACCACCCGCCGGCGGGCCACCCATCACCACGTGGCGCGCCGCGCCCCCGTCCCGGGAAGAGAAGAAAGGACAGCCATGCGCTACTTCTCCCACCTGGTCGGGGGTGCGGCGGACACGCTGTTCCACCGCCCCCCGACCGACTTCGCCCGCGACTCACCGCCCGAACGGCTGGCCCTCGCCCTCGGCGCCACCCTCTACTCCCCCGCCGTACGCCCCCAGCTCGCCTCCGACATCGCCCGGTGCCACACCGAGGGCGTGATGAGCATGGTGTGCTGCCTCGAGGACGCCATCCGCGACGACGAGGTCGACGCGGCCGAGATCAACCTTCCCCGGCAGCTACGGCAGGTGGCGCAGCAACGCCCCGACGGCCCGTTGCTCTTCGTCCGGGTCCGCCACCCCGACCAGATCTACCGGCTCGCCGAACGGCTCGGCGACGACCTCGGGGTGCTCAGCGGCTTCGTCCTGCCCAAGTTCCGCGCCGACGACTCCGGGCATGCCGGGCTGCGCGCCGTACGCGACGTCGCCAGGGCCACCGGCCGCCCGCTGTACGCCATGCCGGTGCTGGAGACCCCCGAGATCGCACACGCCGAGACGCGGCAGGGCACCCTGCTCGCGATCCGGCACCTGCTCGACCTCAACCGCGACCTGATCCTCGCCGTACGGGTCGGCGCAACCGACCTGAGCAGCGTCTACGGCCTGCGCCGGCCGGCCGAACTGACCGCCTGGGACATCGGCGTCGTCGCCTCGGTGCTGACCGACATCATCAACGTCATGGCCCGCCGCGACGGCACCGGCTATCTCGTGACCGGCCCGGTGTGGGAGTACTTCTCCGGCGGCGAACGGGTCCTGAAGCCGCAACTGCGGGTCACCCCGTTCGAGGACCACGACGACAGCGGCCGGCTGCTGCGCCGCCACCTGGTCCGACAGGCGCTCGACGGCCTGATCCGGGAGCTGCTGCTCGACCGCTCGAACGGGCTCAACGGCAAGACCGTCATCCACCCGAGCCACGCGGCGGCCGTACACGCCCTCAGTGTTGTCAGCCACGAGGAATACAGTGACGCGGTGGCGATCTGCGACGACTCGGCCGGCGGCCTCGGCGGTGGCGTGCTGCGCAGCCTCTACGGCAACAAGATGAACGAGGTCAAGCCGCACCGCCCGTGGGCCGAGCAGACCCTGCTGCGGGCCAGCGTGTTCGGCGTGGCCGCCGAAGGGGTGGGCTTCGTCGACTTCCTCGACGCCACCGTCAGCCCGCCGGAGCTCGCCGCTTGAGCCGCACCGACACGACCTGGTCCGGGACCTGGGTCACCGAACGCCTCGGCATCCGCCTCGTCGACACCGCCGCTCCCGGCACGCCGGCAGACACCCCGCACCTGGCCGACCTCGCCGGCCTGGCCGTCCGGCGCAACCCCCGCCGCGCCCACCTGATCGTCTCCGAGGTGCTCGGCAAGCACATCCCGGTCGACCCGCGGACCGTCTACACCGCGGGCTGGCTGCTCGGCCGGCGGGTCGCCGAACTGCTCGGCGCGAAGCTGACCGACATCGACGCCGTACCCGGGCCGGACCGTGCCCCGGCCCCCGGCTCCGGGATCCCGCCGGCCGGCGTCGCGCACCTGCCCGAGCCGCCCCTCGTCGTCGGATACGCCGAGACCGCCACCGCCCTCGGACACGTCGTCGCCGACGTCTTCGCCGGCGCCGACTACCTGCACTCCACCCGCCGGCCGGTGCCCGGCGTGCCGCTGCTCGGCAGCTTCGACGAGACCCACAGCCACGCCACCGAGCACCTGCTGCTCCCGGCCGACCCGGGCTGGCTCGACCGGCCCGGCCCGCTCCTGCTCGTCGACGACGAGCTGTCCACCGGGCGGACCGCGGCGGCGACGATCCGCGCCCTGCACGCCCTACGGCCCCGCGAGCACTACGCCATCGCCGCCCTGCTCGACCTGCGCGGCGGCCCCGACCAGCGGATGCTCGCCGAACTCGGCACCGAGCTCGGGGCCCGGGTCGACGTGGTGTCGCTGGCCGCCGGCGGCGTCGTCCTCCCCGACGACGTGCTCGAACGCGGCCGCGCACTGGTCGACGCCGTCGACACCGGGCGGCCCCCGGCCGCCCCGCGCCGTTCGGGCGGCCGGTCGCCGGCACCGCGCCGGGCGCCGTCGGACGTCGTACGGGTCGACGCCGACTGGCCGGCCGACCTGCCCGACGGCGGCCGGCACGGGTTCGCCGCCCGGCACCGGCCGGCCCTGGCCAAGGCGGTGTCCCGGCTCGCCGAACAGGTCGCCGCCGGGTTCCCCGACGACGCGCGGATCCTCGTACTCGGCACCGAGGAGTTCATGTACGCCCCGCTCGCCCTGGCCTGCCGGCTGGCGCGGACCCGACCCGGTCCGGTCCGGTTCTCCTCCACCACCCGCTCGCCGGTGCTCGCCGTCGACGAGCCCGGATACGCGATCCGCACCACGCTGACGTTCCCTCCGCACGACCACGAGACCGACGGCGTCCGGTACGTCTACAACGTCGCGCCGCCAGATGCCGCCGAACCGTTCGACCGGATCGTGCTGGTCGTCGACCGGACCGCCGACACCCCGCGGCTGTGGCAGGACGACGGGCTGGTGGCGGCACTGCGCGCGGTCAGCGGCGGCGTCACCGTCGCGGTCGTACCCGATCTGGTCCCGGTGGTCGCCACGGCGCCGGCCGGACAGGAGGTAGCCCGATGACCCTGCCCACGCCGCTTCACGGCCCGGCGTTCTCCTCGTACGACGCGGCCGAGGTGACCTGGCTGCTGACCGACCTGTCGGACGTGGAGTTGGAGGCCCCGGTCGAGCAGCGGGAGGCGCGGATCCAGTCCGGCGCCGCCCACTACGCCGAGTCGCTGCCGACCGAATACCAACCGTCCGGGGAATACCTGGAGCTGTTCCACGCCGCGCTGGCCGAATCCGCCGACCGCGTCGCGCACGCGGTCGGGGTGGTCACCGAACTGGTGCTGGCGCAACGGGAGGCGCCGGTGCTGGTGTCGCTGGCCCGGGCCGGTACCCCGATCGGCATCCTGATGCGCCGCTGGGCGCGGTACGCCCACGGCGTCACCCTGCCGCACTACACCGTGTCGATCGTGCGGGACCGCGGCATCGACCGGGTGGCGATGCGCTACCTGGCCCGGCACCACGACCCGGCCCAGGTGATGTTCGTCGACGGATGGACCGGCAAGGGCGCGATCTCCCGGGAGCTGCGGACGGCCGTCGACCTGCTGGCCGAACAGGACGGCCTGGTCTTCGACCCGACGCTGGCCGTGCTCGCCGACCCCGGCAACTGCGTGACCGTGTTCGGCACCCGCGACGACTTCCTGATCCCGTCGGCGTGCCTCAACTCGACGGTGTCCGGGCTCGTGTCGCGCACCGTGCTCAACGACCGGCTGATCGGGCCGGGACAGTTCCACGGCGCGAAGTTCTACCGGCACCTCGCCGACGTCGACGTCTCCAACCTGCTGCTCGACCGGATCACCGAGCGGTTCCCGGCGGTCGCCGACCGGGTCGCCGCCGACTGGCCGGCCCTGGCCGCGGCGGACCGTACCCCGGACTGGAGCGGCTGGCACACCGCGCTCCGGCTGACCCGCGAGTACGGCCTCGACAACGTCAACCTGCTCAAGCCCGGGGTCGGCGAGACGACCCGGGTGTTGCTGCGCCGGGTGCCGTGGCGGGTGCTGATCCGCCCCGACGCCGTCGCCGACCTCGGGCACGTACTGCTGCTCGCCGAGCAGCGCGGCGTGCCGGTGGAGAAGGTGGCCGACCTGCCGTACTCGGCGGTGGGTCTGATCCGGCCGCGTGGCGCGGCCGGGACGGACGTGGCGTCGTGAGCACGGTCATCGCCACCGACCTCGACGGCACGGTGCTGTTCTCCGAACGCGCGATGGCGGCCGGCGCCACCCGCCCCGACCCGGCCGACCTGGTGCCGGTCGACATCGACGGCGACCGCACCTACGCCTACATGACGACGGCCACCGCGGCCCGCTGGGCCGAGCTGGCGGCGGCCGGGGTGGTGGTGCCGGCCACCACCCGGTCGGTCCCTCAATACCTGCGGCTGCGGCTGCCCGGCCGGGCACCGTCGCTGGCGATCGTCTGCAACGGGGCCCGGCTGCTCGTCGACGGCGAGTCCGACCCGGTCTGGGAGCGGCAGGTCCGCCGCAACATGGCCGCCGCCGCGGCCACGTTCGACGCGGTCTGGCAGCAGGGCGTCGACTGGCACGGCCGGCGCGGGTTCGCCGCCGTGCGCGCGGTCGAGGACTTCTTCCTCTACCTGACGGTGGAGACCCGCGAGGCGTGGCTGCCGGACTTCGCCGCCGAGGCCGGCGAGTGGGCCGGCGCCTGCGGCTGGCGGGTGTCGCTGCAGGGCCGCAAGCTCTACCTGCTGCCGTCCAGCCTGGACAAGGCCGCCGCCGTCGCCCACGTCGCCGAGCGGCTGGCCGCCGACCGGGTCGTCGCCGGCGGCGACTCGCTGCTCGACGCCGATATGCTGCGGGCCGCCGACGCGGCCATCCGGCCCGCGCACGGCGAGCTGCACCTGACCGGATTCACCGTGCCGCACTGCCGCACCACCGCGTCCGCCGGCGCCGCCGCCGGCGACGAGATCGTGCGGTGGTACGGCGAACAGACCATCGACCGGCCGACGTCCACCGCGTCCCGCTGACACCACGAGGAGACGAAGATGTCCACCGCCCTGGTCAAGGGGCAGAACACCGCCCTGACCGCGCCCCAGGTACGGGTCGTGGTCGAGGTCGCCTGCCCGACCGACCTGTCCGCGCTGCTGGTCGCGGCGAACGGCAAGGTACGTTCCGACGCCGATTTCGTCTTCTACAACCAGCCGAACGGGCCGGGGGTCTCCTGCCGGCAGCCTTCACCGGGCCAGCCGTGGGAGGTCTCGGTCGACACCGGCGCGGTGCCGGCCGACGTGGACAAGGTCCGGATCGTCGTCAGCGTCGACGGGCAGGGCCAGCGGTTCGGCCAGGTGGCGCCGCCGACCGCCCGGGTCTACGACGCGGCCGGCGCCGAACTGGTCAACTACGCCGTCACCGGCCTCGCCACGGAGAGCATCGTCATCGCGCTGGAGCTCTACCGGCGGGCCGGGGCGTGGAAGGTCCGGGCGGTCGGGCAGGGCTACGCCGGTGGCCTCGCCGACCTGATCCAGGACCACGGCGTCGTGGTCGACGGGGCACCCGCCCCCGCCACGGCGGCACCCGCGCCGGCCCCGCAGGCCGCGCCGCCGCCCCCGCCGCCGGTGACGCAGGCCCCGCCGCCCCCGCCGCCGGTCGCCCAGGCCCCGCCGCCGCCCCCGCCGCCCCCGCCGAGCGCGCCGCCCGCGCCGCAGTACACGCCGCCGCCGGCCGCACCCGCGCCGCAGTACACGCCACCGCCGGCCGCACCCGCGCCGCA
>NZ_JBFAKM010000063.1:0-27644 GCF_040655695.1 Polymorphospora sp. NPDC050346 | reverse complement strand
ACCCGCCACCGGCCGGGGTCTACGCTGTGACACACGGCCACCGCACGATCTTCGGTTGTCCTCACAAACCATCGATGATCGCCGCGGTGGCCGTCCTCATGCCCACGCCACGCCCAACCCTGAAGCCAAGTGACGTTGGAGTACTAACGCAGATGCTGCGCCGGTGGCACGAGATCAAGGACCCACTCGCTTGGGCGAGTAAGGGACTGCTCAGCAACCTGATTAAGTACAGGCAGAGCGAACAGCGCCGCATGATCCGCCAATGCAAGTATCTCGCGGACACCTTCGAACGTCCCAACGACCACGCCGACATCTGGGACGACGCTGACGCCGTTGATCAGCTTTTGGCAGTCCTCACGCCCAACCAGCGGGCCGTCGTTAAGCACATGCTGCGAGGGCTATCACAGGAGCAGGTCGCGCTACTGCTCGGTAAGTCCTACGACGCGGTCCGGCGCAGCCTCAGTGACATCCGTCGGCGGCTGGAGTCGCACCGTCAGCATCAGGTCGAGACCATGATTTGGCCGACGCAAGTCAGACCACGGTGAGGAAGGAGGCCCGATGACCATCAACCCTGACCCGTACCGGGACGAGTCCACCCCGCCAGAGGATCTGTCGCGGGAAGTCTTCGAGCTCATCGATGACGGCACGGTCGACATCAGCCCGGCCGAAATTGAGGCACGGCTGAATCGCACACTTGCCGACTCGGGTTATGCCCTGGAAAGCACCGAGGCTTTTCCTTCGATCGACTTCGGCGTCCCGTCCCTGATGGTGCCTCCTGGCTACCATTCTGAGGTTTTGTTCACCACGAGTACCGACGCCACCTGCCTCGATTACAAGGAGGGATTCAAGAAGCATACAGCGTTGAGGGTCGCTATCAGGCATGCGCGCGAGAAACTGCGGCGGGCATTGGTCAATGTCGCGGATGCCGAACGGCGGGCCGCAGACGTAACGTCGGGTGCCGACCTATACGTCGACATCGCCCTCGACCGGGTGCAAGAGCAGAAGGTGAAGTCAGAGGAAGAGGCTCGGCGTACCGCAGGTGCCCTTATCCACGAGGCGAAGAATGAGGCTGAGCGGATCATTGCTGCAGCGGAGCAGAAGGCCATGCGGATTGCAACGGAGGCTGAACGAGGCGCCGCGCATGCTTACCAACTGTCCCAGCGTGCAGGAAATCCGGTGAGGGAACCGGATTTCCGCGCCTTTTCTGCACTCGTCCAGGCCCAAGCGCGATTTCAGCATCTGCAGGCACCGACAGGTTCAGGCAAATCCGAGGCGTCAATGATGTATGCCCGGCAGCGCCGGGTACAGCTTCCCGTCGAGGCCACCGTCTGCGAGTTCATGGAGCGCACCCGCGCGGGCCTGCACCTAGAGAAGCCGGCCGAAGCGCGGGACCCACGACGTACCGTCCGCATCGACCAGTTCTACCGCGGAGTCGTGGTCCTTCTCGGCAAGGAGAAGTACGTGCTGCTCTGTGTCCTACCGCATGATGACGCCATCGCCTCTGCCGTGGGATACCGGTTCGCCGCCCACCAGAACCTCGGCCTGCTTCAGATGCGCAACGAGGCAGGCGTCGAGGAATTCGCGCGTACCGAACCGGCTGGCCGGCACGGCGGGCTGTTCGACCACGTCTCGACCGCCGAGCTCCTACGGCTCGGCGTAGACGAGAACCTGATGCCACTGCTACGCAACATCGCTACCGACCAGCAAATAGAAAGCTTGGCCGGGCGCTTGCCGGAGGCACATCTCGACATCCTGCGTGGCCTGGCCAGCGGGATGACCGTGGAGGACGTCTGGGGGGAACTGGCTGACCGAAATCGGGGCGGCCTGGGCCCCAAGAACCCGCTGACCTCAGCACGCTGTAAGCCCGAGCAGGGGACCGCATTTGTTGCTGCGCAGTGCGATACGTTCCCCAATGCCCGTACATACATCGATGGATCGCTCGCGCATGGTGACACGAACACGTTGCTGGCCGAGGTTGACCTCGGCGTGGTGGTCGACATCGCCGGATACGGCGCGAACAGTGCCGAGTCGTTGCCGCTGACGGAGCGTGCCAGTGACGCGATCCGGGAGCATGTCAAGCACGAGTTCGCGTACTGCACGGTTGCCGTCAAGGGCCAGAAGCGATCAACCTTGAAGCGGTTCGGTGCGCCGGTCAACGCAGAGGTGAAGGACCTCATCATCGACGTGATCGCGGCCCGGACCAGCCTCAATAAGGGATTGTGGATTCCGAACAGAACGAATAGTGGCGGGGTGGGGCTGGCGTTGTTGGCACGATCATGAGCTGGGTTGAGGAGAGCGCGGTTTCGTCGTTGGCGCGCTTGTCGTCTTCTGTGACGCGCGATCGTCCGGTAGCGCGTCCGATCCGCTGGTCCTTGGGTAGCTATGAGGGTGTCCCTCGTCCCACATCCGCTGGTGCCCAGCCCGGTGGCAGTTTGTCCAGGCCGATGAGGACGTCGAGGTCGAGGTGTTCTTTCAGCATGTGTTTGAGGTTTCGGCCTTCGATGATCTCGATGCGGCCGTTCGCGGTGGCGAAGTCGCGGCTTGCTTTGCCTACCCATGAGGTGGTGACGAGGACGCCCTTGGCTGCGCGTTTGTGGTCCATGACGCCGGCGAGGGCGTGTACCGCCTCCAGTCCGACGATCTTGCTGTAGCGCTTGGCCTGGATGATGCAAAGTCCGCCGACGATCGGGTCCTCGTTGATGGCGACGCCGTCGACGCCCTCGTCTTTGGATGCCTGGGTGACCCAGGATTTCATGCCGATGGCTTCGAACAGGCGGCGAATCAGATGCTCGAACTCGCCGGGGGAGAGCTTGAGCAGGTCGGTGCGGCTGTCCATGCCGGCGACCACGTCCATCTCGTCGACGAACTTGTACTTGGACAGGTCGAAGGTCATCACCGGTCGTACACCCTCGAGGTCGTAGGGGTGCGGGGAGACGATGGCGTTGAGGTGGCTGCGCAGGCAGAGCACGGGGTCCAGTTCCGGCTCGTCGAGTTCGATCTCGGCGAACGTGTCCCGCTCCGCGCTGATGCTGATCAGCAGCGGACGGACGGCGCGGCCGGTCGCCCGGTCCTTGGTGGAGACGTAGCCGTTGAACACGATGCCTCCGACCATGTCTGGGGTCGTGGCGTCGAACGTTTCGGCGAGGGTGCGCAGCGTCAGCCGGGCCAGCAGGTCGCCGTACAGCTTCTTCGTCTCCGGCTCTTTGCGGGGTACCGGGGTCATGCCCTTGGTCTTGGAGTAGCGGTAGGCCACGACGGTGGGCACGACATTCTGTAGCGGTAGCTCGTACTCGATGAGCAGTTCGCGGGAGGTCGGCTCGTAGTGCGCGGCGGCACGACCGGTCAGGCCGTCGGGGTAACGAGACTGGGCGAGGAGGTGCTGCAAGCGTTCGACGAACGCGCCCGGACCTCCGTTGGACAACGCCGCGCGAAGCTCGAGGGTCGAGTCGCCGGTGCGTCGGTTCCGGTCGACCAGCAGCTGGCCATAGGCGGCGACCTTGGCGGCGATAGCGTCGGTCCGGAACTCGGCCTCCGCGAGCCTGCGGGCGTGTTCCTGCTGTTCGGCCGCGCGCCGTGCCGCCGCGGCGTCCTGGGTTTTCGCCCGCGCCGCAGCGGTGCGAAGCCGTTCCTCGGCCCGTTCCCGTTGCGCTGCCTCGCGGGCTGCCTTCGCCGCGGCCTGGTCGTTCAGGCGTTTGGCCCGTATCTCCTCGCGTGCCAGTGCGGCCTGCGCCTTCTTCGCCGCAGCCTCGGCTCGTAGGGCCTCGCGGCGTGCCTCGGCCTCCTGGCGCTTCTGCTCCGCCACCAGCTCCCGGTGCCTACGCGCATCCGCTTGAGCCTCAAGCTTCTTGGCCTGCTTACGGGCGTCGAGGATCTGGGAAATCAGGCCTTTCCGTCGCGCCATTCGTCCTCCGCGGCTCCCCGATCGACAGACATGACCGTATCGCAGGCGACAACACGATGGAAAGCTCCGCTTACCAAGCGTGACGCAGGATCGTGGTCGACGCTGCTTGGCAAGCCGGGTCGCTGGCGAGGCCCAGCAAGCGCCCCAGACGTGCCAGGTGCCATCGTCCTCCAGTCCATGTGGACGTGACGGTGCCCGATGGGTCCTTGTGTTTGACGATCGCCCCAAACGTCGTGCGCCAAGGACACTACGGACCCGGAGGTGATGTCCCGTTGCCAGGCGCGGGTGGCAGCTACGTTCGCCGAACCCGCTCAAGCGATCTGATCGATGCGTCCTGGTGGAACTCGTGCGTCCACTGATCTGACGGCGCCTGCCCTGAACGATTGAGCGGACCGTGCCCATGTGATCACTGGAAGTGAGCTTTGGGTTCGGAACGATCCGTGACGTCCGGTTTGTGGTTGCAAGTTGTGATCGCTATTTACATCGATGGTTGGAGATCTTTAAAGTTCGCGCACTGGCTGGCGTCAATCACGGGGGTGCCGGGTGGCTGGTGTGCGCGTGGGCGTGTCGCGGTCCTGGTGGGCTGCGACGGTGTCTGTACTGGTGGCGTTGGCGGGGCTAGGAGTGCCGGCCCGTGCCGAGGCGGCACCGCCGGGGCCGGTATGCGTGGACGAGCAGCCGGATGCCGTTTCGGCACGTCGGATGGTAGAGGCCTGTAGCCGGCGGGTGGAGATTCTCGCCGAGCGGACGGAGTGGTCGCAGACGTTCCTGAACGGTGATGGCTCCCGAACGCTGGAGCAGACCATCGAACCGACGCGGGTGCGTAAAGGCAACTCCTGGACGCCGGTCGACACCACTTTGAAGGTGTCCCGGGAGGGGGTCGTGCCGCGGGCGACGGTGCTGCCGATGGTGTTCTCCGCCGGTGGTGACGCGCCGCTGGCCCGGCTCAGGGACGGCGACCGGGAACTGGCGATGACGTGGCCGGGTCGGCTGCCGGAGCCGGTGCTGGAGGGAGCGACCGCGGTTTACCGTGACGTTCTGCCGGACGTGGATCTTCGGGTCACCGCGCAGCCGTTGGGCTTCTCCGAGGTGCTGGTGGTCCGTACCCGGGAGGCTGCGGCGAATCCCAAGCTGTCGTCGGTGCGGTTCGGGTTGGCGACCAAGGGAGTCACGGTCAGCGGCACCACCTCGGGTGGCCTCGCGGCCCGTGACGACACGGGTGCCACCGTGTTCGCCGCTCCGGCACCGCTGATGTGGGACTCGTCGCAGGCGCCTGACGCCGAGGCCGAGGGGGCCCGGCCGGCGGGCAAGGCGGAGCGTGAGAGTGGTCCGCAGCGCAAGCCGGGTACCGCGGAGGAGCAGCGGCAGTTCGATGAGGAGCGGAGCGCCCTAGGCGTGCCTGGCCAGACGGCCGTGCCGGAGGTGGCTCGTCGGGCGGTGATGCCGGTTCGGGTCGACGGTGACGCGATCACGATCGTCCCGGACAAGGCGATGCTGGCCGACCCTCGAACCAAGCTGCCGATCTTCATCGATCCGTCGTGGACCGGGGGGATTGACAGCAACGCGTGGACATCGGTGTGGAGCAAGTTCAAGTCGAGTTCGTTCTGGCAGAACTCGTCGGCGTTGACCAACGGTTCGACGTTCGGTTCGGCGGGTGCCGGCCGTACGGAGGACTGCTCCGGCTGCGGGGATTACATCATCCGGTCCTTGTTTCGGATGAACACGTCCAAGGTGGCGGGCAAGCACATCGTCAAGGCGGAGTTCCGGGTCGAGCAGCGGCATGCGTGGACGTGCAGCCCGCGGAGCAATGCGAAATTGTGGTTGACTGGGGCGATCTCGTCGAGCACGACGTGGAACAACCAGCCCACCTGGAACGGTAGCTCCACGGCCCAGACGGTCGGCAACCGCAAGTATGGGGCGGCGCACGGCTGTCTCGGCACCGGCACCATCGAGTTCAACGTGACGTCGATGGTGGCGAAGGCGGCGTCCAGCAGTTGGTCGAACCTGACCGTGGGGCTGCGGGCGGTCGACGAGGGCACCAAGAACCACTGGAAACGCTTCAATCACTCGTCGCCGAAGCTGGCGATCACCTACAACACCAACCCGGGCGCACTGTCGGACCGCGCATCCGACGGTAGGACCTGTGCCACGGGTACGTCCCGGCCGTACGTGCTCACGACCACGCCGACCCTCTCCGCCAAGCATTCGGACCCCGACACGGACCAGCAGTCGCTGACGACCGACTTCCACTGGTGGCCCGTCGGCGGGACGCGTAACGACACCGACCGCGTCTCGCAGGCGGCGGGTAACCCGTCGACTGTGTCGAGGGCGATCCCGGCTGCCAGGTTGACCGACGGGGTCAGCTACGCATGGCAGGCCCGCACCTGGGACGGTTCCCACCACGGCCCCTGGTCCGGCACCTGCGAGTTCACCGTCGACGCGACACCGCCACCACCACCGTTGAGCATCGGCTCCACCAACTACACCGGTGACGGGGTCCCACGCGGTGGGGTCGGCTTGTCCGGCACGTTCAACGTGACCGCGCCGACGACCCGGCCGTACGAGGTGAAGGAGTATGCCTACAGCCTGGACTCCGCTGTCCTGACCGGGGCGAAGGTGGTGCCGGCGCGGGCCACGGACCACGGCGCGTCGATCACGTTGGCTCCGCTGCACGACGGCGTGAATGTACTTCACGTCTGGTCGAAGGACCACGCGGGTCGGTTCTCGACCCCGGTGGCGTACACGTTCAGTGTCCGGGCCGGTTCCGGTCCTGCCGCCGAGTGGACGTTCGAGGAGACCGGCGCCACCGCCACCGATGTCTCCGGCCACGGCAACAGCCTGGCCCTGGGCGGGGCGGCGACCCGCGTCGCCGGCCGGTCCGGCGTGGGCACGGCTCTGTCGTTGCCCGGGACGACCGCAGCCGCCAAGACCGGCGCACTCAACACCACACACCCTGACACAGGTGCGTCTACACCGGTCCGGACGGATGCGAGTTTCACCGTCGCCGCCTGGGTCAGGATCAACTCCACGTCGGGAAGCGGCCTGCAGACCGCGGTCAGCGCGAGCGGATCGCGTACGTCGGCGTACCACCTCGGCTATGCCGGCGGCAGTCAGCGCTGGCGGTTCACCATGGCGGGCGCCGACACCGACAACGCCGGGCTCCACCATGTCCTGTCCGACGCGGCACCGACCGCGGGCAAGTGGACCCACCTCGCGGGCGTTTTCGACGCCGCCACCAAGCAGATGACGCTCTACGTCAACGGTGTGGCCCAGACCGCGACCACGACCCTGGTCGGCGGATTCAACGCCACGACGGACATGGCGGTCGGGAAGCGGAAGTGGAACGGAGGCGACGACAGCTTCCTCACCGGTGTTGTCGATGACGTGCGGTTCTACAACTTCGTCGAGACCCCGGCGAACCTGGCGAAGCTTGCCGTGCCGCTGCCGCCGGCGATCACCTTCCCCAATGGCGGTGACGTCACCGCCGGCGGGCAGCTCACCGTGCGTTTCGATGCCGGCGGCGACACCAATGTCACCCGGTTCCGTTACAGCATCGACGGCACCGGTCTGGGCAGCACGGTCGACGCCAGCACCGCTGGCGGCACGGCGACCGTGACCGTCAATGTCGGCAGCAACCTCGGGCCACGGCCGGTCTTCGCGGTGGCGGTCGACGGCGGTAACCGGACCAGCGACATGAACCAGGGCCAGTTCACCGCAATCCCCGCGGCGATCCTGTCCGGCACGGTGTGGAACGAGAGTTTTCTTCCCCAGGCCGGCGCTGTTGTCCAGTTGCAACCGGGCGGCCATCAGGGCACGTCGGGCGCTGACGGCAGCTATACCGTGACCGGCTTTGCTCCCGGCTCCTACACCGTCAGCGCCACCTTCGGCGGCCGGTGTGGCCAGGTCTTCAGCGGGCCGTTGGAGATCGACGGCCAGGGAACGACGTACGACATCTTCCTGTCCGCGGTCCGCGACGATCTGGGTCACACCTGCTCAGAGCAGAGCGTGCCGTTCACCGCGGCGTCCACCGCATTGGCGCTTTCCGGCGACGACGCCGTCGCGACGGTGCAGCTACCGTTCGCGTTCCCGTTCTACGGCGGCGCGTACCGTAGCGCGTGGGTGGACACCAACGGGTTGCTGTCGTTCACCGACCCCGGCGGCTCACACCCGTACACCGGTCAGCAGCCTGCTCCGGTGGCCCCGGCCGCGGCGGTGGCGCCGTTCTGGGACGACCTGGTCGTCGATGCCTCGGCCAGCGTGCGAACCGCGACCACCGGCAGCGGCGCGTCTCAACGGTTTGTTGTCGAATGGCGCAACGTGCACCGCAAGGGCAACACCGCGCAGCGGTTGTCCTTCGAGACCATCCTCGCCCCGGACGGCACCGTCACCACGAACTACGACCAGCTCGACAACGCCGCCGAGAGGGGTGCCCACGCGGTCGTCGGCATCGAGGCGGCCGATGGCGAGGACCGGCTGCGCTACTCGATCGCCGAACCGGTCCTGGCGAACACCCAGGCGATCACCTTCGCCCGGCCCGACGCGGCCGGCGAGTTGGAGCTGCACAGCCTGTTCGGCACGTTGACCGATGCCGGCGGTGCGCCCGTGGTCGGCGCGACGGTCACGCTGGATCCGACCGGGGTGAGCACCACGACCGGTGCGAGTGGCGCGTACAGCTTCACCGGCCTGGTCGCGGACAGCTACACCGTCGCCGTCAGGTTGGCGGGCCGGTGCGGCGCGGTCGTCCGCAGCCAGGTGGAGCTGTTCGTCGACGTCGAGCGTGACCTGAGGCTCGGACCGGACTACGGAGGCATGGGTTACGCCTGTAGCACCGGGCCGTCCGGCTTCGTCTCCGCGTCCACTGTGCTGGCGTTGACCGGCGACGACGTGGCGACATCGGTGACACTGCCGTTCCCGGTACGCTTCCACGGCGAGTCGTACACCACCGGCCGGGTGCACACGAACGGCCTAATGAGCTTCGGCCCCGCTTCGGGCGAGCCGGACACCTGGGTGAACCCGACCATGCCGACGTCGGCGGCACCGAACGCGGTCGTCGCCCCGTTCTGGGACGACCTCGAGGTCGACGCGGCGGCCAGCGTCCGGACCCAGACGCTGGGCACCACCCCGAACCGGTCGTATGTGGTGGAGTGGCGCAACGTCGGGTTCCGGCCGACCAACGCGCAGCGGATCACCTTCGAGGTGATCTTCCACGAGGACGGTCGCATCGCCTTCCACTACGGGGCGATGTCCACCCCCATCCACCAGGGCGCGGGTGCGACGGTCGGCCTGGAGAACGCCTCCGGCACGGTGGCGGCACTGTACTCCTTCCAGGAAGCGGCACTCACCGGCAACAGTTCGATCACCTACACCCCGGCACCCGCCGGAGCGGTCGAAGGCGTGCTCACCACGGCGGTGACCGGCGAGCCGATCGCCGGGGCGACAGTGACACTGAACCCCGGCAACCGCAACGCCACCACCGCAGCCGACGGCAGCTACCAGTTCACCGCAGTGCCGGTGGGCGAGTACAGGATCGCGGCATCCACCGGCGACAACCGGTGCGCCGGCCAGTACGCCCGCGAGACGATCAACCACCCAGGTGGCACCTCGGAGGTGGACCTGTCGGTGATGGTCAACGGAGACGAGTTCGGCTACAAATGCACCACCGGTCCGCAGGCCTTCGTCCCCGGCGACGTCGTCGAGGGATGGCAGGGCGACGAGACGGTGTGGCAGAAGAACCCGCCGTTCCCGGTCAAGCTCTACGGCGAGTCGTACACCTCGGCGTGGATCAGCGCCAACGGCCTGATCAGCTTCAAGGACCCGGCGTACTTCGGCTGGATCGGCTCCTGGCCGGGCCCGATCCCGTCGCCGGCCGCGGAAGGCTCGCCGAACGCGGCGGTCTACGTGCTCTGGGACGACTGGGTGGTCGACTCCCAGGCCAGGATCGCCACCAGGATCAGCGGCACCGCCCCGAACCGGCAGTGGGTCGTGGAGTGGCGCAACGTCCACATCTACGGCGACACCAGCACTCGCGCCACCTTCGAGGTCATCTTCAAGGAAGACGGCCAGATCACCCTCGCCTACGCCGACATCGACCCGGCCAAGCCGATCGAGCGCGGCGGGGAGGGCACCGTCGGCATCGAGAACGGCGACGGCTCCATCGGCTTCCAGTACCTGTTCCGTGAGTCATGGCTCGCCACCGGCCAAGGGGTCACGTTCACCCCCAACCCACCCGGCCAGGGCAGCGTCGCCGGTACCGTCACCTGCCAGGGCACACCGGTAGCCGGAGCGACCGTCACGGTGGCCGACAAGACGACCACCACCGCAGCCAACGGCACCTACCACATCGACGCGGTACCCGCCGGCACCTGGGCCGTGATCGCCACCGCGCCAAGTGGAACCTGCCGCGGATCGGACGTGCGTCAGGTGGTGGTCGGCACCAACACCCAGACCGCCGCCGACTACGCCCTCGACGCCACCCCGGCCGGCGGCGGCTACCGACTAACCGAACAACCCGTCACCTACACACCGGCCAACGGCACCGTGCTGCCACTGACCGGAGACGACGCCTACACCTCGATCGCCCTCCCCTTCCCGGTGACCCTCTACGGCCAGAGCTACTCCACCGCCTGGGCCGACATCAACGGCCTGATCAGCTTCGTCAACCCCGGCGCGCCCTCACCGGACGCATGGCCCATCCCCTCACCAGCCGGCCCCGACCAACCCAACGCCGCGCTGTACCCGTTCTGGCACGACTGGGTCGTGGACAGCAACGCCAGCGTCCGTACCGCCGTACGGGGCAGCGCGCCGAACCGGCAGTTCGTCATCGAGTGGCGCAACGTCCACTCGTACGAAGACCCCCGCACCCGCGTCACGTTCCAGGCCATCCTCGACGAAGCCGGCGGCTACACCTTCGCCTACACCGACAACGACGGCACCTTCCTCGAACGCGGCGGCGGCGCCACCATCGGCATCGAAAACGCCGACGGCACCTCCGCAATCCAGTACGCCTACCGGCAACCCGTCCTCCGGCCCGGCCTGGGGCTGCGGTTCAACCCGCCGACACCATGACGGCCCCACCTCGCCGCCCCTAGCGGTGCCGTCGTACGCGGGCGCGCCAACTGCTGTCCCACTCGATCCAGCCCTGTGGTACCTACGCAGAGGGCAGACACGAACCACCAGATCGCGGTCACCACGCAGACATCGGGGAGCACATGATGGACGCAGCCCGTTCGCCCTACCTGCCACGTCGAAGCGGCAGCCGAGTTCGACGGGTGACAGCTGCGCTCGCCTCGGTGCTCATGGCCACGGGTTTGCTGAGTGTGCCAACGCCCGCGGCCGGTAAGGCCCTGTACGAGCCGCCGGGACCGCAGAAGGTGCCGAGGGTGCCGGTGGCCCCGGTCGTTTCGGCCACCTCGCAAGCCCAGGCCGTGATGCCCGACGCGAGCCGTCAACCAGCCCCGGTCTGGCCGGCCGCCGGCACCGCCGAGGTCAATCTCGCCGCAGGTGCGGTCACGCGGCCGGTAAGAGCAGGAGACCTCCCGGTGAGCGTCGAGGCGGCGGGCACGGCCGCAGCCTCCGCAGCGGGCCACGCGCTCGCACCCGCCGACGTTCCGGCGCGGGTACGGGTCGAGGTACTGGACCGGGCGACAACCGAACGGACAAAGATCCGAGGCGTACTGCTCCGGGTAAGCCGGAGCGACGGCCTCGCGAGCGCAGGAAGCGCGCGGCTGACGGTGGACTACGCGAAGTTCGCCACCGCCTACGGAGCAGACTGGGCCGGCCGGCTGCGGATGGTGTCGATGCCCGCCTGTGCGCTGACCGATCCGGACACGAAGGCATGTGTGGGCACGCCGCTGCGGTCGACCAACGACCCTGAGGCTCGGGCGGTCACCGCCGTCGTACCGGTCTCCGGAACCAGCAACCTGGTGGCCGTGACGGCCGGCGATTCCGGTGCCGCGGGCGACTACAAGGCCACCTCGCTCCAGCCCTCATCGACCTGGACGGCGGGCGGGAACTCCGGCTCGTTCAACTGGTCGTACCCGATGAGGGTGCCGCCATCGCTCGGTGGACCTGCGCCGGCCCTGGCCCTGACCTACTCGTCCCAGTCAGTCGACGGTAGGCAGGCCGCGAGCAACAACCAGCCGTCGTGGGCGGGCGAGGGATTCGAAGCGGATCCCGGAGGATTCATCGAACGCCGGTACGTCAACTGCGGCCAGGACATGGAAGGTTCGGCCAACAACAGCACGAAGACCAGTGACCTGTGCTGGGAGACCGACAACGCCACCCTCTCCCTCGGCGGACACTCCGGCGAGCTGCTCTACAACGCCACCGAGGAACGCTGGCACCTACGCTCGGACGACGGATCCCGGATCGAGCGCAAGACGGGCGCCAGCAACGGTGACAACAACGGCGAGTACTGGGTGGTGACCACCACCGACGGCACCCAGTACTGGTTCGGCGTCAACAGGCTGCCCGGATGGGCCTCCGGAAACCCGGTCACCAACTCCACACTGACCGCACCGGTGTTCGGCAACGAGCCAAACGAGCCCTGCCACGCCACCGCCTTCATCGACTCCGACTGCGTCCAGGCATGGCGGTGGAACCTCGACTACGTGGTCGACGTGCACGGCAACTCCGCCTCGTACTGGTACATGAAGGAGACCAACAAGTACGGCCGCAACCTGAACGCCAACGACGCCGCATCGTACGACCGCGCCGGATATCTGACCCGCATCTCGTACGGCACGCGCCGCGACGGCGGGGTCGAGTCGGTGCTGAACACTCCGGCGCCGGCACAGGTGGTCTTCGGGGTGGAGGACCGCTGTCTGTCCGGCTGCGCCACCCGCGACGCGGTGCACTGGCCGGACACACCCTGGGACCAGCAGTGCACCGGCACCAACTGCGGCACCGTGTTCTCGCCCACCTTCTGGACCACCCAGCGGCTCGCCACGGTCACCACCCAGATCCGCTCCGCCGACGACTACTCCGACGTCGAGCGCTGGACCCTGACCCACACGTTCCCCGACCCGGGTGACGGGACCCGAGCCGGCCTGTGGCTGTCGAAAATCTCCCACGCCGGCCTGGTCGGCACGACCACGACCGTGCCCGACATCGAGTTCACCGGGGTGCAGTTGGCCAACCGTGTGGACATGACCCCCGACTACGCGGCGGCGATGAACTGGTGGCGGATCGCCAGGATCCGGACGGAGACCGGCGGCACCATCAACGTCACCTACTCCGACCCGGACTGCGTGGCCGGCCAGACGCCGACACCGGAGACGAACACGAGGCGCTGCTACCCGTCGGTATGGGTCCCCGAGGGCTACACCAACCCGGTCACCGACTGGTTCCACAAATACGTGGTCACCACGGTCTACGAGCAGGACAACACCGGCGGCGCACCGCCGAAGGGCAGCCCCCGCGTGGTCCACAGCTACAGATACCTCGACGGCGCCGCGTGGCACCACAGCGACGACGACGGTCTGATCGAGAAGCGGTACAAGACGTGGTCGAGCTTCCGCGGCTACGGCCGAGTCGCGGTGACCACCGGCGACCCGGGAGAGCAGACCTACACCGAGACCCGCTACTTCCGAGGCATGAACGGCGACCGGGCCGCGCCATCGGGAGGCACCAAGTCGGTCACCATCGACGGGTTCGCCGACGAGGACTGGTTCGCCGGCATGACCCGCGAGGTCAAGACCTTCAACGGCCCCGGCGGACCGGTGGTGTACCGCGAGACCAGCGACCCGTGGGGCTCCGCCGCGACCGCGACCCGCACCATCAACGGTGACACCGTCACCGCGAGGTTCGCCCGGATCGCCACCACCCGCACCTACACCACCCTGGACCAGGGACGCGGCGAGCGGGTCACCAGGACCACCACCACCTACGACTCGCTCGGCATGGCCGTCCAGGTCGACGACCTCGGCCACGACGGCGTCAACGGCGACGAGCAGTGCCAGAAGATCGACTACACCCCACGCAACGACACCCTCTGGCTCATGGACAAGGCCCACCGCACCCAGACCTACGCGGTGCCGTGTTCGGCCACGACCGGCACCCTGACCGACGCCGACGTGATCACCGAGGAGCGGACCAGCTTCGACGGGGAGGCCTTCGAGACCGCGCCCACCCGTGGCCTGGCGACGAAGACCGAGAAGATGACGGCCTGGAACGCGGGCGCCCCCACCTTCGCCACCGTGTCAAAGGGGGCCTACGACGCGTACGGGCGGGTGACCGGGTCCTGGGACGCGTTGAACGCCAAGACCACCACCGCGTACACCCCCACCACCGGTGGCCCGGTGACCGCTACCAAGGTCACCAATCCGGTGCTGCACGAGGCCACGACGACGGTGAACCCGGCGTGGGGCATCAACACCTCGATCGTCGATCCCAACGACAAGCGGACCGATCTCGCGTACGACGGCCTCGGCCGGCTGACCGCCGTATGGTTGCCTGGCCGGAACAAGGCGACCCAGTCGGCCAACGCCACCTTCAGCTACCTGATCCGCAACGACGCCGCCACCGTGGTGTCCTCCTCCCGGCTGAACCCGGCCGGTGCGTACAACACCATCTACGCCCTGTACGACGGCCTACTGCGAGTCCGGCAGACCCAGTCAACCTCACCCTCGGGCGGCCGGCTCCTCACCGACACCTTCTACGACACCGCAGGCCGCGAGGTGAAGACGTTCGGCAGCTACCACGCCGACGGCGCACCCGGTACGACGCTGGTGACCGCGACCGAACAGGCGCTCGTGCCAACCCAGTCCCGGACCGTCTTCGACGGAGCCGGACGCCCCACCGCCTCGATATTCCAGCCCTACGACGTGGCACGCTGGCAAACGTCCGTCTACTACGCCGGCGACCGCACCGACGTGACCCCACCCGCTGGAGGCACCGCGACCTCCACACTCACCGACGCCCGGGACCGGACCGTCGCGGTACGCCAGTATCACGGCACCACCCCGACCCCGGCCACCGCCGGCTCCTGGGACACCACCTCCTACGCCTACAACCGGAAAGCGCAACTCGCCCAGATCACAGACTCCATGGGTAACGAGTGGCTCTACGAATACGACCTACAGGGGCGCCAAACCAAGACGACCGATCCGGACACCGGCGTCACCACCCTCACCTACGACGCCGGCGACCGGCTCACCTCGTCCACCGACGCCCGAGGCAAGAAACTGGCGTACCTCTACGACCCGCTGGGCCGCAAACGCGCGACGTACGACAACGCCGTCGGCGGCACCATGCGCGCACAGTGGATCTACGACACGATCGCCAAGGGCCGGCTGTCGCAGTCGACCCGATTCGTCGGGGGCGCCGCCTACCAGACGAGGATCACCGGCTACACGGACCAGTACCAGCCGAGCGAGACCCAGGTAATCATCCCCGCCTCCGAAACCCATCTGGCCGGCATCTACAACTTCTCCAACACGTACAACGTCGATGGGAGTCTCGCCTCGACGAGCATGCCGTCCACCGGCGGTGACCTGCCGGCCGAAACGCTGTCCTACACATACGACGCGCTCGGCCAGGCAATCACGATGACCTCGCTGTACGGCTCGACGAACCTGTCCTACGTGGCGGGCACGGCGTACAACGCCCTCGGCGAACTCGACCAGCTCACACTCGACACCGACGACACCGCGGGCGGCCGCATGTGGCAGAGGTTCACCCGCGAACTGGAGACAGGACGGCTCACCGGCGTGCGGGTCGACCGGGACACCGTCGCTCCCCACACGCTTTCCGACATCCATTACACCTACGACCACGCCGGCAACATCAAGAAGGCGGTGGACACCGCACCGAACCCGGTCGACGACACACAGTGCTTCACGTACGACTACCTGCGCCGCCTCACCGACGCCTGGACACCGAGCAGCGGCGACTGCACCGCCGCCCCCTCGGCGACCGCCCTCAGCGGCCCGGCACCCTACTGGCACTCCTGGACGTTCGACCTGGTCGGGAACCGCGAGACCCAGACCGTACACACCAGCGCCGGCGACACCACCACGACCTACGACTACCCGGCCGCCCAGGCAGCACAACCACACGCGTTGTCGCAGACCACGACCGGTTCGCTGACCCAGAACTACCGGTACGACGAATCCGGCAACACAATCTGCCGACCCGCAGGAACAACCACGAACACCTGCCCGAGCGGCACCGGATCGCAGGTGCTCACCTGGAACCCCGAGGGAAAGCTGGAATCCAGCACCGACTCGACCGGGACCACCACGTACATCTACGACGCGGACGGCAACCGGCTCATCCGCCGTGATCCGGCCGGAAAGACCCTGTACCTTCCCGGCCAGGAGCTCCGCTACACGAACACCACCGCAGACACCACCTGCACCCGCTACTACACCTACGGCGGATCCCTCGTCGCCTCACGAACGGCCGCCGGTCTCACCTGGCTGGCCTCCGATCACCAGGGCACGGCGAACGTGTCGGTCAGCGCCAACGCCGCACAGACCGCCACCGTGCGCAGACAAACTCCGTACGGCAACCCGCGAGGCGGCAGCCCGACCTGGGCCAACGACAGAGGCTTCGTCGGCGGCACCACCGACAACACCGGCCTGACCCACCTCGGCGCCCGCGAGTACGACCCAACCACCGGCCGGTTTGTCTCCGTCGACCCAATCTTCAACCAGCGAGACCCACAGTCCTGGAACGGATACACGTACAGCAACAGCACCCCCGTCACCATGAGCGACCCCAGCGGGCTGATCGCCCACAGCCCCACAGACGGCGGCGGTAGCGCAGGAACCCCGGCCCCAGACCCGTGCTTCAACTACACCGGCACCGCCCAACGCCGCTGTGAGCAAAGCGGCGGCGGCGGACAAAACACGAGCGCGGGACAGGCCACGGGAGGCACAGGCTCCGGCCAGAACCCCACAGCGAACGTGCCGACCATCCCCGACGAAAAGGCGCGGCAACTACACGATTACATCAAGATGGTCCAGAGGCTTAGCCCAGACACATGGAACGTACCCGGCTCACCCGCGTATAACGCCATCATGCTCCGCATAAAGCGGGCCCTGTACGGAATCCCCACTATGAAGGACTACTGGGAGGCGCTGGACGGGCTGGTGGCTTCCACCGTCGTGGCCACTGTCGGCGCCGTTCTCTGCGCAGGCACCGGTGCCGGACCCGCCTGCCTGATGGCCGTCGGTGCACTGGCCGGCATCGCGGGCCAGTGCATGGACGACTGCGAGGACACCCAGGCTGTAGCGTTGGCGGCGGTGTTCTCGGCCGCGACCGGCGGCCGTGCCCCGCAGGGTGCGATCTTGGGTAACACCTCTACGCTGAGGGGGTGGATCCCGAGGTCCATTCCTGAAGAGTCCCAGTTGGTAATTCGTGATATCCAGAGATACGGGGTGACTGACCATGGCCCAGGTGGTCAACTGATGGGGCCATTAGTCCCGGAGCATTTCAAGAATGACGGCAGGAATGGTGCGTACGTCCTCCCGCACTACGACAGTTCAGGTGAAGTGATTACCTATCGAGAGTGGGGGACGGTTCAGTCGCGCAATAATCCCAATCCAGGCAATGAGCGAATCGTTACAGGTTCGAATGGCTCCATCTACTACTCTCCCACCCACTATCAAACGTTCATCGTAGCCATACCGGGGTCATAAAATGTGGAAAAGTTCTGAACCTCATGTCCAAGTTCATTCCAATGGCGCCCTGGTGCCTTGGAGGGAAGCCATTCCGCCACCTGGTATCATGGCTGTGGCTCGTCTGGACGGCGCTGCCATGGCGGACTCGGACGGTGTGTTCGAGCAGTTCTCTGATGCGCTCCTGTTTCCAAGTTACTTCGGATGGAACTGGCCGGCTCTCTCGGAGTGCCTCCGCGATCTCCGTTGGCTCTCGGCCGATCGCTATCTGGTTGTAATCGAGAATGCTCCTCGTGTTCTGCGGGAAAATGGCAAGGAAAGAGAGGTCCTCTTTAGTATCCTTGTTGACGCTGGCCGTCGTTGGGCGACGTCCTATGACGCTAAGTATTACGGGAAGGGTCCCTTCTTTCATGCCGTTCTCCAGTGCGATGAAGACGACGTCGAATCATTGAAGGCGGAAATCGCGACCGCCCTGGGGCCGAATGCCCGATGAGGTAAATGCAGGCTGCTTGGGGTCCAGGGTGGATCCGCTGCGTGGGGCATCGTCAGGGTCGACCCTGAGGCTCTGATGGCCGTGTCCATTCAGGGGGTGATCCTGACAGATGGCACTCGCTGTGACGGTCAGGCGGTGATGAGGGGTGGCAGCCAGTGCCGATCCAGTAGCGCCGTGTGGATGCCGTCGTTGCGTGCGCTGGTGGGATCCGGACGCCGCTGAGCGCGACGTCGACTCGGAGTCGGCGAGGATGGTGTCGAACACTGCGGGTATATGCCGTCCCGGTCACGGATCAGGTATTGCACCTGATGGTGTCTTCGAGGTCCATGCCTAGGTTCCTGGCGGCCTGGGCACCTATGTGGCGGTCGGGTGGCCGGTCACGCCGAGGATCCGGACCCGGCGGGTGGCGTGCTCGATGACCGCCAAGACGTACAGGCGGGCGCCGGTCAGGACAACCGACCCGAGGCCCTCGAAGCTGACCGTGGGTTTCGAAGAAGTCGGTGGCGATGAGAGCCTGGGCTTTGAAGTGCAGGAACGTCGCCCAGGTGGTGTGGGTGCGTTCGGGTTTCGGGCCGATCCCGGCGTCTTTCAGGATCTCCCAGACGGTCGAGGCGGCGACCTTCAAACCAAGGATGAGAAGTTCGCCGTGCATACGGTGGTAGCCCCACATCGGGAAGATCTGGGCCGCCGAAGGCGCGAGAACGCTCAATGCAACAGGGTGTTGCTCTGTGGGTGCTCGGACGCCGGGGAACTGGCGCGGACATGGCAGGATAGGGGCGGATTGCTGCCGATCCAGTGGCCGCGCCGGGCATTCGCTTGAGGCGATGTTTGCCCGGACCTGCGGGGACGCGGCCGGATTGGTTCGGACCCGACCGGGCGCCGCTGGACTTCACTACGGATCAGAAGGTTAGGGGTTCGAGTCCCTTCGGGCGCACAAGATCGGAAGGCGTCTGACCTGCGGAAACGCGGGTTGGGCGCCTTTTGTTTCCGTCCCTTATGGACGTATGGGTGCTCGGATGGTGCTCGTGCGACGAGCATCCCTTGTGCCCGGCCCGATCCGGCGGATGGCGGCTCCGTCTTGGTGGATCCGAAGACCTTGGAGGCGGGGGAACGCCGAACGGCGGCCCGCTGAACCAGTCGGGCCGCCGTTCGCGAAGTTGCGGATCAGAGCGAGCGGATGTTCTCCGCCTGCAGGCCCTTCTGGCCCTGGGTGATGTCGAACTCCACCCGCTGGTTCTCATCGAGGCTGCGGAAGCCGCTCGCCGAGATCGCGGAGAAGTGGGCGAAGACGTCGGCGCCGCCGCCGTCCTGGGTGATGAAACCGAAGCCCTTGTCGCCGTTGAACCACTTCACGGTACCTGTAGCCATGTCTGCTCCTTCGCAGGCTGTTAGAGACCGCACTGCGCGGGCCCTTACGCCGCCGCGTTGATCACCCGCGCCGGAACCGACACGACAAACGAAAAAAGCGCCTGGATGGGTTCAGATAACCCCATCAGGCGCCGAAAACGTCTAAGGAAATCAAAACTGCAACTGGGAGAAGTCTAGCACAGATGCCAGTCCCGCCAGCGCCCCATGTGCGCGGTCCCTGTCACAGCATCAGCCCGGCGCCCGGAATCCCCGCTGCCGGCTCATCGGCCCGGCCGGTGGTGTCCGGCGTGCTGGCCGCGGGTGTGTTGTGTCAGCACCGCGTCGCGCTCGCCTTGATGGGCTGTCAAAAGCGCCTTCTTGCTGGCCGCGGGGGATTCGGGTACGACAAACGGTCCCTCTCAAGGGTGGAGAAGGACCGTGAGGCGTGGGTCAGGCGGCGCCGGCTTGCTGGCGGCGCTGGTGGTTCTGGTTGTGCTGGAGGGCTTCTTCGAGTTGGTCTTCGAGGATGATGATCCGGCAGGCGGCTTCGAGGGCGGTGCCGTGGTCGACCATCTCCCGGGCTCGTGCGGCCAGGCGCAGTTGGTAGCGGGAGTAGCGGCGGTGTCCGCCGGTGGAGCGGAACGGGATGATCAGTTTCGCCTCGTCGAGGCGGCGCAGGAAGTCCTGCGAGGCGCCCACGATCTCGGCGGCGCGGCCCATGGTGTAGGCGGGGTAGTTGTCGTCGTTGAGCATGTCGTCGGGTTGGGCCATACATACCTCTCCATGACGAGGGCCCCGGCGCAGCACGTGCCGGGGCCCAGGGTTACGGGTTGAATACACCATCTACCGACAGGTTCGTCGGGTTCTCGTTTCCGCACCATGCCGCTATCAGCGGCAGGCGGGGTGAGGATCGCATAAGCGTGACCGGAGACCACCACCTCACGTTCGATGGGACTACGGTGTCCACCGCAGAACTGCAACTACGTCCTGACGGCGGGCGATCCAACGGCGTCCAGCCCTCCCTTTCCTCTTCTTCCATTACCTGTGGTACTGCCCGCCGATGTCGGAGCCCCACGTAACTTCACGGCTCCGCACACGTACAGCGGATCTTTCCTGCATCAGGCGGAGCCCCGAACCTGCATCGGCCCTGCCTGCGGTTGCCCTGACCTGGAGTTACGTCAAGGTCTTGACCTGCACTTGCCTTACCTTGCTGCGTGCGGTGATGCGCTTCCACCGCAGTTACCGAGCGAGCCACGAAAGGTTCCGGGCCTGCTTGACACTCGGCCTGTTTCGTCGGCGTCTTTTACCGATCTCCGTCGTCAACGCAAGCAACACTACCCAACCCAACCGACAATGTCTAGCCGCCGGAGACCAGATTTTCTCGGCGGACCAGCCGAGGCTCCTCAGGAGCGCATCGACGGACGGACGGCGCAGCGGCGGTGTGGGGCGAGCGCCGATGCGCACCTGGCGCGGTGAGTTCAGGCGGCGGCCGGTAGCTCGACGGTGACGGTGGCGGTGACGCCGTCACCGCGCTGGTCGATCAGTAACGCTCCGGTCAGCTGGCGGGCCAGGTAGAGGCCGCGGCCGCCGGGCCGGTCGTTCGGCGGCGGCCCGGCGGGCAGGCCGCTCACGCCGGAACCGTGGTCGCTGATCGAGCAGATCAGGGTGCGGTCCTGCAGGCTCAGTTCGAGCCGGCCGTGGCCACCGCCGTGACGTACCGCGTTGGTGACCAGTTCGTGTACGGCCACGACGAAGTCGAACGCGGCGTCACCGGTCAACCCGGCCGCGGCCAGACGGGCGGTCAAAGCGTGGCGCAGGGGCCCCTTGCTTGTTTCGTCCCTTGTGAATGGTTGGGTGCTCGGTGGGTGCTCGTGCGACGACCATCCCTCGCGTCCCGGGCCTGTCCAGCGGCGACCCGCCCTGTCCGGGCTGGTTGGATCATGGTGTCCCTTGTCGGTCTGCAAGTCCGGATGGTGGGACGGCGTTACGTGGGCGAGGCGCTGCTCTTCCGTGCCGGGATCGCGGTGCTGGCGCTGCGTCTTTTGCCGGACCATGCTCGACCGCATCGACACAGCCGCGGCAACGATCGACGGCCTGACGGAGAGAATCGACCACGAGATCCAACCCTTCGCCCACATCATCGCCCGGCTCGACACCATCCCCGGGATCAACGACAGCCCCTGTTCCTTCGCGGCCCGGACCAACTCGGCAGCGGCCTTCGCCTCCGCCGTCGGTTCAGGCCGCTTCCTGCCTCCGGTGTGCTCGTTCAGTGTCGCGGTCATCACGGCACCCTCCTCACCAGGCACAACGCCTGATGGGTCAGGCCGGAAACACCAACTTGTTGGATTGGTGGCGGAGATCAGGGTCTGCAGCCATGATCTCCGAGTGGTGGTTGGGGTCGCTCGGGAAACACCTGCCGCCTCCTGGTAACTCCAGTCGTCGGCGGCGTCGCCGGCGGCCAGCGCCTCGACCGGGATCGGCGGTGTGGGCTGCCCGCCGAGGCGACGCAGGGCTACGCCGTCCCGCCTTGCCGGATCGCCGCCCGGACTCCGCCTCGGCTCGACCGCCCTCATGAAACACGCCTTAAGCTGGATGTCATGTTCCGCGACGAGGATCTCGCCCTGCTCGCCCGGCCGCTGCACGCCTTCCTCACCGTGGCGCCCCGGGGGGACCGCTGGCCGGCGCCGCGCCCGGTGTGGTTCGAGGTCTCCGACGACGGTGACCTCCAGATGTTTTCGCTGCCGGACGCGCCGAAGCTGGAGCGTCTCCGTGAGCGGCCACGGGCCTCCGTGGTCGTGGCCGCGCCGGCCGGTGAGCCCGAGCACTGGGTGTCGGTGGAGGGCCCGGTCACGCTGCACGACGACGGCGGCGTGGAGTTGGCGACCCGGCTCGCCGAGCGGTACTACGACATGAGCGACCCGAAGCGTCAGAGCCTGGTCGACGAGTGGCGCAGCGGAGGAGTGGTGCGCATCGTGCTGCGTCCCGAGCGGGTGAACCGCTTCTCGATGTGACGGTCCGCGCCGCCGAATTCGGTGGCTCGTGCCCGGGCCGGGCGGCGACGATCGGCGGATGTCTGTACCCCTGCGTCAGATCCGTGCCCGATACTCAGCCGACACCATCACCGTCTACCAGGCGTACTCTCCGCAGATCGCGGAGCCGGCGGTGGCGGCGGGCCGTTTCGTGGCCCCGTTCAAACGGGAACGGATGACGTGGATCAAGCCGTCGTTCCTGTGGATGATGTACCGCTGCGGCTGGGCCACCAAGGAGGGCCAGGAGCGGGTGCTCGCCGTGGAGCTCCCGGAACTCGTCCTCGCGGCCCGCCAGCCGGATCCGGTGGGAGAGGGATCCGTTCTCGGCACCTGCGCCGCAAAGGGGGTTCGAGTGGGCCTGCCTGAGTCACCACGACCCGGATCTGTACCCCGACCGGGCGGCCTGGTCGCGGCAGCTCAAGGCCAGTCCGGTGCGGGTGCAGTGGGATCCGGAACGGTCCCTGCGCCTGGCGGCACTGCCGTACCGGTCGTTGCAGGTGGGTCTCTCCGGCCCGGCCGTCGCCGGGTACGTCGACGAGTGGGTGGTGGCCATCCGCGACGTCACCTCCGACGTGCGGCAGATCCGGGACCTGATGCGCAGCGGTGACGACCGGGCCGCCGCCGCCCGGTTGCCGGTCGAGCAGGTGTATCCGCTGCCCGAGCGGATCGCCGCCGTCGTCAACGCCACCGGCTAGCCGGGTCCGTTGTTGACTCTCCAGCGGCCTGAGACGTCAGGGTGATGGCCATGGACGAGTGGTTGTCGATCGGGGATGTGGCCCGGCGTACGGGTCTGAGTGTCAGCGCCATCCGGTTCTATGCCGACGAGGGCATCGTCGCGCCGGCCAGGTACACCGGGGCCGGGTACCGGTGCTACGACGCGCGGGGCGTGGCGGCTCTCGAACTGGTGCGTACGCTGCGGGACCTGGGCGCGGGGCTGGACGAGATCCGTCGGTTGCTGGCCGACGAGATCACAATGCGGGATCTCGCGACCGCTCATCTGGCGCTCGTCGAACGGCAGATGGGGCAGTTGCGTACCCGGCGCGCCGTGCTGCGGGCGGTGGTGCGGCAGGACAGCGAGGCCGGGCAGGTGAGTCTCGTGCACCGGCTGGCGTCGATGTCCGACGACGACCGTGAGCAACTCGTGGAGGAGTTCTGGACCGAGGTCACCGACGGCCTCGACGTGCGGGAGTTCGTCGACTACCTGCGCCCGTGGCGGCCCCGGCTGCCGGAGGACCCCACCGGCGAGCAGCTCGACGCGTGGATCGAGCTGGCCGACATGGTGCGCGACGCCGGGTTCCGGCGGGCGGTCCGCCAGTACTTCGGCGAGACCTTCGCCGACGCGGCGGACCATGGGCGGGACGACCCGTCGACGGAGGCGGAGGTCGCGGAACAGGTCGAGATTCTCGCGCAGGCCAGGGCCGCGTCCGAGGCCGGCGTACCGGTCGACTCCCGTGAGGCCCGGCAGCTGGCGACGCGGTGGGTGGCGCTGGCCGGCAGTCGCTGCGGTGAGCGGGATCTGACCGAGGTACGGCGGCAGGTCGTCGCCGCCGACCCCGGGCCGCAGGTGGCCCGGCATGTCGCGCTGCTCGGCAAGTACCACTCGCTGACCGCCACCATCAACGGCACACCGCAGCCCGTCGTGCAGGCCCCGGCGTCCACGTGGCTGCACGCGGCCGTCGCCGCGCTGACCTGACCAGGCGTTCAGCTCTGCGCGCGGCGGTTGTCCTGCGGCGGGTCGTCCGGGGCCGGGTGAGCGCGGTGGTGCACGCTGGTGCGGTGGGTGACGTGTCGGAGCTGGTGGAACGCATCTGGCGGGCGGACTCCGCCGCATGCTCGGTGTCCTCACGCGACGTCTCGGCGACTTCGACCGGGCTGAGGAGGCGTTGTCCGAGGCGCTGGCCGAGGCGCTCTCGCGCTGGCCCGACGAGGGCGTGCCGGACAGCCCCACCGGGTGCCTGGTCACGACCGGCTGGCGCAAGGCGCTGGACCGGTTGCGCCGCGACGCCGTCGGCCGCGAGAAGCTGCTCAGACTGGCCGCGGAGCCGCCGCCGGCGCCGGGGGTGGACGACCGGCTGACCATGATCTTCGGATGCTGTCACCCGGACCTCGCCGAGCCGACCCGGGTCGAGTTGACGCTGTACGCGGCGAGCGGCCTGAGTACGGCGGAGATCGCCCCCGCGTTCCTGGTGCCGGTGCCGAGGATGGCGCAGCGGCTCACCGGGGCCAAGCGTCAATGCGCGAGCGCTGCATCCGTCTTCTGATCAAGCCACCGAGAGGGACAGGGCCGGCGCCCCAACCACGAGCCGGGCGGGCAGATCTCACTGAGGGCACCCCGCAGAGGGCCACCATTTTCATGAGCCACACCCAGGCCATGGCCACGACACCAACCCTGTCAGCCAGCCCAGGCCGGCCAACCACCACCCTCACAGCCATTTTCATCGTGATCAGGTCTGGTCTGGGCAGGCTGGACGGGGTGGCGTGCCACTGCTCCAGATAGGACGGAGCTGGCCCATCCTGCTGAACCACTTCGTGCGCCCCTTCCACGGCGCCGCCTTCGGTCCAGGCACCGCGGTCCCGTCCCGGCGGCGGACCTCGCCCGACAATCGCTGCTGCACGTACTCACGCAGCCGATCATTGGTGACCAGCTTCGCGGTCTTGGGACGCCGCGCCAGCAGTTCTGCTTTCCACTGCGCGACCGACGCCCGATAGTCCAGCTTCCCGCCCCGGGTCGCCGCGTTACGGCGTAGTTCCCGAGAGATGGTCGACGCATCCCGCCCCAGCCGGCGGGCGATCTCCCTCACCCCGACACCTTGGGCTTTCAGCGTGGCGATCTCTTCCCGCTCCGGGAATGACAGATACCGGCCCGTGACAGGGTAGATCATGAACAACGGCATCCCGCCACGCTGCCGGAACCAACGGCTGCCCACCGGCTGCGACACGCCGACCGCGATCGCAGCCTCCTCGCTACTGAGCCCTCGGGTGATCTCGTGCCAGAACAGACGCTCGACATCCCGCCGAAGCGACGGCTTCCCCGGCGACTTCATCGGCGACCTGCCCGTCAACGCCTTCATCCACCCC
This sequence comes from Polymorphospora sp. NPDC050346, assembly GCF_040655695.1. Lineage (NCBI taxonomy): Bacteria > Bacillati > Actinomycetota > Actinomycetes > Micromonosporales > Micromonosporaceae > Polymorphospora > Polymorphospora sp. NPDC050346. Next base: position 2,174 of record NZ_JBFAKM010000063.1, on the reverse strand, counting down.
GCCGGCCGACCCATCGACACCTCCAAACTCGAGGTGTTGCGACGACCGGTTGAATCCGCCCTAGAACCCCCGCGTCGCTAGGGGGTCACTTTTCGACCGTCGTTGACAGCTGCAGCGGATCCTGCGTCACACCTACGGACGAGGCAAGGATCAGACCATCATGATCCCGGGCTGGCCGTACTCAATGGTCGTGGCCCTGGAATCGGGCCGAAGCTCGTGGACAGCGCCCCTGGACGCGGTGCGGCTGGCTGCTGATGCGGCCACGGTCACCGCCGGGCAACCTGCGCGGCTCCGTCCTCGGCTTCCGCAACCTCACCCACTACATCGCCCGATCACTCCTGGAAGCCGGAGGCTTCAGGCCCCGACTACACCCGCGAATGTGATGAGCTGGATACCCGTGGTCGGGCGACACTGGCCCAGTGGGTCGGCTGGGCGTGCCAGTCGACCCCCGGGTCTGGCAATGGCCTGAAGGCAGTCCCGCATACGGGAGTCCTGCCGTGTATCGGGCGGGCCAGTTGAATCCGAAGGCCGATGTGTGCTGGTCGGCGAGGGTCAGCCGCGATCCGTTACCGCAGGATGATCGCTGCTACGGAGACGAGGGCTGCCGCAGTCAGGAGAGCGAGCACGATGTGTTCGTAGCGCGCGTGCCCGAAACGGTGGAACGCCTGTGTGCCGAGGTGCTGTCCTAGTAGCGCCGCGACGATGAGTACGGGCCAGTAGGCGTAGGTCTCCCAGACGCCCACGACAAGGAGTGAGATGATGCTCAGCGGGAGTCGGACCAGGGAGAGAGTGACCAGGGTGTCGCGCATCGTGTGGGGTTTCAAGCCGCGGTGGACGAGGTAGTAAACGGTAGGCGGGCCACCCAGGGATGTGGAGGTGCTGAACGCGCCCGACAGGAGTCCCGCCGGGATCGCCCACCGCCCGCTGACGATGCCCTGACGCGCTCGTGTGCGGAGGCGCAGCACCACCGCGGCGATCACCGTGGCCGCGACGAAGACCTGGAGGCCGACCGCGGGCAGCGCCGCCAGGAGCCATGCTCCGGCGAGCATTCCCGGAGCTGACCAGCCGGCGAGTGTCAGGACTTCCCTGGTGTCGGGGCGGGGCACGCTGCGACGCATCGCGAGGATGGCGATGTCGCAGGCTGTTCCGGTGATCAGGATGGTGGAGATCGCCTGGGGGCCGCCAATTGTCGCGGCCAGCAATGGTGCGCTGAGCAGTGCAAAGCCGAACCCCGACAGCGATTGGACGATGCCGCTGACCAGGATCAGTGCGAACAGGGCGACCAGGAGTTGGCTTCCGTCGAGGTCAGCCAAGGTTGCCCCGGCTGTAGCCGGACGAGGTGAGGACATCGCCGGCAATGCTCTCGTAGACCGTGATCATTGCCGGGGCAAGCTCCTTTCGGTACCGGCCGACCGATCCCACCGTCAGCGTGCTTTGGTTTGCTCGGCAGGATGTGGCCAGGAAACCTGGTGCAGTGAGTGGTCGATCTCGTGGTGGCGGATCATCTCGGGAGCCCACGATAGGCGCCGTCGGCCATGACCGGCCGTCCGGCCAACTTCTGGTCGATGCCGCTGGTCTGGTAGACGATGGTGCGGTTGCGGTTGCGGTTGCGGGTTGCGGATCGCCGAGAGCGACGACGAGGCGGGTGTGAGCGTCGATGGCGACCCGCAGGTTGGTGCTGTAGCGGTAGTTCTTGCTCGGCGCGGCCAGCCGATGGTCGCGGGTCGGGATGAGGGTGCGCCGTCGACGATGGCGATCTGGTCGACCCAGCGTCGGCGTACCGGGGCCAGGGCGAGAGGGTGTCGATGACCCGGTGCGCGGCGGAATGCGACACCCCGAACAGTGGCCCGGCCGACCGTCGGCGATCGCGTCCCCGCCCCGCTCGGCGACCAGCCGGACCAGCCCGCGGAACTGGGCGGGCCGCAGCCCGGCGAACGGGAAGATCCACTCCGGGCGACCCGCCGAGATCACCTGCACCAGAAGACGTAGTTGGAGATCATGCCCAGGAACTGGGTGGCTGCGAGGTCCACGTCCTCGACCCGCACCGTCCCCGCCTCGTGCTCAGCCAGGAGGTAGCTGGGCGCCGTTGCGTTGTCGGATCGGTTGGCGTGTTGAACCCCGTGTCGGGGCTGCGGTCAGATTGCTTGGGCGAGTTCGGTGAACGCCGCGGCAAC
>NZ_JBFAKM010000062.1:0-29773 GCF_040655695.1 Polymorphospora sp. NPDC050346 | reverse complement strand
GCGTCAACTGTTGGTAAGCGTACCGGAATTGACTGGTACACCTTACTCGAGGACAGCTACGAACGGGATCAACCTGATCAGGGCGTGTCTGCAACCTGCCACCGCAGTGAACTGGGAGTGGTCCCGCGACCACGGCCTGGTCCCCGGGGCCGGATCTGGAGGACGGCCGCTGGTCCGAGGCCGCGCCGCACTTGGGCCGTAACCCGAGCCTGCCGGATAGACCGTCCGATGACATCGAGGAATCGTGGGGCCCGTGCTCGCGGTAGGCGCCTTGATGGCGACCTACCACGAGCACGAGGCCCTCGCCGTTACAGCAAGGGTTCTCGCGGTACTCGGCCTGACAACGGTTAATTTGGTTAGCAGCCGGAACCGTTGATGGCCATGGGTAGGGGGCGGGACGCCAAGCGTCTTGCCCCCTGCTCGCGTCAACTGTTGGTAAGCGTACCGGAATTGACTGGTACACCTTACTCGAGGACAGCTACGAACGGGATCAACCTGATCAGGGCGTGTCTGCAACGCTGAACGTGAAAGTGGATGCCGGACAGCATCATGCCGGCCTACATGTCCGCCGTTGTGGAGGCGGGTGTTGGGTGCGAGGTCAGGGCTGCCGTGGGGAACGCCTGGGCTCTGTGTCTCCGGGATCGAGCCGCGGCCGGCCGGGCGGGCGGCGGCGAGGCCACCATTCTTGGAACGCCGCGACAGGGTAGAGGTCGCGCCCGAGGTCGTCGGGGGTCGGCTTGGGGGGCTGAGGTAGGTCCGGGTTCTCTTTGGCGGTCTTGAGCGCCCGGTGCACCGTGGATCGGTGCGTACGGAGCAGGCGGGCCAGCTCCGCGACCCGCAGAGGGCGCTCGGGCATAACGTTCCTTTCGTTGCGGGTGGTACCGGGGAGCGGGCGAGGCGCCCGCTCCCCGGTTGGATTTAGACTTGGTGGTTGTTGTACGCGGTGCGGGCGCCGTGCTCGTTGGGCCAGACGTGGCTGCGCTCGTTGTGGTCAGCGTCTCCGTCGCCCCATCCGCCCTCATAGGTCCGCAGCTCCCACCAGGTGACCGCGCCGGCCGGGGTGGTGAAGTCGTGACGGATCAGCGTCTTGCCGGACCAGGAGCGTCCGCCGTCGTTCTTGCGTTCGTCGAGGATGGTGGCGGTGTGGCCGGTCGCGACGCGCAACGGGTGCCACACCGCCCGGTCCGCGACCTTGCTTCCGGGGCCGGCGGCTAGGACCAGGTCGAGCGCGGTCACGGCGGCGGGGTCCAGGGTGCGGGGCTGCTGGTCCTGTTCGGCGTGGTCGATCCACCAGGCACGGTCCAGGAGTGCGCCGTCGTCCCACAGCGTCCAGTTCTGGGCGGTGTGTACGCAGGTCGGGCCGGTGTGGGCGGTGACGGCGTCGGCGTGCCAGTGGTCGGGGTGCGTGGCCAGCCATGTCCGGGCGGTGTCCGGGCTGGTGGTGACCATCGCGTGGCCGTGACGGTCGTCGGTCGCCGGCCGGATGATGATCCTCGTCGCACCGTCGGGTACGTCGGGTGCGGTCGCGGCGGACATCTGGGCGAGGGGTACGCCTGCGGCGGCGAGCTTGCGGGCACGGGCCGGGTCGACGCCGGCGGTGGCCAGCCGTACGGCGTCGGCGACCGGCCACCGGCGGTGGATATGGGTGACGGGTTGCTGCCAGCCGCTGTCGGGCCACAGGTCGCGGTGGTCGGTGAGCACGGCGACGTCGGCGGGGCTGGTGAGGTCGATGGCGCCGAGTTCGGCCTCGGCCCGGTCGGTGGTCCAGCCGGCGGCGAGTAGGGCTTTGGCGGCGGGCTCGTTGACGCGCAGGGTGCTGGTGAGGTCGGGCAGCGTGTATTCGGCGCGCAGTGCCTCGATCAGGGCGGCCCGTCCGGGGGTCAGTGGCTGGGACCAGGCCAGGTAGCCGCCGCGGTGGTTGTTGCGTGACCAGTCGTCGCCGTCGGCGCCGTTGTACTCCAGGGTCCAGACCACGCCGGCCGGCTCGTCGACGCGGATCTCCTCCTCGGACCGGGACCGCGACGGGCGGTGCGGCACCCGGACGGTGCCGGTGAGGTCCGGCTCGGCCGGCAGGGTCGCGTCCGGGACCGGCCGGTACCGCCAGGCGAGCAGGGCCTGCCGCCGCTGTTCGAGGTCTTCGCGGTGAGCGGCGCGGGCCTCGGCGGCGAGCAGCGGCGCGGCCTCGTCGTCGGTGGCGGGCCGCACGACCGCCGAGTAGTACCAGCCGTCTTCGCCGATGAGGTCGTCGCAGGGGGAGTCGCCGTCCTCGTCACGAGAGTAGGTCGGCTGGTATTCGCCGATGACGGTCATGATCGCGGACACCCGTACGTCGCTGATCCGCCGGAAGCCGGGGGCGGTTTCGGGCACCTGCTCGCGATAGAGGAACACCTCGGCGCGGCGGACCTCACCGAGGCGGTAGCCGCTGGTCGGGATCGGGTGGAACGGGGCGGGCACGCCGTAGCCGATCGTCCAGGTCGGGCCGATGTAGCCGCCGGGGTACGGCGGGCAGTCGCCGTCGTGGCGGACCTGGTAGCGGTTGACGAGGATCCCGTCGCCAGGCTTGATCTGTTGCCCGCACTTGTGGCAGGGGCCGGGGCGCTGGTTGCGGCGGGGCGCGGGTGGGGCGGGGGGTGGGCAGGCGCCGGGGTGGCGGACCTGGCCGCCGTCGAGGATTCCAGCGCCGGCCTCGACCCAGCTGTGGCAGCGGTTGCAGGTCCCGGCGTACCGGTTCGGAGTCGGCGTGGGCGGCGGGGCGGGCGGGCAGGTGGGCTGGTGCACGACGGTGCTGCGGCCGTCGGCGCCGCGCTGGAGATGGCCGGCACGGGCCGGGACGGTCTGCCCGCACCGACTGCAGGTGTCGTCGCGGGTGTTGGCCCGGGGCGGGGCCGCTGTCACCAGTCGGGGTGCCCCGCTGATCGCCGGCGGGTACTGCGGCGGGTACTTCGCCAGCCGGGTACGCAGCGTGCCGCGTACCGAGTCACCGAACGCTGATGCGGGCGCCTTGAAGGAGGAGTCGCGTTCGACGGTGAGGGCTCCGGTGCGGGTGACGCGCCACAGTCGGGTGCGGTGGCCTGCGGTGGTGCGGTCCGCGCCGACGATCAGGGCACCAACGGCCAGCTCGTACACGGCTCCGGGGTCCAGCCAGTGTCCCTGGCAGGCGCGGGCGCCGTACTGGCTCTCGTCCAGGCCGACGAGCAGCTTTCGCCACGGCTTCTCCGCGTCGGCGTCGGCGGCCGGCACGGTGACCTTGTGCAGGTCAGACACGACAGTTCTCCTCTAGGGCAGGGCAATGGGGGTGGGTGGACCGCATGGGGCGGTCTTCGCCTCGACGCCCTTATTCTCCCAGACACACAGAAAACCCGCAACAAAGTGTTGCGGGTTTTTGGGCTGAAGGTGGCCCGGCAGGAGGAGAAGTCGTTGTCGAGGCGACACCCACGCCCGGCCGGGCCGGTTCCATCATGACATCCCCGACCCGGCAAGATCACGGCTATCGCCGCTGCCCGCTCCGGGGGCTGGTCATGGTGATGCCGGCGGCATCACTGTGGCGTGATCATCTGGTCTGCCCACCCGTCCAGGCCGGTCGGTGCTGACGGCATCACCATGATGTCGAGCAGTCCGGGCCCGCTGGAGACCGGCACGTCCCGCCACGCGGCGGTCAGCTCGCGGACGATCAGCCGCCCGCCCCAGGGCGGCAGATCCGGACCGCGCACGCCCTGGGACAGGGACGCCCATTCGGTGGAGATGTCGCGGGGGACCGGCTCGCGGATCAGGACGACCTTCGCCTCGCCGGCGGCATCACCCGGGGCGGGTCTAGGCCGGTGACACACCGGCGGTGACGGTCAGCAGGACACCGTCGTGCATGAGGTCGTCGAGCGCCTCGTGGACGGCGTCCACGCGGTCGTCGGGATCGGATGGTCCGGTCAGCAGCCACCGGTCGGTCGGGTCGAGCAGGTCGGGGCCGGCGACGAGCAGGACCCGGTGCCTGGTCCGGGCCAGGTCCAACCACTGCGGTGACGGTTCCGTGCGGCCGTACCAGAGGATCCGCCGGTGACCGGTGGTCGGGTCGGCGGGGTGGCGGACCACGATCCGGGGCCTGTCCGGGCCGGCCACGATCCGCACCGTCCACCCGTCCGCGCCGAGGATGTCGTCGACCCGTGTCAACCCCTGGTCGAGCAGGTGCTCGGTCAGCAGGCCCTGACAGGCACGGGCCGATTGCCCCTGGGCGTCGGTGACCTGGCCGATCAGCACCAGCGCCGCGTCTGCGGTGCCGTCGGCGGGGTCGCTGTCGGGGTCGTCCAGCACCACCGGCCGCACGACCCACCGGTACTCGACGGTCCCGCCGGCGCTGGGCAGGGTGAGCTGGTCGACGGGTTCGATCCGGTCGGCCCGCGCCCACTGGACACCGGACGGCCGGCAGCCGGGGTGGGCCAGCGTGCAGGACAACATCCGCACGACGGGGCTCAGGTCCGGGTCGTAGGCGCCCATCACCATCTGGACGGTCGTGTCCTCGGTCCGGGCGTCGATCCGCTCGCCGCACCAGCCGCAGGTGTCGACCGGTCGCCGCACCTCGTACAGCCAGGTCCACAGGTCGGGGTTGAACTCGCCGCGTAGTCCGCGGCCGTCGAGCAGCGCCTCCAGGTCGGGGGACAGCTGGTAGCGGCGGCCGGTCGGGTCGGGCCGCCGGGGCCGGTCCGGGACCAGTGCGGCCGGGTCCGGGCCGGTGACCTCGCCGGCCGGCGGCGGGCCGGTGGTCAGGTCGACGGCCGGCCGGTCGGCGAGCAGTCCGAGCCGGCGCAGGCTGGTGCTCCAATCGCCGGCCCGGGCGCGGGTCTGCGCGTCGACCTCGACCGGCAGACCGGCGTCGAAGACGAGGTGCCTGGCCGGGCCGAAGAACTCGGGCTCGCCGTCCAGGGCGCCGACAGCGGCCCGCATCCGGTCGGCGGTGTCGTCGGTGCCTTCGCCTGGCTGCGGGTCGGGGGTGATCAGGACCTCGGCGTCGAGATGTGGGTGCCGGACGGTCAGGCGGCGGCCGGCCGGGTCGAGGTCGGCCTGTAGCCCAAGCCTGCCGTGCAGGCCGTCGTCGCCGGTCCACAACAGCAGAGCGGTGACGACGGGGGCGAGGCCGGCCGGCGACGGGCGCAGGATCAGCCGGTCCGGTTCCGGGGTCACCGACGCGATCCCGCACGGCCCGCCGACGTCGGCGGGCCGGTGGTCGCCGAACGCGGCGGCCAGCAGCCATCCGATCCGGGCCTCCAGCAGTTCCTGCTCGGCGTCGACGGCCTCGGGGACCGGTCCGTGGAGCCGGCCGTGCTCACGGACGCCGGCCAGGGCCTCGGTGTGTCGCTCGCCGGTGTATGCCGCCCGGATCCGGGCCAGACGGGTGTCTCGATGCTGCGCCATCACTCGCCTCTCCGTGATGCGCGCGGGCCCGGCACAGGCGCACCACGACAGGTCAGGTGATCGACGTAGACGGTGGTCGTGGTGAAGGTGGTGAGGTCGGGGCGAGCGGGGCTCCTTCGCCGCCATCACGGTGCCGGGCTGGTGATGTCGCGGCTGGGCCGCCAGACAGCCCTCGCCGCAATCCTACGGTCCGGGCGTGGTCGACGTGGTCCCGGCGACGGCGGGTTGAGGCAGGCTCCGCTCAGAACTCCTCGTCGTCCTCGGGCACCACAACCCCGAGATCGGCGTCGTATGCGATCGGGACCACGAGGTAGCCGTCGCGGGTCTGCCATCCGAGCCGCAGAACGGTGCGGACCGGGACGGGCGTGAGCATGTCGTCGGCCGGGCCGGTGCCGTACAGGCTCTCCGGAATGACCACGATGCTGTGCCCACCGTCGCGTACGTAGGCGTACCACGGCGCCAGCTCGGCCGGCAGCTCGCCTGGGTACGTCCTGCCGGGCACACCGAGCGCGGACGCGCGCATCTGCGCGGCCGGCGCGGAGACGGGCGCGGCCTGCCGTGGGGCGGCGTCCGGTTGCGGGCCACGGATCGTGCCGGCCTGGCTGATGATGTCCGCCCGCCGCTCGACCAGCGACTGCGTGTCTGGGTAGCGGGCGAACAGGGCAGATGTCGCCCGATCGGCGGCGGACGCGGAGAACGGGGCAGCGACGATGCGGGCCGTGGTGGCGTGGACCGCCGCCGCGAACGGCGCCGGCCACGGCGTCTGCCGCATAGCCTTGATGATCCCGGTGCGGGCGTCGACCAGGACCACGAACACACCCGCGCTGCCCTGCGCGATGGAGAACAGCGGGCGGTCCAGCGGCGCGTCCCGGTGTGGCGTGTAGGGGGCGTCCATCCACGGCACGCCGCCCTGGAACGCGAAGCACAGCACGCCGGTGTCGGCGGCGTCGACCCATGCCCAGCTCGGCGTCCCCTTACGGATGGCGGTGATCTCCCGCTGCGTCGGGTTGTTCAGGGCCAGGACCAGTTCGGCGTCACCGCGCAGCCGCAGGAAGCCGCCCTCCGGCCATGTCTTGCGTTGCGGGTTGTACAGTTCGCCCACCGCGTACCTGTGCATCTGGCGCCCCCGTTTGTTCGCTGGCTGGCTGGTCAGAAAGCCGGCCGGAGTCCGTCTCTGGCCGACTACGCGGTCCACTGTAGGGCGCCACCGAGCCGCTACCTCGGCCGGCATGCGGCTCCCCGGTAGCACCCCTTCCCGGGGCGTCGCTCGGCCGCCGGCGGACGGCTGGAGAGGTGATGCCGGCGGCATCGCGTGGCAGCGGTCGAGGCCGAACTACGAGGTCAGTGCGTCGTGCGCGGCAAGACGGCCACCGTGCGTCAGGGCTGTGTCGCAGGTGCGTGCTTCCCGATGATGCGCTCTCGGCCGTCCCCACGACCGCTTACCCGCCCGCGCGCTCGGCGGCAGCCGCCGGGTCCAGCGACCGCCGCTGTCCAATGGGGGCCGGCGCCAGCGGCCACCAATACTGGTTGCTGCCGGCCTTGACCCGCTTGGCGCTGTGCACCCGCACAACGCCGAGCGCGGCCAGGGTGGCTCCGTCCACCTCCCAGTCGACGCCGGGCCCGTGCGGGTCGATCCCGACTGGGCTGAACGGCGCCATCAGCGGGTGCGACAGCAGCACTACAGCTGCGTCCATGTCCAGCGGCTGGTGCCAGACCGGCCACACCATCCGCGGCCGGGGGAGTTCCGGTTCCGGCCACAGTGTGCCGGCGTCACGGCGATGCCAGCCAACGGCGAGCACGCCAGCACGGTCCCACCCGGCCCCTCGCCGACCCGGTCGACCAGGCCCAGGGCTTCACGCTGCACCAACTCCGCCACGCGATGCTCACCCACGAAGCCGAGAACGGCACCAACACCGCCACCCTGCTCGCCCGTTCCCGGCACGCCTCCGTCCGCTCCCTGCAGCGCTACGCCCGCCCCGGCCCCGAAGCCGTCGCCGCCCACGTCGCCGCCACCGACCCGGCCGCCCGCCGCCGGACGGGGCAGTGGCGGTGACATGACGTTCGTGGCGATCCACTCCGAGGCTGGCCGCGTCGACGCCACCCTGATCAACCGGCCGGATCACCCTCATACGGGCTGGGGAGGCGGACGGATCGGCGATCTTCGGCAGCAGAACGGCGTGTCGCGATCGTGGACACGTGTTCTAAGCCGGACACTGTGCCGGGCCGGCGGCGGATTACTCACCACGCTCGGCTGCGCTGTTGCTTCTCGGGGGAGGATGAGGCGCGATGCCCACTGACGTGTATCGGTCTGGGTTGTGGTCGGATGAGCCCCACAACGTTGACCTGCTGGCGTTCTCCGCCGTGGCGACGACCGTGATCGACGCGGTTCTGGACGAAACCCTGGACCCCCTGGCCATCGGCGTCTCCGGGTCGTGGGGCAGCGGAAAGACCACCGTCCTCAAACTCATCGAGAGCGGTCTCAGGGAGCGCAATCTCGGCCCCGAGAAGCAGATTCTGATTGTCAGCACCGACCCCTGGCGGTACGACCCCGCCGCTGGGGCCAAGGAGACCCTGATCGCTGAGATCCTCGCTGCGGTCATCGGGAAGCTGCACGAGTTGCGCACCGAGACCAGTGCCGGGGTTGCCCTTGAGCAGGCCAAGAAGCTCGTCAAGCGGGTGAACTGGGCCAAGGCGTTGAGGTTGGGCGCTACCACCAGCATTGGCTTGCAGGTGCCCAATCCTGCAGACCTGGTGAATCTGGTCGCCGAGCCTCCCAGCGACGGGGACGAGCCCGGCACGCCGCGTGGTCTCGACCAGTTCCGGACCGAGTTCGGCACGCTCATGGCATCCGACGCTCTCTCTGGGGTGGAACGCGTGGTCGTCTTGGTGGACGACCTCGACCGGTGCCTGCAGGAGACGGTCATTGAAACCCTTGAGGCGATTCGCCTGTTCCTAGCGGTGCCGAAGATGGCGTTCGTCATCGCCGCCGACGAGGATCGGGTCGCCGACGCGATCCGGGGGCGTTTCCCGGACAGTCCCAGTCGGGATCCGGCCGTCGAGTTCGGTCCGGAGGAACCGGCCAGTCTCTACCTGCACAAGATCGTGCAGACGACCGTGCCGATTCCAGCGCTGAGCAGGTTCGACACCGAGGCGTACCTGGTCCTGCTCCAGTTGTCGCACTACCTGGACCGTCAGGATCTGGACTGCTACACCCGGCACTGCGACGAGCAGCGGCGCGTGGGCGGCAATCTCGACGATCTCGGCGCCGCGGTCAGGGACCGCGACATCACCAAGGAGATGGCGTTCGCGTCCCGGCTGACCCCGATCCTGTACGAGAAGCTGCGCGGCAACCCACGCCGGATCAAGCGTTTCCTCAACGACCTGCGGGTGCGTCAGTCGGTGGCCAGGCACCGCGGGATCACCCTGGACGAGGACGTCGTCGCGAAGCTCATGGTCCTGGAGAAGCTGATCAAGGACGGGTTCACGAAAGTTCTGGACTGGCTGGCCAAGGGCGACCTGCGAGACCAGATCCGCGCCCTGGAAAAGGCCGCCGGCCGGCCGATCAGCGACCCGCCGCCGCCTTCCGGCCAGGAAGGTGCCACGGCAACGGCGTCGGCGGGTGCCCCGGAGGCGGAGTTCGACGACGACCTGCTGCGGTGGGCCAAGCTTCCACCCGCGCTGGCCGGCGACGACCTTGCCCCGTACCTGTATCTGGCCGCATCGTTCACCGGTAAGCCGCTGTTCGACACCGGTCTGCCGAGCCGGCTGCGCGACCTGGCCGCGAACCTGGTGTCCCGCTCACGGACCGAGCAGAAGTCCGTGACCGACGAGGATCTCGACGCGCTCGGCGTCGCCGACGCCACCCTGCTGGTCAAGTACCTCGCCCGGGTCGGCAGGGACCAGCCCAGCAACCAGCTCACCGTGGTCACCGCCATCCTGCGGCTCGTCGGCCGGCGCCCACAGCTTGCCGGCCCAGCCAACGACGCGTTGAAGACGGTGCCCGTCGGCGACCTGAAACCTGCCACGGTCGTCGCGTTCCAGCGGGACGTTGAGGTCTTCACCCCGGTGCTGCGGCAGTGGCGTGGCACGGCGACAGACACCCGGGTGAAGGCAGCGTTCACCCTCCTACCAGGGCTCGCGGCGTAACGGGTGGGTACCAAAGGGTCCTACACCGGCGGGGGCGGCAAGGCGGGCAAAGACCTGCGCGACGCCGTCTCGAAGTGGGCCGACAGCGCCGCCGCGGCAGGTAACAACCAGCCCCGACCGCCGCTGCCGCCGTCCGCGCTGCGGCCTGCCCTGCGGCTGTTCGGCGGCGGCTCGGACGGCCCTGGTGGTGGTGGTGGTGGTGGTGGAGCCGGTGGCGGTGGCGGGGGTGGGGGAGGTGCCCAGCGCACCGTGGCGGCGTCAGCGCGCGCGGCAAGTCGGGCCGCGGCCGCCGCATACGGCCTGCGCACCGGCAACGCCCAGGCATTGGCCGACCTCGGACTCGACTACGACGCGCTGCGCGCCAACCAGGATCCCCTGCAGGTCACCAAAGCCATCGTCGACGCGGCCTGCGGCCCCCTGGCGGACGGCACGATCGAGGACCATGAGCAGAGGCTGGTGGCCGCCGAGATCGCCGGCTGGATCCTGGACGCTCACTCCGGCGGGAGCGTCCCAACCCCCGACGAGATCGTCCGCGAGACCATCGCGCTGATCGTCTTCGAGGCCGCCTGCACCGAGACCGCCGCCCGCCTGCAGCAGGGCGACCCGTCCGCGGCGGCGATGCTGGCCGCCGAGGAGGAGATGCGTGCCACCGCCCGAGTGCTGGCCGGAAACGCCGAGCTCAGTATCACCGGGGCGACCGAACAGGAGCTGAACACGGCCATCGAGAAGGGCATCGAATCGCTGCGCGTGATCTGGGGTGACGCATGACCACCTTCACGATGAAATTCCAGTTCCCCGAGCAGCTGACGCCGGCACAAGCCCGGTCAACGTTCTACTGGACGCCGCACGACACCGGCTCCTTCACCACCCGGCTGCGTCCCCGGCTCGGTCTGTTCGGCCCGGTCAAACCCGCCAACGCCGACCTTGTCCGGCTGGCCGTGCTCGTCTACGCCGCCGACCGGTCGGTGGCCCGTCGAGCTAACGGCGCCAGCTGGTCACGCCGCGACCTGCACCTGGACGTGCCCGTCACGGAACCGGCGCCCTGGCAGGCCACCCAGGCCCGCTGGGAGGCGCTGCTGGGTTTCCTGTCCGGAGACTCTTGGTCGCTGGCCTTCCGCCGCGCCCGGCTGCCCGCCGAGCCGGTCTCCCCGTACCGCTACCCGGGCGCCGAACGGGTGGTGCTGCTCAGCGGCGGCGCCGACTCCGCTGTCGGTGCCCTGCTCAGCCAGCACGAGCTCGGCAGCCGCCGACAGTTGCTGTTCTCCCATGTCGGAGCGACCAACATCGCCCCGCTGCAACGCGACATCGCCACCCGCATCACCGCGCTGACCGGCGCCGCCGACCTGCCACACCAGCAGCTCCGCTTCAGCCGCAACTCGAAACAGCCGGGCGGCCACCCGTTCCCGGACGAGCGATCCACCCGGACCCGCTCGCTGCTGTTCCTCGCGCTGGGGCTGGCCCTGGCGTCCATCGAGGAAATCGACCTGCACATCCCGGAGAACGGCTTCGCCTCCCTGAATCTGCCGCTGAGCGCCGACCAACGCGGCAGCGTGTCCACCCGCACCACCCACCCGTACTTCCTGGACGAACTCAGCCAGGTTGCCGCCGCCAGTGAAGCGCACGCTCCCGTGACCAACCCCCTAGCCGCCATGACCAAGGGCGAGATGTTCACCCGCACCGGAGAACTGATCGGCGCCCACGCCGCCTCCGAATTCCTCTCGAGCACCCACTCCTGCGGCCACACCGGACACCGCAGCCACGGCTATCCGGTCATGTCGCACTGCGGCGTCTGCTTCGGCTGCCTGCTGCGACGCGCCTCCTTCAGCGCCAGCGGCATCACCGACCGAACCACCTACCTGAACGAGACCGGCGACCCGAACCTGGCCGTCTACCTGCGGAACAATTCAATGGAGACAGCGCTGCGGGGCTTCCTGACCCGCGGCGTACGGCCCGCCGACCTGCTGAGCCTCACCCTGCCGGAGCACTACCCCCTGGCCGCCGCGAAAGCCCTGATCGAGCGGGGCACGCACGAGCTGGAAACCCTCATCCGATGACCGCCCGGCTGCCCGCCCTCGACATGCACGCCCACCTCGACCCCGCCATCGACTCGGCCGACCTCATCACCCTGCCCGGCGTCGTATTCGCGGCCAGCCGCACCCTCGCCGAGTCCGACACCGCGCTGCGGCGCCGTGACCCGCGCGTCATCTGGGGTGCCGGCTGCCACCCCGGCCTCGCCCGCAACCACAGCAGCTTCGACCCCGAACAGTTCGAACAACTCGTGTCACAGACGCCGTACGTCAGCGAAATCGGCCTCGACGGTGGCAAGGCCAACCTGCCCCGTCAGACCGCTACCCTCGACGCCATCCTGGAGATCCTGCAGCAGCATCCGCGCCTGACCAGCATCCACTCGACCGGCGCCCACGACGAGGTCCTGGCCGCGCTGACCCGCCGGCCCATCCGCGGCGCGATCCTGCATTGGTGGCTCGGCACACCGGACCAGACCCGCCGCGCCGTCGACCTCGGCTGCTACTTCTCGATGAACCACAGCGCCACCCGACGCCTCACCACCATCGGCCAGATCCCCCGCGAACGGATTCTGCCCGAGACCGACCACCCGTTCGGCGACCGCTCAGCCCCACAACCCCGGCTGCCGGGCAACACCGCCAGCGTCGAAACCGCCATCGCCGCGCACTACCACATCACCCCCGCCCAGCTACGCACAGTGACCTGGCAAAACCTGAGCCGGCTGGTCTCCGAGACCGGCTGCTCCACATTGCTGAACCGAACCCTGATCACCCATCTCGCCGCCGTGGGATGACGTCCGCCGTACGCGGACTCGACACCCACGGCACCACCCTCACCGCCGGACAACTGGTCATCCTCACCACCGACGGCGTGCACGACCACACCAGTCACGACGTCCTGACCAACCTGATCCACACCCACGACCCACAAGCCCTGGCCGACGCTCTCGTCACCGCCGCGCGGCCGGACCCGACCGGCTACCGCGACGACGCCACCGCGATCGTCATCGCGCCGGGCGGTCAGCAGCGGACCCACCAGCAGTAGTCCGGGTGCGGTAGCGGCAAGCACCGCCTGCCCACGGCTCGTCGTGGCCACGGTAACCCGATCTCGCCCCCACCGGGCCGGTGAAGGCGGCGTTTCCAGGGGATTGGCGGCGCAGGTGATGGTCGAGCAGGTACAGGTCAGGCAGGCGGGCAGGCTGAGTACCGCCGATCACGGCTGGGGTCGTTGCCCACGGCGGCGGTGTTCGCGGATCACGGCGGTGAACTGGCCGGCGCAGGTACGGACGTCGGCGACTCCGTTGGTGTCGGGAGGCAGGTAGGGCCGTCCGCCGCCGGTAGTGAAGCCCTCCTCGCTGGTCTCCGGCCCAGACGGCGGCATTGGCGTCGAGAGTGCCGCAGCGGCCTCGGCGTCAGAGTACGGCTTGTAGCCGCTCGCGGAGCGCGTCGAGCCGGTGAACGGCCTGACGCATCCGGTCGGCCTCGACGGCGAGTTCGGCGCGCAGCTTCACGTCATCGACCAGTAGACTCATCGGCTCACCACCCTGGCCGCTCAGGGTGTTGGCCATCCACCTCAGCACACCGGCCTGTCCGACGAGCGTCACGAGCAGATTGCGCTGCTCCACTCCCTGCAGGGCCATGCCGTACGCGTCGAGGGGGAGGGTGTCATCGGGCAGCCCGAGCCCGTCAACGACGACCGTGTTTAGCCGAACCCCGACCCGCCACGCCTCGGCGGTGCTGCTCTCGCCGGGCGCCTTAGCGGCGTCGAACACGAGCGTGGCCATCGTGGTAAACTGGCCGTTCTCGATGCCGTCTGCGAGCCTGACATCGACCCGTGGGGTCTCGTCGATAAGCACGGGGGTGCCGGCGGGTAGCCGGGCCATCCACGCAGCCAGTTCCCCGGCGGTGCCGCACTCGACGCGACGGCCACCGAGCGCGGCCTCGGCCGCGGCGAATGCCTCCTGCAGATCGTCGGGTGGTTCTTCCATTTCGATATCGACACTCATGTCAGCATGCTTCCCTTTTGTCGGGTCAAGTGGGTTAAGTGCGTCGGTCGGCGGGATGAGGCGCCAGATCGCCTCTGCGGCTGCACCCATCCGCATGAGCGCCTCCTCGGCTGCGGGATCCCCCCTCGACTATCGCGTGGGTTCGGCCGTCGACCTCAATGCCGGTGCGTCGACACCCGGAACCGCTGGACCGTTGGTGATGCCGCCGGCATCACCTGGAAGTCAGCGCGAGTGGGCCCGCGGCGAATACCTGCGGCTTTCCGCATCCTGGTCGGGAGACCCAGGTGAGGCCGGGTCATCGCGTGACAGCATCGCGTCGTACTCCGCAGCCCAGGAATCGAGGTCTCCTACGAGTTCGGGCGGGGATCGGCAGGCTGGACGGTGCGATATCGGCGTGGGGGACCGCCCCATCCCAGAGCGGACGCGAGTTGTAGTCGGCCCCGAGCGTGGGCGTATGCACCTGCACCTCCGGTGAGCACTGGCGTGCCGACCGCCAACAGTCGTGGTCCGCCGGTGGTCCGGCCGAGAAGAGGTCGCGGCCTCACGGGAGGCGGTGCCCACGAGAACATGTAACCGCCGAAGCATAGCGTCCTTTGTGGTCAGCCGGTGACCGGGCCGCCCCTGGCCTCGCGTAGGCCCGGGGCCTCGTGGATTCAGGGGCTCCGGCTCGGGCAGGCGGCAACGCCGGTTGTCCGGATCCGGCGTCCCTGGGGAGCGGACGCGCGTCGGGTGAGCCGGGGTGGGTCCCTGTCGCTGCCCGCTCGGCGTCACAAGGCCGGCCGAGGGGCCCCGCCGCGCGCCCTTCATCTCTTTGGGATAAAGGGCGCCGCGTTCGTGAATCTTCATCCGGCGCCGTTTTCGCTGTCCAAGAAGCTGGGGCAGGATTCCCGGGCCGAGGCGGCGGCCGGGCCGGGCGTCCGAGAGCATCGCGAGGCGGGGGATTGTCGTACGCGTGGCCGTACGATGTGGATCCGTACAGGAGATCCGCAGGGCTGGCCGGTCGGCGTGTCATCACACGAGGCGAGGACCACTGGGCCGTAGGGTCGATCGTGCGGTATCAGCACCAGCTTTCGAGTGCGTGTTTCCTACTGGATCCCTTTTCGGGGCCCGGCGCCGGGGTCCCGACCGGTGACCCAGGAAGGAAAACATGCAGCCGGAAGACGACGATGATCCGAAGGTTCACCAGCCTCCGCCTGTGCCGCTCGCGGTGCGGGTGCGGCAGGTCGCGGTTCCCGTGTTGGAACTGGTCGCCCTTGTGGCGGCCCAGAACCAGCGCGAGGACCTCGGCTGGTGGGCCGCGGTCCTCGCGGTACTGATCAGGGCGGTGGCTGATTGGAGTAGAAGGCCGACAAGCCACTGAGCCCGCTGGAGGGGGCGAGAATTGGCGTTCTCGCCTCCTCCGTTTTCGTGGTACCTGTGAACCATATCTTCAGAGAATAAATTTCTGTACCGGCACGCCGTACCCATGTTGTTGACGTTTCGTGTCCTCCCACGACGACCTACGACGTTCGGTGTGAGGTAGTGGACGGGTGTCGTCTCCGCTGGTGGGGTGGGTTCAGCACCCTGCGACGAGGGCTCGGCGCTCGTACGGCGGCCCGGTCATGCATGTCCTACCGATGGCGGGTCCGCCAGTCTCCCGGCGCTCGCCCTTGGTGCCCGCTGGCGAGCGGTCGGCGATGCCGGCGGCACCAAGCCCCGGGACAGCTGGCCGCCAGGGTCGGTCGGGCGCTGCGGTGCGTCGGGATGCCGGCGGCATCGCCCGTGGATCCTGGCTACCCGTCCGGTGACCGCTCTGCCGCACTCTACGGATGGCGGAGTCGCGGAGTCGGACGGGATGGCGGCGACGAACTTCTGCCAGGCGCCGAGGCGGGTTCGGGGTGTCGGTGACCACCGAGCCGGCCGGCGAGATTCCCGCTCCAGATGTTCGCCGGCCCGGGCCTTCGTCCCGTCGCCGTGGAGACGGGGGCTCGTGCTCGGGCGGCAACGCCGGTTGTCCGGGGCTACGGGTCGGGGGAGTGGACGTGCGGCGGGCGGGCCGGGCGGGGTGCTTGTCGCTGCCCGGTCGGCGTCGGGCTGGCCGGCTACGGCGTGCCGGCGGGCGATGGTGCGAGCAACGCGGCCAGGGCAGATGCCAGCGCGTCGGGCTCGGGCCGGCAGGGCTCTCCGGATGCCCGGATGCGGCGGGTGGGCTGGGCGGTCCTTGTCGCCGCCGTTCGTCCCACGAGCATCGGGCCGGCTACGGCGTGTCGGGGGGATGAGGCAACGTGACCGGGGGCGGCCGTCGGCGGGCTTGTCGCCAGTGCCCTTCGCGAAGGACTCTCGGAACGGCCCGCAGAGGCCAGTGCCCTACCTCTGCGGGCTGATGGCGACGCCGGTCAGGGTGCCGGAGAGACCGTCGGGGAAGGCGTCGAGGTGGGAGAAGCCGGCGGTGCGGTGACGGGCACCGCGGTGACCGCGTCGATGCCGTCCACGTCCGGTTTCGGCTTGAGTTCGCCGGTCATGCAGCTCTTGACGTATGCCTCCTCCACCTGGGCACGCCACTCTGGCGACACGCCAGTGTCGTAGTCGTGCGGCAGATCCGGATCGAGCAGGTCAAAACCGATCTTGCATGCCTCGACGGCCGGCTCCGTGTCCTGCTCGTAGAGCTTGATCCGGTAATCGATCCCCTTCTGGGCGATCTCGTCCAGGAACGCCATGCGCTCGTCGTACGGCGCCGCGCATCCAGCAACGGCCAGTACCAACAGAACCGCGCCACCCGCGGCCACTCTCCGCAATCCCATGGCCGCATATGGTAGAGGCCCACCGCACCGGCTCGTGCCCCCGATCCACTGTGTACCGAGATCCGGGAGACCGAAATCCGTTCAGGGGTCACCGGGTGCCCCGCGCAGCTGCCGCACGACGGAGAACAAGGCGTCACGGGTTCGGGCCGGGGGTTGCAAGGGCTCGGCGTCGATCGGGGTCCCTGTGCCTCCGGGCGAGCGCCTACCGGGTCGGGTGCCGGTCGGGGTCCGCGCGGCGGAGGTACGGGCGGACAGACATGGTCCCGCCGCACGCGGGCCACGACACCGTCTGTCGGCGGACCATACCAGTCCAGTGTGGCCGGTGCGCGTCGGCGTGGCGAGCAGTGGCGACGGGAGTCCGCGTCCCAGAGGTGCGAGAGTGCTGGTTCCGCCGTCGAGGTGGGCAGCCCGGCCCACAGCGAAGACCGGGCCGAGCCGAGTCCTAGATCTCGGCTGGGCTGGTGACGTGGTGCAACCCGGTGACGTCGCGCGAGTCCGGCAGCGCAGCCATGACCGCGGCGTGCAGGTCCGCGGTGGCGCACTCGATCTCCCAGTTGCCGTCGATCGCCCGAACGACGATGTCGGGCCGGTGGGCGGTGGCGGGGACGACCTCCTGGAGCAGGTGGGCGTACCCGCGCAGCTCGCCGTCGATAATCTGCCCGTCAGGAAACGCCGCGAGGATCAGGTCGCGGGTGGATACCCGGGGTCGCTGTGCCAGCGCCTCGATCGCCGCTCCCTCCGGGCCGGGTGCGGCCTCGTCGATCCGCAACTCCCACGACGCGTCAGCGGTGATCCTGCCGAGCGCAGCCAGCAGCTCCGCCAAGCCGACGTAGTGACCGTCACGCCAGCCGCTCAAGCCGATGTGCACGCGGACCACCATCCTCTGATGTACCAGCCTCGGCGCCACGACCCCCGGCGGCGCGCACCCAGGTTACCGGCGAAGGCGTCGATACGATGGCCGGCCGCCCTCCCGCCCCACACGGAAGTGGCCCCGCGTAAGCGAGGCCACCACGGGAGGCGTCCCGCCTGCAAGCTGCCAGCGGTGGGCGGAGGCGCTCCTAAACCGGGGGGACACGCATGGTAAGCCCTGCAAGGCATGATGTGGTGTCCGATGTCCCGCGACCATCTTGGCACAGCGCGCGGCGAGTGGCGTGACCGCTCCGTCGGGCGCGGACCGACGACGGTCGCGACGGATGGCCCCGCGTCCTGCTCGTCGAGGAACGCCATACGCTCGCCGTACGGCAAGGGTCCGACCGAAAATCGGGCGTCAGGATCGCCCTGCTACACGCCGTACGCAACGCGTACGGCGTGTATCGCGGCGGGTGGACCGGGCCGGCGGTCACTGGCCGACGAGCACCATGCAGTGCGCGCCCGTGCCGGTGTTCTCGGCGACCTTGACCCCGTCGACGTGGATGGTGCAGGTGGTCTGCGGCGTGGTTGGCCGCCCCGGCTGGTTGCGCATGAACTCGCGCAGCTCCGGCCGGCCCATCAGCTCGGCCACCCGCGCCGGCGGGCTCTCCATGACGACCCGGTGCTCCCAGGCCGGCAGCGAGATCCGTTGGTCGATCCGGTTGCCGTTGTCGCGGTAGTGGAACTCGATTCCCCAAAGCGCACCGTCGCCGTGCAGCGTCAGCGCGTAGTCGATGGTGTGTGTCACCTTCTCCTCCCGGATCAGTCCGCACCCGGCGAGCAGCAGGACGGCGGTGACAAGCGCGATGGCACGGCGCACGGTTTCCTCCCCCCCCGATCAACCTGCCCGGTAGCCTATGGCCTGCTCGCCCGGCACCCGGTACGCGTTCGGGTCCGTCGACCTGGTTCTCGCGTGGGTGCGTCGGGTGCACCAGCCGCCGCGAGCCCGATCCGGAGCCGGTGCGTCCGTCCACGCTGCCGTCACTGCCGGAGCGACCCACGGAGGCCGCGGGGTGCCGGAGTGGGCGGACCCGGACGCCTCGTTCGGGCCGGGCAGGTGATGCCGGCGGCATCGGCCGCCGGGACCGGATGAGACGGACCCGACTTTGACCAGCCGCGACTACGATTCCCCAGGTCACGGCCAGTCTGGACGGTGGTCGTCCGGCCGATGTGGCGGGACGCGCTGCTGTCGTCACCCCGGGCGCCGTTGGTCGGCTACGATGGATCCAGCACGGACTTCCTCGTGCGCTGACCGGCGGACTCATCGGCTCGTCAGCGAGCGGGGATATTCGCGTCGCACCAGTCCTCTTGCGGGTCAGGCGCGTGCTCCACTCGTACCCACCCCTCTCGATCTCCTCGGAGATGAGGCGGGGAGCCCTCTCCGCCCCTCCGGGGGTCACAAGAGAGGAGTACGGGTTTGCAACCGCAAGATCAAGGAGAGGATCGGGATCCGCCTCGGCCGGCCTCGGTCGACCAGAGGTTGATCCGCCGCCAGATGGCGGTCCTCGCGTTGGAGCTGGCCTCCCTGTTAGCAGGTTCAGGCCAGCACGAGGACTTCGCCACCGTTCTGGCGGTGGCGAAGTTCCTCGTGGTGCTGGGGCATACCGCGGCTGATTGGTTTGGACGCCGAGACCGCTGATGCTCCAAGGGCGCAGGTGCGCGGGAAGTTGAGGCTTCCCCCACCTGCGTTCCTACTTTCTACTTCACAGCCATACTAGCGAAGTTCCAGTCGTCATCCCAACTGGTTGTACTTTCGTCATCCCAACTGGTTCTACTTTTCTTCGTCACATCGCTTGCTCTAGCTCTACGCCTACAGGTTGGCTCCAGATTTTGGTCATGTCTTCCCGCTTGACATCCCACTCATCATCTCGATGAACCTTGTCCGTCGCAGGTATCGGTTGTAGGTCAGCGGTGCTGGTCGGCGCCGACCGCGGCACGGATGGCGGCCGCGAGCTGGTCGACGGCCTCGGTGACGGCGGTGATGTCGGGGTGGCCCTGCTCGATGTAGGGCTGCCCGTCGTCGGCGAGGATGCCCCAGACGGCCTGGCACACCACGCTGTCGGCCAGCAGCAGCTGCCTCCACGCCAGCGCGACGGGCTTGGGCGCGAGGATCCGCATCCGGGTGTTGATCTCGTGTACGGTCTGCTCGTCCTCCGGCGGGTAGGGATCCCAGACGCGGCCCCGGTGCAAGGGCTCGATGGTGAGCATGTTCATCGTGGCCTCGCGTTGGCGGGCGTAGTTGGTGGCGTCGAAGTAGAGCACCATCCGCAGGTCACGTAGCGCCGTGGCGGCTTCCTGCCGGCCGGTTAGCCGGGCGGTCAGCCACACCCCGCCGAGAGCGCCGCCCACGCCGGCGAGGCCGACAAGGATCGTGGCGGCGACCGCGAGGGCGGCGATGGTCTGTTCGGTGGTCACGGTGCCGCCTCGGTGGTGTCGGAGTCGTCGCGGCCGACGGCCTGTAGTTCGCGGTGCAGGGTGGCGACGCGGGCAAGGGCAGCGGCGATCTCCGGGTCGTCGTTGCGGCCGCGGCGGTAGATGTCCAGGAGGTGCCACAGGTTGGCGGCGGTCGTCACCAGCTCGGCGGTGCTGATCTCTGGCTTGGCCAGGTCGCGGGCGAGGGTGTCGAGTTCGGACGCGGATCCGGCGACGGCGGGTGCGATGCGGTGGCGCAGGGCGAGCAGGCCGGCGATCGTGGCGAGGTAGCGGTCGCGGTTGGCGACCATCCACCGGCGCAGGTGGATGCGGTAGCCGGCGGCGGGCCAGCGGGTGCGTGCCTTGCGGCGGTCGACGTCGAAGGCGGCGCCGATGGCGGGGTAGCCGGCGCCGAGGGCGGCGGCGGTGTTGATCAGGTCCGCCTGGCGCTCGGCGAGTTGGCGGCTGAGGGAGCCGACGGCGCGGGCGGCGACGAGGTGGCGGTGCGCCCGGGCCGCCTCGGTGCTCGGTCGCGGTTCGGCGTCGAGCAGTTGCGGGATGGACTCGTCGACGCGGCGGCTGATCTCGGTTGCCCAGGGGATGCCGATCGTCTCCCACTCGGGCAGGGGAGTGGTCCCGGGTGCGGGGCGGACCGGGTTCCGGGTCTTCGGAGGTCTGTTGTTCGGACATCACGCCAGCCTACGGTTTGACGCGATTAGGTGTCCGGACGCACCTCTGACGTGTCCTCGCGTCTGTCGGTTCTCGTTGAAGGTGATCCGAGGCGTCCTGCCTGACCAGGAACGGATCAGCTTCGGTGAGAAGGTCAGGCGCCTGTCTTCCCAGCGATTCCGATCCTTTCCGGTCTGCTGGCGCCCCTGTGTCAAAGGGACAAGGGGGCCGCGTTTGCGGGCCAACGTGCAGTCGTAGCCGTCGTGGCGGTGCGGCTTGGCTTCGCACCGGTACAGCGGGCGGGTAAAGCGGGGACGAGACGCCAGCACACCACGTTTTCGGTGAAGGTGCGGCCCGGGTGGCGCGGCGTTAGTCGTTTTCGTGGTGGAGGGCGGCTTCGACGCGGGTGGTGTGCGGTGAGTTGATGCGCTGGTAGATGGTCAGGGCGTCACGTAGGTATGCGTGACCTTCGTCGTGGTGTCCCTGTCGGAGTGCGCAGTGGCCGATGCCTTCGAGGGCGCGTGCTTCATGGGCGGGTGTGTGGATGCGGCGGGCAATGTCGAGCGCGGCGGTGAACTGGTGGTGGGCGGTGTCGGGCGTGGTGGCGAGGAGTAGCTGGCCGATGTGGTTGAGGGTTTCGGCTTCGCCGTCGGCGTCACCGACGTCGCGGAAGAGGTCGAGGGACTGCTGAAGGGTGTCGGCCGCCGTCGTCGGGTCACCGGTCGCGTCCTGGACGACGCCGAAGGCCTGCAGGGCGTTGGCCTGGCCGTGTCGGTCGCCGATCTGCTGGAACAGGTGGAGGGCCTGTCGAGCGCTGTCGGCCGCCCCCGCCCAGTCGCCGGCCAGGTACTGCGCGGGGGCGAGGGCGTTCAGGGCGTCGGCCTGGCCGTGTCGGTCGCCGATCTGCTGGAACAGGTGGAGGGCCTGTCGTGCGCTGGTGGCCGCCCCCGCCCAGTCGCCGGCCAGGCGCTGCGCGCGGGCGAGGGCGTTCAGGGCGTCGGCCTGGCCGAGACGGTCGCCGATCTGCTGGAACAGGTGGAGGGCCTGTCGAGCGGTGTCGGCCGCCCCCGCCCAGTCGCCGGCCAGGCGCTGCGCGCGGGCGAGAGTGTTCAGGGCGGTGGCCTGGCCGAGACGGTCGCCGATCTGCCGGTAGAGGTCGAGGGCCTGTCGAGCGCTGTCGGCCGCCCCCGCCCAGTCGCCGGTCAGGCGTTGTAGGTGGGCGAGGTTGTTCAGGGTGTGGGCTTGTGCGGGTTGGTTGTGGGTGTGTCGGGCTGTGGTGAGGGCGGTGTGGTGGAGGTTGTGGGCGAGGTCCCAGGGGCCGTGGGTGCGGAGGTGGCCGTAGAGGGCGTTGGGGATTCCGATCGCTGCGGGGCGGTGGGTGGTCGCGGCCTGGGTGGTGGCGGCGACGAGGTTGGGTTGTTCGCGGGCCAGCCAGTCGGTGGCCCGGTCGGGATCGGTGATGGCGGGGGCGTGTTCGGGCGCCGGCCGGGTGGGGTTGGTGAGCGGGGTGTGGTGGGGCAGGTGGCTGGCGGCGATGGTGGCGGTGTGCAGGTAGTAGTCGAGGAGCCGGTCGCGGGCGGTGTTCTGTTCTGTTTCGGGGTCGGTGGTAGTGAGGGTGTGGGCGTATTCGGCGATGAGGTCGTGGAAGCGGTAGCGGCCGTGGTGGGGTTCGGTGATCAGATTGTGTTCCAGGAGGTTCGCCAGACCGCGGCGGGCCTGGTCGGGGTTGGTGTTGTCGAGGGCTGCGGCGGCGTAGCGGTCGATGTCGGGGCCGGGGTGCAAGCCGAGGCGTCGGAACAGGCGTCGCCGGTCGGGGGGTAGGTCGTGGTAGGACAGGTCGAACGCGGCGGCGACGGCGAGGTCGCCGCTGGCGAGTTCGGCAAGCCCGTCGCGGGCTTCAGCCAGATCGTCGGCGATGTCGGTCACGGTCCACGACTGATGGTTGTGCAGGCGGGCGGCGGTCAGGGTGATCGCCAGCGGCAGGTATCCGCACAGGCGGATGATCCGGTCGACGGCCTCGGGCTCGTGCAGGGCACGGCGTCCGACGCGTTCGGTGAACAGTTGTGCGGCCTGGTCGGGTGGGAGGGTGTCCAGGGTCAGGATGGTGGCGGCGGGCAGGGTGGTCAGTTTCCGGCGGCTGGTGATCAGGACCAAGCTGCCGGGCGCGGCGGGTAGCAGGGGCGTGATGTGGTTGGCGTCGGCGGCGTCGTCGAGGACGAGCAGGAGTTTCCTGTCGGCCATCCGGTGCCGCCACAGCCCCGCCCGGGCGTCGAGGCCGGTCGGGATCTGCTCGGCGGGAACGCCGTCGGCCTGCAGCAGGATCTCCAACGCCATCGCGGGTTCGACACGGGCCTGACCGGGCGCGTGCGCCCGCAGGGCTACGAATCGTTGCCCGTCGGGGAAGCGGGCGGCGAGGTGGTGGGCGGCGTGGACGGCCAGGGCGGTCTTGCCGATACCGGGCATCCCGTCGACGGCGTGGATGGCGATCGTGCGTACCGTGCCGTCGGCTTCGGTGACGGCGGCCAGCAGCCGGGCGAGTTCGTCGTGGCGGCCGACGAAACCGGGCACGTCCGCAGGCAGGGTCCGCTCGGCCCTCGGCGGCGCCGCCGGCACCGGCTGGTGGACGTGCACCCCACCGTGCAGCACCCCCGCCTGCAGCACCGGCCCGACCACCACACCCGACACCTCGTTGCCGACACCCACCCCCAACAGCGGAACGCCGGCGGGCTCACCGTGCCCCTCCCCGGCCGGGGAGGTAGTGGTCACGGGGCGCCCGTGCCGGTGGCGGGCCCGGCCGGTGGCGGGACCGGTGCGGGTGGGCCGAAGGTGATCGGTCCGGAGATTGTGTGGGTCTGGATGACCGGGCCGTGCACCTGCGCCTGGCCGCTGACCGTGTTCGTCACACTGGTCCCGGCCGGCTGTCCGGTCAGCGGGCCGGCGTCGTGTAGCCAGGTACGCAGCCAGGCCGCGACCTGCTCGTCCGTCGCGGCGCCGTGTTCGAGGAGTCGGCCGAGCACCTCGCCGTGCACGACCTGACCGGGGTGGCTGGCCAGCGCCTGGGCCGCCGTGTCGGCGTCAGAGCCGCGCCCGAACCGGTTGCGGACGAACGAGGTGAGGGATTCCCATGCCTGCCTGCCGGCTTCACCGGCGGCTCCATTGGCCAGCGGTACCAGTGTCGCGGCCAGGATCCCGGCCGTGATCGGATCCATCGTCACCCCCGTAGCAGCGCGTATCGATGCCTTGCATCTACCGTAGTGGCCGCCGCAATGCCTTGTCCCGCCCCAAAAATCACGACCGACGTTCACCGGCCGTGGGGCGGCGGCCGCTGTGCCGGTCTGTGACCGGCGTCCGGCTGTTGCTGGCCAGGGTCCGGTAGATCGTGCGGTCGGGCTCGGCGGCGTTGCGCCAGAACCATCCGTGCATGTTCGGGGTGTTGGCCCAGCGGAACAGTGGGTGGGAGGTACGGAGTAGCTGTGCGGGGGCGGGGTGGTCGAGGCAGTAGGCGGCGGCCAGGAGGAACTGCATGGCCGAGGGCGCCCCGGCTGCTCGGGTCGGAGTGTGCAGCAGCGAGGGGGTTGCGGTGAACAGGGCGGTGAGCGCGATCGTTTCCGGGTATCGGATGACGTTGTCGGGGACGTCGGGCAGGTGTTGGCTTCGGGCCTGCCAGCGGGCGTCGATGTGCTCGGGCTTGTACTTTCCGCTCCGCCAGCGGCCGGTGATGTCGGCGGCGGCGGTGTACGCCTCGTCGATGGTGTGCCGGTGACGCCGGCGCAGGATCTTGTACCGGTGGTGGGCGGCGAGGATCTCGGGGGCCGGGGTGAGGGGCTGTTCGCGGCCGCGTTCGGACTGGTAGGGCACCAGCGTTCGGGCGTGTTGGACGCAGAACGGCGGCTGCCGTGTGCCGATCCGGACGATCGCCGGGATGTCGAGGCCGCGGCGGGCGGCGCAATGGGAGCAGGGGCGTACCAGGGTGCGGTCGGTGGTGCGTAGTGGGATCCAGGCGCGTACCGGTGTCGGGTCCGGGCCGGGGATGAGGCGGGTGCCCGACGCCGTCCGCAGCGTGGCTTCGGGGTATCCGCTGAGGGCGGCGAGTCGTGCCAGTGCCGCCCTGTTGAGCGCGAGGTCGTGGGTGTCGATCTGTTCGAGGTTCTTGTCCGGGTGGGTGGAGATGTGACGGACGAGCAGGACGCGCTCGACCACGGTTGAGCAGCACCAGCCGGCGGCCGGTGTTGACGATCTGGTCGACCGTCGGAGTGGCCACCACGATCAGCCGGGCATGATGCCCGACGCGGGACTCGTCGTACGCGTCCCGCTGCACCGGATCGAGCGCGGCCAGACCGGCGTCCGGCAGCAACTCGACCCGTGACGGCTGCTGGTCGACGAACGCCGACCAGCCCTCCTTCGTCGTCGGCGGCTCATGGACCGGCGGATCGACCAGGTCCGCCCCAGCGGCGGTCACCGGTAGCGCCGTTCGTCGCCGGCCTCGAACACCCCGAACGGGATCACCTTCGCCAACGGCACCTCGCCGTCCGCCTCTGGGTTCTCGTCGACCGGATCGGCCGCGGCGGCGGGCAGCACCGGGCGGTCCGCGGCGCGGGTCCGGGCGGCCACCCACCGCTGGCGGGCGTCCCCGGCCGGGCCGGCGCCGGCCCGGGTGAGCAGATCGTCCAGGGCTCGGGTGACAGCGGTCTCGTCGGTGTCGTCACCGCCCCGGCCGGCGACGATCTGCCGGGCAGCGCGCCAGGTGAAGTCAGCGAACGGCTGACCGATCATCGGTAGGTGGGTCCATGCGGCGGTGATCCAGCCGCCGGCGCGGTGGTCCCGGACGAACACGTGCGACAGGTCGTAGGGGTCGTAGTGGACCTCCCACTGCTTGCCCTTGCCGGCCACGCCGGAGGACTCGTGCCGGTAGCGGCCCAGGTCAGGGCTGTCGTAGTGCCGGTAGTCGATCTGGATGCCGTGATCGCCGATCGTGCGCCACTGCACCGGCAGCAGCTCCAGGTAGTCGGTGCCGGTCAGCGGCAGGGTGACGTAGCCGGCCGCGGCGATCGCGGCGGCGAACATCTCGTTGGGCGACAGCACCCGGGCGCCGACGTCCGGATCGCGCAGACCCTCGTGAGGGCGCGGCTGCCACCCGGCCACGATCCACTCGTCGAGCAGCTCCTGCAGTTGCGGCAGCGACCACACCGCCTCGGTGGCCGCCGCCGTGCCCCGGCGGGTGACGTTCGGCCCGACATAGCCGGCCACGTGCTGACAGAACAGGGTACGGATCGAGCCGAACGTCCGCTCGACGTGGCCCTTGTCCGTCGGTGTACCCGGCCGGGCCGGCTCGACGGAGATCCCGAGCCGGGCACAGGCCCGCACGAACGTCTCGGACACGAACACCGCGCCACGGTCGGTCACGATGGTCTCCGGGACGATGACCGGCCGGGCCGCGGCGTGCTCCAGCCGCGCGTCCAAGTCCAGCAATCGCCGGTAGGGGATACGCGAACGCGCCATCGCCAGCGCGTCCGCCCATCCGGGCCGCATCGGCTCCGGGACCAACGCCTTCGCCAGCAGCAGCGCCGCGTCAACTGCCTTGGTGCCCTGCGGACGCAGCACCGCCGCGCAGATCGAGCGGGTCGCGACGTCCAGTACCACGGTCAGCTCCAGCCGGCCCGCCACCCCGTCGTCCAGCAACGCCATCACATCCAACGGCGACGTGTCGATCTGCACCAGCTCTCCCGGGCGCACCGCCACCGTACGGGTGAACGGCCGCGCCGGCCGATTCGCCTGGCTACGGCGAGTGGTCGCCTCGCCGAAAGTGTGCCGGCCGGCGTCCATCGCGGCGACCAGGCGGTAGAACGTCGCCGACGACGGTATCGGCACCACACCCGGCCCGTGCTCGACGGCCAACACCTGCTCCACCCTGCGCCGTAGCCGTGACCGGGTGCCGGTCGACTGCCCGGTCTCGGCGTTCATCGCAGCCTCGACCGCCGCCACCACCCGGTCGTCGACCCGGCCGTAGGAGGACACCGACCGGGTGGCCCGCTGGTCGACCAGGCCCCACAGCCCCTCCGCCCGGTAGCGCAGCCGCATCCGCTTGACCGTCACCGCGCTGGTCGGCTGCCCCGCCGCAGTCAACTCGGCAGCCTTGGCCGCCTCCCGCTCCGCCACCGTGTGTAGGGCCGGATCGTAAGGCTCGCGCGGCCGGGCACCGGCCGGCGAGTCCGGCGGCAACCCCGTCTGCACCTCCACCACATGCCGCTCCCACTGACGGGCCCGCTGCCGCACCATCGCCGGCAGCGCATCAACCAGCCCCACCGGATCCAGGCGTGACGGCGCGGCACCAGCCTCCAGCAACTCAAACCCCCGGCGAGGCCAACACATGGGCCAGCAACAACACCTGCACGGCGCCGACGTCGACCAGACGTACCCGGTTGCCCTGCAAGCCGCCGACCGTCCACGGGCGCCCCTCGAACAGCAGCCGGTCGCCGACCCGAAGCACCGCCCGGCCGACGTCGCTCACCGGCCAACCGCCGACACGATCGACAGCTCCGACAACGGCACCGCCAGATCGGCACGCAGCCGACCGCACCACAGCAGGTGAAACACCGTCGGCAGGCTGGCCAACGGATCGCCCAGCAACATCGCACCGTCCATCAACGGCGTCGGCTCGGCGAACACCGCAGGCGCCGCCGCGTCCACCGCCGGACGCAGACAGCGCGGATGCCGGTACCCGGCCAACCACCGCACGTTCGCCATCACCACCGGATCCGGCTCGTGCACCAACCGGTACTCCCAACCAACCTCCGCACAGGCCCGCCCGGTCGCCTCGAACACAACGGCGTCGCGGGGCCGTACCCGCGGCGACGGCCGGACATCGACCACCACGCCGGTGCCGTCCGCCAGCCGTACGAAGAAGTCCGGCGCGTGCGAACGCCGCCGACCCGCCTCATCCCACAACAGCCAGAACGGCTGCGAACCCATTCCCACCACCGACGGGTCAAAGTCCAGCAGCGTCAGGTGATCGCGTTCCAACCACGACTCGAAGCCCACATGCCCGCCGATCGTCGCGGACCACCACAAGCCCGTGTTGTTGCGCTGCCCCCGGTACGTCGGAAACGACCGGACCGGCGACGCCAGCTCGAACGCCACCCCGGCCGCCGCGTCCAGGTTCTCCCGCAACTCCCGCCCATCCGCTCCGACGTACCCCACGACGAACCCGGACAAGGAGCCCGGCGCCGAACCACGAAGCACCGCCAGACCGTCCAAGCCCCACCCCACCTCGTCGATCCAAGCTGACCAAGGCTATCGATGCCATGAGCACAACCCGCCGCCGGGCGCGGATCAGATTCAGTGAGAACGGATCAGATACGGATCAGTTTCAGTGAGAGGCGGATCAACTTCACTGAGAACCCACAGCGTCCGTCTGAGCTAGGTCCGGGAAGGGGGTCTTTCCGGACCTTACTCATCAGTTACCGGCCGCCCCCGGTGCCCCGAACCACCCACGGCCAGCCATCATGGCCCCGTGCCTGGTTCCTGTGGGTGACTGTTTCGTCCGGGGTGATGATGACAGTGCGGGGTGCCACGATGGACATCCCCGAATCTGCTTGTTGTGGGCTCTGGTTCCGGCATGCCCTCACCGCGTACTGATGCCGCCGGCATCACCCCCGACCCGACGCCGGACACCGACCCGCGCGGTGCCGGTCTGCCCCCGGTACTGCGGGTGCGGGCCGGTGGGCTCGTGGCGGCGCAGGTGTGCAAGCGGCCGTGCCCGCCCTGCCCGTGGCGGCGGGACAACGCCGGCCGGCGCCGGTACGGCAACCTGCCCGACTACGCCGCCGGCACCATCCCCGGCCGGGACGGGGTCGGCGAGCCCGTCGACGGCGACGATCCCGCCGCGCCGTTCGGGGTCCTGTTCGCCTGCCACGACATCCCCGCCGACAACCCGCACCTGTGCGCGGGGCACCTCGCGCTGTACGGCCGAGATCACCCCCTGGTCCGGTACGGCATCGCGCTGGGCGTGATCGACCCGGCCGTCCTCGAACCGCAGCCCGAGTGGCCGGAACTGTTCGACTCCTACGAGGAGATGCTGGCCTCGGTCGGCCCGGACGCCCCGCTGCCGCCGGGCACCCGGGCGGTGCCGCGATGACCGACACCATGCCTGGCACCGCCGCCCGGCCGGTCACCGTCGACGGCCGCCGCCGCCTGGCCCTGCCGTCTCCGCTGGCCGATGCCGCCGGCATCACCCCCGGCCGGGCCGTCGTCCTGGCCGGCGACCGCCCCGGAGAGGTGCGTGTGGTCACCCCGGCCGCCGCGCTGGCCAGGCTGCGCGCCGACATCGCCGCCGCCCTGCCCGACGTCGACCGTCCACTGAGCACCGCCGTGGCCGCCGAGCCGGGCCGGGCGCCGGCCTGGGCACCGACCGGCACCAGCGTGCTGCCCGAGGAGGGGCAGCTGGTCACCGACGCCGCGCCCCTGGCCGCGTTGCTCGACGGCGACCCGGACGCCGACGCGGTCGCCGACCTGCTGCCCCGGCTGGTCGTGACCGAGTCCGCCGTGGCGGTGCTGTTCGGCGCCGCGCTGCGTGCCGGCCTGACCGTGGCCGGCACGCCGGGCCGGCTCGACGGCTACCAGCCGATCATGGACACCCTGGAAGCGCTCGGGTTGACCGTCGCCGACCACCGGCACGAGTGGACCGCGGTCCATATCCTCGACTACGCGATGCAGCGGGCGGGCGTGGCCGGCGTGGGGGAGCGGTCCGCGCTGGTACTCGCCACCCACCTCGGCGTGCCCGCGCTGCTCGGCCGGCCGGCCGGCGAACTGCCCGGCGAGGTCACCGCCACCGTCGTCGACTACCGCGACCTGACCGTGGTCGCCGAGCCGACGAACTGACCCCGCCAGCGTCCGCACCCCCACGGTGATGCCGCCGGCATCACCGCCGCGCGCCGCCACCACACCACCCGACTGGAGCACAGCATGACAACCGAGCCCAGCCCGCTGCGGGACAACGGCCCATACGACAGCCACGTGCGGGCCCGGACGCAGTACGCCGCCGTGTCGCACGGGATACCCACGCCCACCTCCGGCCATCTCGCGTCGGTCAGCGCTCTCGTCCTGGTCGAGGCCCTGATGCTCACGGGCGTCGAAACGAGCCCGTTTGAGGACGAGGAACGCGACAGCATCGCCCGGACGCTCGACCCCGTGACCGTGCAGGTCATCGCTGGCTGGATCATGCGTGCCCGCGTCGGGCCCGGGATACCCGGGGCGGAGGCGTCCTCGCCGGATCAGCAGTAGCGACCATCGCGCGCCCCGTGCAGGGCCGCCGCCCGCCGTCGACCGTCCGCCCGAGAGGTCGCAGGGCCCTGGACGTGCCGTAGCTCTCCCCGGCCTACGCCGACGCTCCGCCGATCACACGGTAAAAGCGGTAGCAGTGACTGATAGG
>NZ_JBFAKM010000061.1:0-30339 GCF_040655695.1 Polymorphospora sp. NPDC050346 | reverse complement strand
TGTGGTAACTCGATCAAACCCCCGACGGGGTCTTTCTATGTGGAGCTACGCCAACTCGGGCGAGTTACGGACATAACTTCCGGCAACCTGCTTAGGTTCGGCGCCGCCGTCCTGGCGAGTTCGCCGGCACGGTCCAGATCCCCGCTGTCCGCCACGACGATGCTTACCGCCGATCCGGTCGTAGGATCGCGTCGCAGAGTCGCGCCGACGACTGGATATTGAGCGACCACCGCCTCGTACGCGGCGATTGCCTCGGCAGGGAAGCCGTCGTGGAAGTCGGTCTCAACGCGGAGCGAGGGCCGCACACCGTGCTCCGTGCTGACCTTTAGGGAGGTCACTTGCGAGAGTGGCCGGTGCTGGTCACCATCGGTCATCATGTCCTTGAACACCGCCATTGCACCAGTGGGATCGACCGCGGTGACCTCAATGTCCCAGCGGTCGATTTCTTTCCTGGGCGCATCCTTGATGTCGCCGTTCACCACTCGGTCGTCGTCCGTCAGCGACTGCCACAGCGCCAGTATTTCGCCGGTGCGGGTCTTGTCCGCGACAACGGTGAAGGTGATGCCATCCGCCGTGATCCGGCCGGTGGTCTTGTCGTTACTGGCAACATACTCCCCCAGCTCATTCGCCAGTTCGGCTACGCGGTCGGCCGAAGTGCCGTCCTTGAGGATCACCACACCGGTCGCCGTTCCGAGGAAGGGCAGCGTGTTGTAATCGGTGGTGCGGATATCCACGACGTCTGGCGTGCCGGCCCAGTCTTCTTCGAAATCCGAGGCCAGTGCCGTGCCTTTGGCGCAGCCGGTCAACAGGGGCAGGCCCAGCACGAGCGCGATGACCGGCATCGGCCACCGCAGGGCGTCTCGTCCCAATGATGTCTCCTTGAAGAGCGGGTGAGCCGGCCAGGGCCGCTCGGGACCGGCCCTGGCCAGCAGGAGTCGCGATCAGCCGAAGCTCGCGGCGCTGTTTGTCGACGGTGACAACGTTAGCCTCCTTGATCAAGGTGAAGCCGCACCGGGGCTGATCGCCAGGTTCTCCAGCGGTGCACGGGTGTTTCCTCCTTGCCGCCCTGTTGCCCGCCTGCGACCCCCGGGGGCGCCGCCCCATCCGCGCGTCACCCGATTGCACGTCGTCCCCACGCCTTCCCTGCGGGCGGACGATCCGGAACCTGGCCCTCGTGCCCGTTCGACGCGCCCGAAGAGGGCAGCTTGGGCACTCTCGTAGGGCAGATGTCCCCGTGACTGCTCATGTCACTCTGGACCACTTCATGTGGAGGCTCTGCATCCTTTTCGTTACACCCACACCAGATTCGGGCGTGCCCACACCTGGCTGTCAGGATCCTTGCCCAGTGTGTCCAGGTCGTTGGTCGGAAAGGTCCCAGTCCTCTGGGCGGGTGCCGGTCGCAGCGAGGAACCCGGTTGATGTCCGCGGTGCCCCTGATCCTCCTGGGCTTGACGCTCGCCCCGGCCCGGCGTGAATTGTGCGTCCGCCGGCCAGGGCCTGACGGTGGGCCCTTTCCCGGTCACGCTCCGGAGCTGGCGCACAATATGGCGACGACACGATGAGGAGAGTGCTGTGACAGTCCGCGGAACAGGCCGGCCGCCGACCCGACTGGAATTCGCCAGGGAGCACGCGGAACGCGTGCTCGGACGGCGAACCGCCAAACGGCTCGCGGCGTTCGACAACGGCACCCTGTACGTCGAGGCCAGTGGGGGCGCGCGGTTCCTGGCGTGGCTCGTCGACTTCGTGGTGTTCGTGCTGGGTTTCGGGGTGGGTTTCGTCGTCTTGTCCTTGGTGGCCGTCGCGGCTGGCCTCCCCGACGGGACCGTTGCCCTGCTGGCGATCTCGTTGTTGTTCGTGGTGCCGTTGCTGTACGGCCTGTGCTACGGCAACGGGCGTGCGCTCGGCGCGGTCCTCACCGGTACGCAGCTCGTGCGGGTCAAGGACGGTGGTCGAGTCGGTGGCAAGGCGTGCTGGGCTATGTTGGTCAGAACGCTGCTCATGCCGTTACTGCTCATCGCGGTGATCGTGGGCGCGCTCAGCGGTGGGGGGTCACCGCCCGGTTCGCTGGCGAGAACCAGTATCGACCCCGCCGCCATGCGGCAGCTCCACGCCGCAGGCATCCGGTGACCCGCCGCTACGCCCCTGAGCCCGTGCGGCCAAAGCCCGAGGTCGGCGAAGGCCTGGAAGTGGTCGGCCGCTCACTCACGTTCACCGGTACCAGTCAAATGCCAATCTTCTTCGGTTGGGAGGCCCGGACGTGGGAGGTGCCGCCAGGACCTCGCATCTCCGAACGGGCCGGCGCCGCACGGCGCCGGCCCGTTCGGAGAGTCAGGGCTTGAGCAGCGCCTTTGATCGCGCGGCGCTCGTCCATCGCCCGGTACCCGTCGGAAGCGTCGTCGAGCGAGAGCTAGAGGTCGAACACCTTGCCGGGGTCGATATCCGTCAGGACCGTACACCGTCAGTTGGGTGCCGGCCGGTAGTAGCCGGGGGAGCAGGCGGTCACAGCCCTGCATGCCGGGACATGGCCTCTTGTTGACCGCCAGCACCGCCTCCCGCAATCCGAGCCGGTCCATCGTTTCGGCGGCGTGCGCCTCGACGTGGGTTTCGGCAGCCCAGGCTCTCGCGAGCCCGACCCGGGCGGCGAGTGCGGCAGCACCGTGAGCGACCGGTGTGTCCGGAGGCTCTGCGGTCGACTCCGGCGGTGCTGTGGGCGACCGCGACCATTCACCCGAGCTGCCGGTCGATCTTGCCTCGGCCGTCGCCGCCTCGACCTGGTGCCTGGTGGCCGCAACGCGCTGCCCGACCGCAGCCAGAACCGTGTGGATGGCGTCGAGCCTGGCCAGCAGGGTCCCGGGATCACCGCCCCGCAGAACTGTGGCCGTGACCTGCTTGGCCTGGTCGACCTGTCCGATACGCCGGCAGATCCCATCGGTGATGCTGTTCAGGTTTCCCGATACCGCGCCGAGCGTCGCGGTGATCTCTTGTGGGGCCGGCTGCTGCGGCGTGGCAGCCAGTGTCGTGGCGGCCTCCCGAGCCACGGCGGCCATGCCGCTGAGGGCGGTCCGGATCTGGCCGATCACCGTGCGGACGAGGGTCAGATTTCGCGCGATTCCCACGAAGCCCGACGCCGCTGCCTGTATCCCGGTCTGCTGGATAGCGTGGTCGACTACAACGGTTTCCTGCGCCGCGCGGTCGTTACCGGCGGTCAGCGTCTGTAGGCCCGCCTGGATGGTGTCGACCAGGGACACGTCCACCTCCCGCTCGACTTTTATCATCGGCGATGTTCGTCGATGGCGCGACGAGGCCGGACGCTTCGTTGTGGATAATCGCTAAATTGATCTTCAACCTGTTCGACGTGGGCGGGGAATGGCGGATCTGGTTTTCTTTGTAGCCGGTGTCTTGGTGCTCGCGGTGGACGTCGTAGCGCGGGGCGGGATGGTTGTTGCGGCGGCCGGGTGGCGGCCCGGGTCCTGGCTTTAGGGTTTGAGTGCACCGGCGGGGGTTGGTGGCTTTCGCGAGTAGGTGCCGAAATCCTCGGCGGACGCGGGCGGGTGACAGGCGCTGCGGCGGTGCGGGTTTCCCCAGGGACGTCGCCGAGTGGCTCGGGGTTGCCGATGTCGCGGCAGGAGCGAACTTCGTGCCAGAGCCATCTTTCACTGGCCGCCGACAGCTCGATTCGCTGCCCGTCTGGTGGCCATCTACGGGTTGATCCAGCCGAGTTCGACGGCCCGTTCGTACATGACGGGTTCGATCACGGGCAGTGTGAGGAAGGAGAAGACGTACAGAGCGACGAGCAGCCCGAGCGATACGGCCCACGCGCGCAGGCTGGTCTCGACCGCGTGAGGACGGCTCTCGCTCGAGCGTGCCCCGACGAATCCGGCGTCGGTGGGTCGGTGGCGGCGCAGCTGCGTGTGCGGAAGCCGGCGGTCGGCGGGTCGCAGCGCCCACGACGCGATGGCGCAGACGCCGAACATCAGCGGCACCCCCCACAGGTCGGGGCTGTCGCCGACGACCAGGTGCGAGACGACGGCACCGGACCACAGGAAGAAGGAACCGGCGTACGCCCATTCCTTGAGCATTGCGAACCTCGGCACGATGATCACGACAGCTGCCGCGGCCTGCCACGCGCCGAGGATGTAGGCGAGGAAGTGTGGGTATCCCAGGTGGCGCAGTTGGGCGACGATCCACTCGATCGGCAGCAGGTTCCAGACCGATCCCGACGCCAGCTCGAGCACGATGACGATCGTGGTGGCCCAGTAGAGGGTGGTGCGGATCCGGTCTCGATCCCATCCGCTTCGCGCGGCCGTGTCAGACCCTCGGTCGGCGGCCCCCTGGAGCGCGTCGGCCGATGGACCTTGCACGCCCTGGTCCGCGGGGTGACATCGCAGGGCTCGCTCGTCGCTGGTCACGAGGATGCGACCGCCCGTGCAGGCGAGACCGGCTGTTCGGGCCGCGTTCCGCCCTTGGGCCACGGCATGGAGCCCGGTCTGCGGGCCTCAAGGCGGATCTTGAACAGCCCGAGCTTGCAGGTCAGCTCCTTGTAGGCCGCGACGGCGCGACCACCGAGGTACATGTTTAGGGCGCTGTCGTCCTTACGAGCGAACTGTCTCACGCCGTTATGCCGGCCAAGGCTGACGCAGGAGCCGGTGAAGGCGAAGTCGATCACCGCCGGTTCGGTGCCCGCTATCCGGCTCAGCACGGTGTCGGCGGCCTGCGCCCCCAGCGGCGCCGCGGCCTGGGAACTCATGCGCATCGGCTGCCCGGATGGCGCGGCGGCGTCTCCGGTCGCGACGATGCGAGCATTGTCGATGCTTGCCAATGTCTCGTCGGTGCGTAGCCGGCCCAGTTCGTCGGTGCGCAGCCCGCTCGTGGCCGCCAGTTCCGGCACGCCGAAACCGGCAGCCCAGATGGTCAACGCGCTCGGGCGTACGTCGGCGTCGGCGAGAACGACGTCATGCTGGCGGACGTCGGTCACCGCGGCCGACTCGAGCACGGCGACACCGTGGCGGGACAGCCACCGGAAGACCGATCGGCGGGTCGACGCGCTCAGCGACGGCGCCAGGATCCCGCCGCAGACCAGGGTGATCCTCCGCCGTTGCTCGGCCAGTTCGGCGGCCGTCTCGATGCCGGTCAGTCCGGCGCCTACGACGGTGACCGGAGCGTCGGGGGGCAGCTCGTCCAGCCTGGCGCGCACCCGCTGCGCGGACTCCCACTCGGCGATGGAGACGGCGAACTCGGCAACGCCGGGCACCGACGGCGGTATCGCTGCGGTGCTGCCCACCGCGTAGATGACGTAGTCGTAGTCCAGGTCGCGCCCCGAGGCGAGCCGGACCGTGCGGGCCGCGGTGTCGATGCGCGTGGCGCTGTCGACGACGAGATCGATGCCCTCGCCCAGCAGCGATCCGTAGTCGGCGGTCGCACCCCCGGTGCCGGCCACGAACTGGTGGAGCCGCATTCGCTCGATGAACCTCGGGCGGGGGTTGACCAGAGTGATGCCGACGTCGTCGCGCTTGCGTAAACGGTTGGCCGCGAGCGTGCCCGCGTAACCGCCGCCGATGACGACGACCTTGTGGATCGTGGACCGTACAGGCATTGGAATCCTTCCTTGATCTCGACAGCTGTCCGCGCTCTCCGCCTGCTGCGATTGGGGGCAGCGCGGTTCTCGACAGCGGGCCTCCAGCCGGCCCGCAACTGCTGTGCTTGATGGACGGTGTCTCACTCTTCCGACAGCGCATCACCGGGAAATGTGAGGCGAGGTGGCTCACAGTTCGCTGCGCTGTCTTGTCGGACCACTGAGAGCAGAACGCGACTGAGGGAGTGCGAGACCATGACCGACATGTTTGAGCAGGGCTGCGACCCTCTCGATCCGAGCCTGGGCGCAGTCATGGGCGAGCGACGTCAGCTGATCAATCTGGCGTATCGGCTCCTCGGCTCCTTGGCCGAGGCCGAAGACGTGGTCCAGGAGACCTACGCGCGCTGGTACGCGATGTCCCGACAGCAGCAGGACGCCATCGAGGTTCCCGGCGCCTGGCTGAACAGGGTGGCGAGCCGGTTGTGTCTGAACGTACTCTCCTCGGCGCGCGTGCGGCGGGAGCTCTATGTGGGCGAGTGGCTACCTGAGCCGCTTCCGGAGCCCTCCGAGTGGATCGGTGGGCGTGCGGACGGCTTCACCATCGATCCGGCCGACCGGGTCACGCTCGACGAGTCGGTCAACATGGCCTTCCTCGTCGTCCTCGACGCGATGACGCCGGCCGAACGCGTCGCCTTCATCCTCCACGACGTCTTCTGTTACCCCTTCGCCGAGGTGGCCGAGATCGTCGGCCGCACCCCGGCGGCCTGCCGCCAGCTCGCCTCCTCGGCCCGCCGTCGCATCCACGCAGGACGCACCCCGGCGACGCCGCCGGTCCGGCAGACGCGGATCGTCAACGATTTCAAGCGGGCATGGGAAGCGGGGGACGTCAGCGCCCTCATCGGTCTCTTGGACCCCGGCGCCACAGCGATCGCCGACGGTGGCGGCCGGGCCAGCGCCGTGCTGCGCCCGATCGAGGGCGCCGAGCGGATCGTGCGCTTCATGGTTGAGCTCGCGCGGCGCCTCCGCAACCTGACGATCCTGGAACGCACCGTCAACGGCCAACCTGGCCTGGTCCTGCAGCAGGCCGGGGTCACGGTCACGGTGGCGGCGCTCCGTATCGAGGGCGAGCGGATCAAGCACATATGGGCGATACGCAACCCCGATAAACTCCGGCCGTGGACGGCTCGCCGGCCGGGTGGTCGAGGTCGCGCAGGATCGGCGTGAACTGCGCCCTGTCGGGCACGTGCAGGGGGCGTGCAGCCGTCTCATCCCCTCCAACGGCACGGATCGGCGACCCCGGCACCCGGATCCTCAGCCCCCGCACCGCATGGGCCGATCGGCGATTGATCAGGTGGCCGTCCACGCGAAATGCCCCACGGCGGCGACGGCGAGGATGAGGAAGACCGCGGGAAACGCGATGTTGTGGAACACCCGCGCACGGACGTGAGCCAGGATCGCGCCGACGAAGAACAGGACGAGGCCGACGGCTGCGGCCAATCCGAAGGGACGTACGCCGAGAAGGCCGAGCACCAAACCGATGACACCGACCCCCTCGACCACCGCGAGGTAGGGGATCCACCGCGCGGACAGCCCGACCTCGGCGCAATTGCGCATCACGAAGTCCGCCCCGATCGCCTTGGCGGTCACCTCGATGGCGTTGGCGAGGGCGCAAAGGATGGTCGCGGCGGCCAGGACGCCCCCCAGTACGGCGATCATGACGCGTGCCGGCGCGATCGAGTAATCGGTAAGCTCATAGGTGCCTCCACGTGCGCGGGTTCATCAGGTTGTGGTCTCTCGCCCTTCTGACGCCCGGCACGCATGAAAGGTGACCAGACGTGGAACTCGTCGAACACTTCGAGGCTTCGAGGGCCCGACTGATGTCGTTGGCCTATCGCATCGTCGGCTCGCACCACGATGCCGAAGACGCGGTGCAGGCCGCCTGGCTGCGCGCGTGGTCGGCCGACCCGGCGCAACTGGTCAACATCGAGGGCTGGCTCACCACGGTGACGGCACGCCTGTGCCTCGACCAACTTCGCGCCCGCCATCGCCGGCGCGAGTTCCCGTTCACGGCCGACGAGATCCCCGGCGAGCAACTCGCGGCCGACGAGGCGTTCGTCCGTCGTGAGGACGTCTCTCGTGCGCTGCTGGTCGTGCTCGACGAACTGTCTCCCCCGCAGAGGGTGGCGTACGTGCTGCATGACCTCTTCGCCGTCCCGTTCGACGAGGTCGCGCCCGTGCTCGACACGACGGTGGTTGCGGCGAAGAAGCTTGCGAGTCGGGCGCGGATCCGGCTCAGGGACGCTCGTGCGGTCGATCTGCCGGGGTCCGCCCACCAGATGGAGATCATCGACGCGTTCCTCGCCGCGGCGCGTGGCGGCGACATCGCGCGGCTCGTCACGCTCCTGGCGCCTGACGTCGTCCGCACGGCCGACCTCGGATTCCTCGCGGACGGCGCCGCGCCTGTCGTCCGGGGCGCCTGGGCGGTCGCGAAGGAGACCAGGGTGTTCGTGGACCGCATCGCCGCCGCCGTCCCGGTCCTCGTCGAGGGTCACCCGGGAGCGGTGATCGCCCCTGGTGGGCACCCGTTCGCATTGATCCGAATCCGCGTCCACGACGGTCTCGTCACGAGCATCGACATCGCGCCCTACGAGCGCGGCACCGTGTCCCTGCCTGCTGCCTTGGGTGCGTGATTCTCAGTCCGCTCAACGACTTGAAGAAGCGGGCGATCCGATCTACGAGCAGGTCTTCCCGGATCCCTCCTCTTCGTTCCGCCCCACATGCGCCGGTCGAAGCTGTCGCCGAAGACATGCCATACCGTATGGTATGTTCGCGTTATGGGAACGCGTGATCTATGGCTCGGCGAGGGTGTCGTGGTACTCGCCGACGAGGGACCGGCTGGTGTGCGGATCGACCGTCTGGCTGCCCGCCTTGGCCTGACAAAGGGGTCGTTCCATCACCACTTCACGGGGGTCGCCGACTACCACGCGGCGTTGCTGACTCACATCGAGCACGGACAGGTCGCCCTGCTCGATGGGCTGTCGGACGAGCTCGCGGCCGTCGATCCGGTCGACGCCCTGCGGACCCTTCCCTCGCGGCTCGACGAGCTGTTCGACGCCGAGCTGGATCGGGCCCTGCGGGCGTGGGCGATCGGGAACGACGGTGCGCGCGGCGTGGTCGAGCGCGTCGACAACGCGCGCCTCACTTTCCTCGAGACCCTCTGGAACCGCGCTGTGCCCGACCCGACCCGGGCGCGCGCCGCCGCCCTGCTGCCGCATCTTCTCCTGATCGGAGCCAACGCCATCCGCCCACCGCTCGACGCTGCCGGTCGACGTGCGGTGTTCGACCTACTGCCAGACCTGATCCCCCATGTCTGAGGTCCCGTTCCGGCGCCCCCGCCTGCGGACAGGCGCCGTGATTGCCGTCGCTGTCGCGCTCGCGCCGGGCATCGTGACTGCTACCGGGGATCATCGCCTAGAAAGAGGAGGCAGATGCCCGCTGTCGATGTGTTGATCGTCGGGGCTGGCCCGACCGGGCTCACCCTCGCGGTCGATCTGGCCCGCCGTGGAGTTCGCGCGATGCTGCTCGAGGCCGCGCCCGCACTGCCCCGTCAGTCCCGAGGCAAGGGCCTGCAGCCTCGAAGCCTGGAGGTGCTCGACGATCTCGGTGTCATAGACGCGGTTCTGGGACACGGCCAGTCACGCCAGGACATCACCCTGTACCGCGATGGCCGGCGCCTTGCGCGGATACCCGCCGGTCTCGCCGAGCCGCGCGCGGATCTGCCGTACCCGAACATCGTGATGATTCCTCAGTGGCGCACCACCACGCTGCTCGCAGGGCGACTGCACGAACTCGGCTCCGCGATCCGGTTCAACACCCGCCTCGAGTCGTTCACCGCTGGTAACGACGCGGTGCGCGCCGTGGTCAGCACACCGGACGGCGGCCGGGAGGAATTGACCGTCCGCTACCTCGTCGGCTGCGACGGCGCGCACAGCACCGTGCGCCGCACACTCGAACTCGAGTTCGCCGGTTCCTCCGACGAGACGCAGCGCTACCTGCTCGGTGATGTCACCGTCCCCGGTTGGCACCCCGAAGTCGACGGAGCCGTTCGCTCACACGCATGGCTCGGTACGGACGGGTCGTTCCTCGGTCTGGCTGGCCTGCCCGGGACCGGGCAGTGGCAAATCGGCGCGAGCATAACCGTCGATGACGACCTCGAGCCCACCCTGGAGGCCCTCCAGCGGCTATGGGACGAGCGCACCGGCCACCCAGAGGTCCGCCTGTCCGACGCGACCTGGTTGTCGAACTTCCGGGTCAACGTCCGCATGGTCGAGGACTACCGGAGCGGCCGAGTCCTGCTCGCTGGCGACGCCGCGCACGTGCACCCGCCCACCGGAGGGCAGGGAATGAACACCGGCATCCAGGACGCCTACAACCTGGGCTGGAAGCTTGCAGCCTGCCTCAACGGCCACGATGACACCCTGCTCGACACCTACCCGGCCGAACGCCTCCCCGTCGCCCGTCGTGCGTTGGCGCAAAGCACCAACATCCTCGACGTGGTCACCAACCGCAACCCACTCGTCCGGTTCGCCGTGCAACGACTGCTCCTGCCGCTACTCAGCCGACCCTCGATCAACCGCGGGCTCACGGCTCGTGTGTCCCAGATCGACATCGGCTACCGCGACGGTCCCCTGGCAGACGACGAGCTGTCCGGCGGCCGCGTCCGACCCGGCGATCGGGCACCCGATGCCCACCTCGTCGATGCCGCAACCGAGCAGCCGCTGCGGCTGTTCGACCTGCTCCGCGGGCCACGATGGACGCTGCTCCTCGTCGGCGAGGCCTCCGCCAGCCACCTCGACTGTGATGCTCTTCCCGACGAGGTGCACACCTGCTTGATCACGCCCGCGCGATCGACGTCGTTCTCCGGCCGGGTGGTCATCGACCGCGACGGGACGTTTCGCCGGGCCTACCGGGCAAAGCCCGGTACCGCGTTGCTTATTCGCCCGGACGGCTACCTCCACTGGCGCGCGCACACCCCCTGCGCCGATG
The DNA here is from genome assembly GCF_040655695.1 of Polymorphospora sp. NPDC050346. Classification (NCBI taxonomy): domain Bacteria; kingdom Bacillati; phylum Actinomycetota; class Actinomycetes; order Micromonosporales; family Micromonosporaceae; genus Polymorphospora; species Polymorphospora sp. NPDC050346. The sequence continues at coordinate 19,721 of NZ_JBFAKM010000061.1, read as the reverse complement.
CGGTGACCAAGCACGTCCTCGGCGCGGGCGCGCACCCCCCACCCGCTGCTGCTACCCGACGACAGCCGGGCACGTGCGAAGGCCAAGACACGGAGGAGGGCTGAGCTTGTCCGCTGAGGCAGGGTGGCTGACTGGCTCGGCAGCAGGAGTCGGGAACGGGTCGCAGACGATGGCGGGTCACCGTTGTCCGACATGGTGAGGCTCCACCCACGTGCAGTGTGGTTGATTGTGGCCCATTTACCTGAGGAGTTCCTGCGGGATGGTGCAACCCTGGTGGCCGCTGGCCTTGTTGGCAGTGATCCAGCTCTGCGATGCGGTGTTATGCGCAAAGCCGGTCGCCTTCATTCGGCAGTGTTTGATCGACGTCCGGTTCCCCGAACGCTTCTGGAAGTTTCTCCCTCCGCTCAAGGCTGGCGCAGCGGCTGGGCTTATCGTCGGGATCTGGGTTCCGCCGTTGGCGGTGCTCGTGTGCGCGGCGCTGGTCTGCTACTTCCTGGTGGCGATCTCGGCGCATGTCCGCGCCCGCGATTTCGGCCGCAACCTGTTCCTGAACGCGACGGCGATGTTGGTCATCTGCTCGGCGGCGCTGGCCTTCACCGTCCAGGCTGCATGATCGGCCACGCGACGATGGCGCGGGGGGGAGGGCGTCAACGGGCTGGGTCATCGGCGAAGACGGTCATCCAGTGCGGATGCGGCCGGTAGTAGACGACGTCGTTGTCCCGGTCGAAGAAGTCATCGCCGTAGAAGTCCTCGAGGTGCGCCAACAGTTCCGGCCAGTCCGCGGCCGGCTCGCTGTCCCGAGGGTTGAGGGTCTCCACCTTGCCATGCGGGAACACGCTCAGGTCCTCACCGGGCATGTGTGCGACGCTGACGGCGGACCGCGCCGCGAGGTGTCGAGCCTTGTTGCGCCGCGCGCCGTGAGCTCGCCCAGTTCGACACCGACGGATACCGGCTGCTGCGCCTGGTCACCGACGGCGGTGCCCGGTAGCTGCTCCGCGGCTCGGCGGGGTCGGCACTCAGGCCACCGTCCGCGGAATGCCGAACGGCGGCCCGCTGAACCAGTCGGGCCGCCGTTCGCAGAATGGGGATCAGAGCGGGCGGATGTTCTCCGCCTGCGGGCCTTTCTGACCCTGGGTGATGTCGAACTCCACCCGCTGGTTCTCATCGAGACTGCGGAAGCCGCTCGACGAGATCGCGGAGAAGTGGGCGAAGACGTCGGCGCCGCCGCCGTCTTGGGCGATGAAGCCGAAGCCCTTGTCACTGTTGAACCACTTCACGGTACCGGTGGCCATGTCTGCTCCTTCGCAGGCTGTTGGAGACCGCGGTGTGCGGACTCTCACGCCGCCGCGTTGATCACCCGCGCCGAACCGACACGACAAACGAAAAAGCGCCTGGAGGGGTTTCAGATATCCCCATCAGGCGCCGGAAACGTCTACGGAAATCAAAACTGCAACAAGGAGACCGTAGCACAGACGGGCAGCAATCCCGGTCTCCCTGTGTGCGTCCCCGTCCTGGCGGCGCAGCGGTCCGCGGCATTCGCAGGTTTTTCGGGTGCGACAGACGGTCGTTCTCGTGGTGGAGAAGGACCGTGCGGCGTGGGTCAGGCGACGCCGGTCTGCTGGCGGCACTGGTGGTTCTGGTTGTGCTGGAGGGCTTCTTCGAGCACCAGGCCCGCCAGGTCGAACGCGCCGGGCGGCGGTTCGAGTGGCGGTTGGCGGCGCTCGGGGCGGCGTCGAGGCCCGACACCACCACCCGCTCAGCCGCCACAGCCGCCGCCGGACGATGTCGAGCTGCTGCCGCAGGAGGCACCTGCGGTCGAGCCGCCGGCCCATGATCCGCTGCTGCACCCGGTATGAGTCGAGCTGGAACCCGGGCCAGGGAGCAGGCTGCCCGACTGGGCGATGGCCAGGCTACGTGCGATGCCGGCTTCCCCGGCGAATTCGGGATCCGCCGCCCAGAGTGCGTACGGACCGAACAGTGCGACGCCCATGGCGGCACCCGCCGCTCCGTAGACCGCCCACGAGGGGTTGTTCGCCGGTTTCAGGTGGGCGTACCCGCCGTGCAGCACGGCAAGGGTCTGTCTGCCGGACCGGGTGGGGCGTGGTCGACGCCAGCGCCGGTGTAGGAGGACCATGGCCACGGACAGCGAGATGAGGACCCCGGCCAGGTAGAGCACCGGCTTGCCGTCGGCGATCCCCCAGGACAGCCGGGCCAGGCCGAGGGCCAGCACCCCGGCAAGTGCCAGCAGCCATCCGCGCATGACCCGTATGACGTCGGCGGTGGGTAGTAGTCCGAACTGTTCCAGGGTGCCGCGTAGTCTCGTCAGTTCCGCCGCCACCGCTCCGTCGGCCGCCAGTTCCCGGGTGCTCAGTCGTTGGCCCGCTGCCCGGTGCACCGCCAGATCGAGTGGGCTCGATCCAGCTGGTGGTGGTCCGTTCGTCAGCAGGTGCCGGTCAGGCGCCGGGCCGACCTTGACGGCGTCGGCACTGCGCAGCGCGGCCAGTGCTGAGTAGATCGCCAACCGGGCTTGGCCGTTCAGGTACGCGACCTGCTGCGGGGTGAGGTCGTTCGCGGATACGCGTCCTCGGCCGGCGAGCAGGTGATGCCGGTGTAGTACCGCGAGCATGAGCAGCACGACGGCCAGGGCGCAATAGATCAACAAGAACTCGGGGCCGCTCAACCCCCAGGCTTTCGTGTCGACGTTCATGGCTACCTCCCCGTTTGCGAAGGGTGAGCCCTATCCAGGGTGCGGCCCGTCATTCAGGTTCAAGCCGGTCGATCCCATTTCTTGCACAGAAATTGCGGCAGGCCGCCGGCTCCCCTGCCCCGGATCAGCAACCCACCTGGCCGCTGGGTGGGATCAGTTGTGCGCCGGGTGCTTCCAGGTCACGGGTGGGGCCGCGCTGGGACGAGGCGGCCGAGCCGATAGGGAACGCGTAGTCGACGCATAAGCGAGTCGATCACACTGGCCGTCCACAGGGCGTGGCGCGGAAACCCTGCGTAACGGCGCGCCCCAACAAGAAAGGACAGGTATGGCCGACAACATGACCGCGGATCCCACTGCGGGCGACCAGGCCGAGTATTTCCTCGACCTCGACGACCTCGACCTCGCCGGAGTTGACGTCGACACCTGGGACAAGACCGCGGGCGGTACCACCCTGGCGTGCGTCGTACGGACGATCACGGTGGCCACCCGGGCTGTCTGCGGTTCGATCGACTGCGGCCCGCCGCCGCCCGGTGGCAGCTACTAAGTTGCGTCAGGTTGGTTAAAGACCAGTGAAACAGCTCAGCCCTCCATTGCTGTGGCTGCGGAATGGTCCGGAAGAGGTCCAGAGCCTAGTTGCGGGTCTGGACCTCGTTCGGACCGCCGCGCACGAGGACGCCAGCCACGCGTGGCTCTGCATGATTGCCAATGGCACTGCCCACTACCTGTCCACCTACGCGCCGACGGAACTGCTGTCAAGGGTCTATACCTCTGACAACGAACTGTACGGCGTGGTCGCCCCGGTCGGCCGGCTACGCACCGGCACCGATGGCGGGCTGGTGCTTGACGGGTGCTGGCGGTTCGGCTCGGGGTCTCAGCGGGCTGCCGTAATGGCGATGGGATGCGAGCCGGTGGCGGGACGGCGCACCACCGTCCTCGTCGACCGCCTGCGGCTCGAGGTGGCGCACCCGTGGGAGGGGCCGGGGCTGCTCGCTACCGCCAGTCACACTCTGCGGGCCAGCGGTGTCCGCGTCTCGCCGGCGGATGTGGTCGACATGACGGACGTCCCGGCCGGTCGACCGGCCGGGATCTACGCCGATCCGGATCTGTTTCTGGCGAACATGCCCGGGGTGGCGCTCGGACTCGCCGAACGGCTGCTGGCGCTGCTCGGCCCGGGTCCGGTGCCCGGTGTCTGGCAGGCCACCTACGCCGACGCAGTCGCCCGCAACACTCTCGCCCGGCGCGGCCTGGTCGGGATGCTGCACAGTCTCGACACGTTGGCCCGGGCGGGGAAACTCACGCTGTTCTCGCCGGCGTTGCGGCAGGAGTTCCTGCTGATGTTGAGCGCTGCCTATCAGATCGGGCTGGATGCCGCGCTCGCGCTGGCGGAGGGGTGCGACTCGACGGACCCGGGGATCCGGCAGGAGCTCGAGCAGGCGCGGGTCGACATCGCGACCATGCGACCGCATGGTGCGATGCGACCGTCCAGGCTGGTCAACGCGGGATCGTTGGCCCCAGCGGGGAGGCCTCGATGACCTCTGTTCCGTCGCTGTCGACGCCGGGTTGGTGCCTGCTTCGGATTCCGGTACTGCCGGCGGTGCCAGATGCCGCCGCGCCCGAGGGCCTGGCGCGGCAACTGCTGGACCTGGCCATCGACTACGCGACCGTGTTCCAGCGCGCGGCGGAGGAGCACCGGGACTGGCAGGACCCGGCGACTCGACTGGCCGTCTACGGCAGCCGGGCGAGGTACCGGCCAACCCCGTTCGGTGTGTTCAGCCTGAGCCTGCTCGCCGAAATCAGCGACAACGACGGTGGTGCACCGGCTACCCGGCTCGATCTTGAGACCGATGTGCGGCTGCGCCGCCTTGACTTGCCGCAACAGACCGGCAGGTGGTTCGTCAATCCCTCCCTCGCCGCCGAGCACGGCCGGTGGTCGTATCTGCACCCGGACAAGGGTGGGGTCACGTCGATGTCGGACGCCCCGGGCGTGCGCCAGCTCGCGGAGCGTTTCGCCGCGCAGTTCGCCGCCGCACCCCGGTCAGCGCAGGAATGGGCGATCGTGCTCGGTGGCGAAACCCTGTTCGACCTGGGGGTACGCCAGAGGTTGCTGCTGCCGGAGCAGGGGCCACCGATACTGACTGACCCGGCCGGGCCGGCCGCGCCGACCGAGGCGGTCAAGGCGGCGCTGGCCGCGGAGCGGCCGTTCAGGGACGACCAGTTCGTGGACGCGTTCAGCGAGGTCCGGGCCCGACTGCCCGGCGCGGGTACGGCGGCGCTGCTAGACGGGGCCGCTCAGCTTCTGCGGACGCACTGGCGACCCGGGCGACTCGACCGGGTGCGGGACCAGGTGGCCGGCGGCTACAGCGGCGGGGCGGTGCCGTTGATGTGGCTGCTGACCGCTCCGGTCGACCACCCGCTGGGCAGCTGGCGGCGGCACGATGCCGATGTCGAGGGCGCCGACCGCATGATGCCGGCGCGACGCCTGTTCGTACCGCGGGCCCGTCGCGACAGCGGCGCGGTGCAGTGGTGGCAGGAGGCGCTCACGCTGGATCAGTGGCAGACCCGCCGCACTGCGCCCCCAAACGCCGCCGTGGTCACCCAGCCGCAGTTCGGGATGGCCAACGGCGCACTGCTGGCCGAGCCGGTGGCCGGAGCGGACGCCTGGCTCAAACTGGTCCTGCCAGGCTTTTGGGGTGGGCCCGGCGCCCGGCTCAGTGAACAGCTGGGGATTCCAAAGCCCGAACTCGGTCCGACGGTCCCCGGCTGGCTTCCGGTCGAGATCGGTTGGGTACCGCCGGATCGGCGGGCGCCATTGGTTCGCCGGCCCGAGAGCGGGTTGCCCCGACTCAACCTGAACCTGCCGCACCGCGCCGGTGACCTGCAAATAGCGGATCTGGCCGTGACCATGATGGCGGGGCGGCTCCAGTTGGTTCACCGGGCCGACGGACGCCACGTGCAGCTTCGGTGGGACAGCCCGTTGACGTTGAGTAACAAGGCCAACCCGTGGTCGGTGCAACTGCTGGGATTGCTGCTGGACGAGGCCCACGGCCCGGCGCTGGCCGCCGACCCGAGCCTGTGGGCGCCGCCGGGCGGGATGGTCCCTCGCATCACCGCCGGCCGTTGTCTGGTGGCTCGGCGCAGCGTCGTGCTGGACGCGCAGCACCGCGCCGATCTGCTGGCTCTGGCCGAGGACCCGGCGCAGTTGTGCGACGTGCTCACGCAGGTGGGGCTCGGGCCGCAGGTGGAGGTGAGCGAGGGACCGGATGTGACCATGCGGTTGGATCTCACCGACGTCACTCAGCGGTGGTGGTTCACCCGGCGGCTACGTCGCGAGGGCCTGCTGATTCTGCATGAGGCCCTGCCGGTGGCGACCCTGATCGAGTCGGAGCTGGGCGGGCACATCCACGACGTGTGGGTGCCGTGGCTGCGTCCGGATCCGCAACCGGTCAGGCCGATGTCGCAGACCCGGCTGGTGGACCGGCAGCCGGCTGAGGACCCGGAGTGGACCAGCTGGTTCGTCTACGCCCCGGAGCGGGTGGTGGAGCTCTGGCTGGCGGGCACCGAAGTGATGACGTTGATGCGCCGGGCGCAGCTGTTCTACATCCGCTATCACGACGATCGGCCGCATTTGCGGGTACGGGTGCACCGCAGCGTCGGCGTCGAGCCGCTCCTGGCCGACCTACGCGCCCACCTGGCCGCGATGGTGCCGCAGCAGCCCTGCGAGGTCGACGTGCGGACCTGGGTACCGGAGGACTACCGGTACGGAGGTGCAGCGCACCGGGCCGATGCCGTACGGCTGTTCTGCGCCGACTCGGCCTGGTGGGCGCAGCGGCTCGCAGCCGGCCCGGACCAGGCCGGCCGGTACACGTTGGCGGTGGCCCGCATCGCCGCCTGGTGTCGGCAGCTCGCCGGCGACGATCAGGCGTTGACCCTGCTCTGCGGGCTGCGCGGGCTGGACCCGCGGCTGCCCAGCTCGCGGGCTCAGCGGGAGTGGATGGCGACCTTCCGTGCCGCACGGGCGGACCTGGAGCAGGCCCTCGACGCCACGCTCGCCGAGCCGGAGCCTGCCTTGGACTACCTGGCCGGCCTGGACAGCGACGCCTATGCCACGGCGCTGAGCAGCCTTGTCCACATGAGCGTCAACCGTGGGTTGCCGCTCGGCCAGGCGACGAATCGCGAGCCGGAACTTGTGCTGGCGGCGGCGCGGTTGTTGAAGGGTCGGCAGGCGCGGGCACCCCGAAGCGCAGCGGTCGATGGCTGAGGCCGATGCCGCCCGGCGACTGCTGCGTCGGCTTGTCGCCGAGTTACGGCGGCGGGGGCACGCGAGCCCGCAGGCGGTGGCAGCCCTTGCCCTGCTCGCGTCCCGGCTGGGTCAGCAGGCCCTGGCGGCGTCCCTGACCGAACTGGCCGTGCGGGGCGGGCAGGTGCCCGACTTTCGGGTCGGCTGGCTGCGCCACCGGCTGGTGGGGGAGTGCCTTCCACCTGGCCCCGGCCATGCCGAGGCACTGGCCCGGACCCGGGCGGAGGCGGTCGAAGTGCTCGATGCCTCTTACCGGTACTACGTCGAGGCCGGTGACGTCGATCTGATCAATGGCGCCGCGGGGGTCGGGATGACCCTGTGGGATCTCGCTGACGAGCCGGCTCGCGCCAGGATGGCACAGCCCATCACCGAGATCGCGCGCTCCATCATGGAGCAGGATTCGCCCGGTCTCTACCATGGCCGCAGCGGAGGCATCCTGCTGCTGCGGATGCTGGACCGCCGCTACGGCCAGGACCGGCTGATGACCGCGGCGGTCGACGCGCTGGTCCTGCATCTGGAGCAGTTGACCCCCGACGTGCTCGACAGCGGCTGGTTGGGAACCGGCGGCGTCACCATGTGCTATGGCCAGCCGGGGATGCTGACGGCGCTGGGGCCGGAGGTCGACCCGGTGGTTCTGGCGGGATTCGTCGATGCGGCGGTCACCGGCCCGGCCCTCGATCGGCTGGATGACCTGCTGGGCGACGACGGCGCCGACGTCACGGTCTGCCACGGACTGGCCGGGCTGAGCCTGGTCACCAAGCTCGCTCCCGGGTGGCGGGAACTGGTCGGCCCGGACCGCCGGACCCGGCTGGCGGCCCGGCTGGCCCGCCACCTGGACCAGACCGGTGACCAGGCGGTGGCTGCCGTCTTCGACACGCCGTTCCTGCTATCGGTGCTCGAGGGGACGCTCGGGATGGCGTTGGCGCTGGCGGAGACCGAGACGACGGCGCGGCCATGGTGGGGGGTCTGCGTGAGTCTGGGCGACGGATCGGCCGCCGTGGCCGGCGGCAGAGCAATGGAGAGCATCCGATGACGATCAGCCTTCAGACCGAAGACAACGACTGCGGCGTGTCGGCACTCGTCGCCAGCTTGCGCCTGCAGGGACACCAGTTTTCCGAGCCGCAGTTGCGAGATGCGCTGGCAACCCGGGGCGCGTTGTCGCTTAAGGACCTGCGGGACACCTGCGCCGCCGTGGTCGGCGTGCGTTACCGCGGCCGGCGGGACTTCCCGTTCGCCGAACTGACTCCGGGCACCATCATCCACCTGCGCGTCGATCACTTCGTGACCGTTGAGCGATGGCGAGGGCGGCGCGTACGGATTTTCGACCCCTCGATCGGGTACGTGTGGCTGACCGAGGCCGCGTACCACGAGAAGGCCAGCGGCTGGGTGCTGTCGCCAGCCACGCCGGCCCCGGCGGCGGGCGCGCCTCGGCGTCCGCGGGCCGCGACCCGGGCCGCCTGGCTCTGGCCGATGCTGCGCTCCGGGCAGATCAAGTTCCGGCAGGTTGTGCCGGTCCTCGCGATGAGCCTGCTGCTCTACACCGGCCTGACCCTGCTCAACATGATCCTGCTGCCCTACCTGAACGAGGTAACCGTCGCCGGCACGGTCGCCACGGGTACCCTGGTCACCGCGTTGGTGGCGTTCAGCGTCGCGGCCAGCCTGCTGTTCTGGCTCCGACATCGGCAGATCACCTCTCTGGGGCTGTCGTTCGACCGGGCCATGCTGCATGAACTGGTCGACCGGTTGACCCGTACGTCGGCACGTACCGAGCTGACCTCCGGCGATGTGCTGCACCGGGTGCAGAGCGCCCGCGCCGTACGGGAGGCAGGCACCGGTCTGGCGCTGTCGCTGTTCACCGACATGGTCGCCGTGGTGATCCTGCTGGTGTTCATGGCGACGATGTCGCTGCCGCTGACCGGCGTGGTGGCCGGCGTCGCCGCGCTGCACATCGTCCTGACGATCCTCGGACGGATACCGATCAACCGCCGTACCGAGGAGCAACTGCAACGCGACGCTGAACTCCAGGACCTGTTGATCAGCATCTCTCAAGGGTTGACCACCTACCGGGGGCTCGGGGCGATCTCACACCTTCAGGTTGAGCACTCCCAGCGGCTGGACCGGCTGCAGCGGTCGATCCGCGGGCTGGAGTACCGGCTGGCCTTGGTGTACGGGCCGAGCAACGCCCTGCGGTTCGCCGGCCTGTACGTGATTCTCGTGGTCGGCTCGGTGCTCCTGTCGGCAGGTCTGGTCAGCACCGGAGAGCTGTTCGGGTTCCTCACCCTCGGGGGTACGGTGCTGTTCTCGGTCACCACGATCGCTCAGAGCCTCACCGCCGCCGCCACGCTGGAGCGGCAACTGCGCTACGTGACAAGTCTGTTCACGTTGCCGGTGATGGAGCGGGGAGCCCGCACCGAGCCGGTAGCGGACGCGCCGGCAGTGATGCTGGAGGGGGTCCGGGTGCACCGCCCGAGGGAGCATTTCGACCTGCGGCTGGACCTGCGGGTCGAGCGGGGCGAGACGGTGACCGTCAGCGGTCCGAGCGGGGTCGGTAAGTCCACCATGGCCCAGATCATCAGCGGCTTGGACCCGGTGCCCGCGGGGCAGGCGACCATCTACGGAGTGCCGATCGCCGACTGGGACCCGGATCGGCTCCGCCCACTGGTGTGCTACGTCCCGCCCCGGTCCGACTTCCTGCACACGACGATCCGCGAGAGCCTGTCCAGCGGGGCGACCGACGTGACCGACCAGGAGATCCACGACCTGCTCGCCGTGATGGAGCTGACCGAGGTGATGCGCCCCCTGCGGCTCGGGCTGCGCACCCGACTGCGGATCAACGGCTCGACCTTCAGCGCGGGAGAAGTACAGCGGTTCGCGTTGGCCCGGGCGCTGCTGCGCCGACCGTCGCTGTTGATCCTCGACGAGGCGACCAACTCCCTGGACCGAGACCTGGAACTGCGGCTGCTCGCCGAGACGCGGCGGCGGGTGGAGACGCTCATCGTGGTCAGTCATCGCCCGGTCGGTGAGCACCTTGACAGCCGGCATGTTCGGATCGTGCGCGACGATACCGGCGTATCCCGGCTCGAATCGACGGCGGCCGCGGCGGTCGTCGGTGCCTGAGGGAGTACGTGGTGTCCACGCCTACTGGCAGCTGCCCAGCCGGCTGCCCCGGGCTTACCAGCAGTTGTCCCGGGTGACCTGGCTGCTGAGCATCCGCTCGTGGCAGCGATACGCCGGGCCGATCACGCTCTACGCCGACCCGCCGACGATGGAGTGGCTCGACCGACTCGGCTGGCTCAGCTGCTACGACCAGATCGAGACGTTGGACGACCGGGATCTCGACCAACGCTACGACCGCGTCGCCTGTTTCGCCCTGCCGAAGTTGCTCGCTCTGGACCGGTATCCTGACGCGACGCTGGTGGACACCGATGCCTACCTGCACGGCCGGCTGCGTCTACCGGCTACCGGATCGGTCTTCGCGCATCTGGAGCACGGCGACGCCGACTTCTACTCCCGGCTGCGGGAACTGCGCAATCCCGCCCATGTGGATCTGCCCGACTCGCCGCCGGTGGTCGGCAACACCTCGCTGTTCCGGGCAGCCGACGCGCACCTGGCACGCCGGATCAGCCACGCCGGGCTCAGCTTCCTGGCCGGCAACCCGACCACCCCCGGCCGCGACATCCACCTGCACATGACCGTCGCCGAGCAGGTGCTCGCCACCCACCTGACCACCGTCGCCGGGCAGCAGGTGGTCAACCTGTTCGACGCGCTCTGGTGCCCGCGGACGCTGCGCTGGCTGAGCGAACCGCCCCGCTTCGGCCATCTGTGGAACCTCAAACGAGGGGCGCCGGCCGAGCACCTGCTCGCCGCCTACGTGTCAGTCACCCGGACGCTTCAGAACGAATACGGTGTTGCCCAGGACCGGCTACACGCAGCCATGGAGCGGATATGATCTCGACCGAGCTGCTCGATCGGCTGGCGAACACAGGTGCCGGGGTGACCCGACCTGCCGGATCGACCGTCCCCGACGGACTCTTTCCGGACTGGGTGGTGGAGCCAGAATCGTTGGCACAGCTCACCACGCTGGTCCGGATTCTGCACAACAACGGAGTGGACTGGCGGGTAGACGCCCGCGGCCGCAACTGGGGGTACGACGACTCCCGGGTCCGCGAGCCAGGACTGATCGTCCGCCTGGCCCGGTTGGACCGATTGGATCTCGATGTCGAACTCGGCCTCGCCACCGTGCAACCCGGGGTGACCTTCGCGCAGCTCAACGAAGCGTTGCAGGCAGCCGATGCCCGTTACTATCTGCCCCCGCCGGGCTCCGGCCCGCACACCTCGGTGCTCGGCAACGCCCTGGAGCGAGGCCTGCTCGCCGGCCTCGGCGAGCGGGAACGCCACTGCCGAGACTTCCTCGTCCTGCACCGCGACGGCCAACTCACCCGTATGGGCTGGGACGACGCCGCCGACGACCGGGTTCGGCGAGCGCTGCCGTATCCACCCGGCCCGCACCTGCAAGGGTCACTGTTTCAAACAGCCGGGTACGGACCTGTCGTGGTGGAGCTGACGCACGTGCTGCCGGTGGCGACCGTGCAGACCGCCGAGCCGGTGCTGCTCGCCGGTGCCGAGCTGACCGAGGAACTGTTGCGTTGCTGGCGGGACCTGCTCCTGGGCGAATTGGTAACCTCCACCATCCTCATCTCGCCAGCCCGCCGCCGTGCTCAAGGCATCACCGTCAGCTACGACGGGCTCGTCCTCAACCTGTACATCGCCGCCAGCTCGGCCGGAATGCTGCGCGCCAAGGTCGTCGACGTGCAGCGGCTGGCCCGCCAACACGGGCAGCGGCTGGCCGCACGATTCGCCGGCAGCCACGACGACCTGAGCATCCTCGGCGGCGATCGGAACCATCCGGAGGCGGTCGGTCAACTTCCGGAAGGGCTGGAATGGCAAACAGCGGCGTTGCCGTTCGTCCCTTCGCTTGTCGCAGCCTTCGCACGGGCAGTGCGGACGGACCCGGTGCTGGCGGACATTCCATGGACACTGCGCCCGCTCGATGCCCGGGCGTTGGTCTGGCTGGCACCGATCGTCTACCGCAAGGACGACCCGGACAGCGTCGCGTTGCTGCGGCGTCGGGTGGCCGCCGTCGCCCGGCTCCGCGACGAGTTCGCCGTCCCGGCCTACCGGTCCGGCGCGATCCGGGGCGACCGATGAGTCATCTTCTGATCGCCAGCGTCCATCGGATCCACGCCGGACAGTCCGGCGAGGCGGTCCACCTGCGCCAGCTCACCGAAGCGCTACGAGCCACCGGCGAGCGCGTGACTGTCCTGGATGGCCCGATGGACCCCGGCAGGCCCAGCGCCAGCCACGAGGCCGGACTGCGCTCGCTCGCCGACCAGCTGGACACCCTGCTGGCCCGGGACCGGCCCGACGCCGCCCTGCTCTGGGGGCACCTGGGCGAGGAGACCGAACTGGTGCGGCGGCTGGCGGCGGCAGATGTTCCGACCGTGCTGGAGCATCCCGCCGCGGACCTCCAGCCGGTGCCGGAGACACTGCGGCTCATTGACGAGGTGGTGGTCCCGTCCGAATTCGCACGGCGGCTGTTCGGATCGCAGACCGGCCGCCAGGCTCGGGCCATCGAGCCGTGCCTGCGCGGCTGCGACTGCCCATCGGATACGCCCCGCGAGCCGGCCCGTAGCGGGCCCTACCGGCTGACATTCATCAACCCGGAGCCGGCCAAGGGGCTCGGGGTGGTGATGCACCTCGTGGCGGCAGCCAGTGCGGCGAAGCTGCCGTTCCGGTTCCGGTTCGTCGAGGGGCGATGGACCGCGGCCCACCTCGCCCGGCTCGGCATCGACCCTGCGGACCTGCCCGGGGTGGAGATCGTCGAGTATCGCGCCGACATCTGCGCGCTCTACGCCGAAACCGACCTGCTGCTCGTACCGAGCCTGTGGCAGGAGAGCTTCGGGATGGTCGCCCGCGAAGCCGTGATCCACGGAGTACCGGTGGTGGCCACCCGGGTCGGCGGGCTGCCGCAGGCGGTCCGTGGCGGGGGAGTATGCCTCGAACCGCCGCAGTGGGGCGACGGCTACCAGGTCACGATGACCGCAGCCGAGGTCAGGGTCTGGCTGGCCGCCGTGGCTACGGCGCTGCGCGGCGCTCACCGGCCACTACCAGGCCTGCTGTCTCGCACCACCGCGGACAGCGTCCGGGCGTACCGGGCCGTGCTCGGCTCGTCGGCGAAGTGAACGTGTACGGCGGCCCGGCCCATGGCATCGGCGATCACCGAAGCTGGCGTGGTCCAGCGCTGCTCGCCGGCTACCGCCACCACCGTCGCCAGGTTCTCCTGCTCTTCGTGCAGCCAGTCCCGCGGCGTGGCGAGCAGCCGGTCCAGCTCCGCCGGCGAGAACAGCGGCCGAGCAGAGCGGCCCGGCCGCGGATGCCGATCGTCCATCCGCCGTCCTCGGGACGGCGCCAGCCGGTGGACGGCCTCCTGCGCCAGGACGCTCCAGCCGTCGACCGCGCGCGCCAGCACCTGGTCGGCGGATACGGCGGTGAGGGGCGATTCGTCCGCCGCAGCGGTGAGCGCGTAGGACCGGACCAAGTTGGGGAGCAGGTAGCGGTGCGGGCCCACGGTCTGGCGCGGCACCGGCGTCAGCAGGTGGGAGCCGACCAGCTCGTCCAGTGCCTGCATAGCCTCGCGGGGTGCCAGCCCCGCGCAGACCGTGGGCGCCCAGTCCGGGACGGTGGCAGTCGGAAGTATGGCGATCCGACGTAGCGTCAGGCTCGCCGCCTCACTGAGCGCCCGAAACGACGGTGCGAGGTTGTCTCGCATCGACCCGGCGTCGGTCCTCAGCTCGTCGAGCCGGTGCTGCGGGTCCCGCAGCAGCGCAACCAGGTCGGCGGCCCACCGGCCCCGGTACATCCGGCAGGCGGCGAACCACAGGGCCAGCGGCAGGCCGTCGCAGAGCACCGACAGCTCGCGGACCGCGATCGGCTCCGCCGACAGTCGATCGGGGCCGAGATGAGCGGCGAGGGTCTCGAGTCCCTGCGCGTGCGACATCGGCGCCACCAGGTGCCGGTGCGCCCCGGGAAGGGAGAGCTGCCAGCGGGTGGTGACCAGCACCGTGCAGCCGGCTCCGGCCGGCAGCAGCGGCAGCACCTGGTCGACCGCGCGGGCATCATCGAGCAGCAGCAGGCAGCGCCGGTCCGTCAAGAGGCTGCGCAGGAGCGCGGCCCGCGCCGCCAGCTCGGCCGGAATCGCCATGTCGGCGACGCCCAGCGCACGTAGGAGCTCTTCGAGCACCTGGTCCGGGTTCCGCGGCTGCCCGCTGCCCGCGAGGTCGGCGTACAACTGACCATCTGGATAGGCGGCGGCGACGGCATGAGCGACCTGGAGCGCCAGGGCGGACTTGCCGACTCCGGGCATGCCGTGCAGCAGCGCGACGCGCGGACCGGCGTTCGCAGGCCGGCCCGGGTCGCTACCCAGGCGCCTGACCAGGTCCGCCAGGTCGGCCTGGCGTCCCACGAAGAGCGGCGACGCGGGCGGCAGCTGGGCTGGCCGTGGCTGGTCGGCGAAACGCAGGGGCGGTAGCTCATTGACGGTGACGGCGAGGCTCGGATCCTGCCGGAGAACGGCCTGCTCCAACTCGCGCAGGAGCGGACCCGGGTCGAGCCCGTGCTCGTCTACCAACAGTTGGCGGCCTTGCCGGGCCACACTGAGCGCCTCCGGCTGCCGGTCGCTTCGGTACAGCGCCATCACCAGTTGGGCGCGTAGCAGCTCCCGCAACGGATACTCGGCGACATACTGGGTCAACTCCGGGATCAGGTCGCGGTGCGAACCGAGCTGGAGCTCGATGTCGATCAACCATTCCAGGTCAGCCAGCCGGGTCTCCTCCAGCCCTTCACGGGTCGGGGCAACGAACGCGGCGACCGCACCGGTCAGTGCCGGGCCTTTCCACAGCGTCAGCGCATCGCGCATGAGCTTGCGGGCGTTGGGAAGCCGGCGGCGGTTGCCCTCGACTCGTGCCAACTCGGCGAGCCTGGTGTAGGTCGCCAGGTCGAGTTCGTCCGGGGCGAGGTCCAGCACGTAGCCGCCGGGCTTGGTGAGCAGCGGCACCGTCGCGTCGTCGGCTCGCCGCAACGTCCAGCGCAGCGCCGAGATCTCGGACTGAATCTGCGCCCGTGCCGTGGCCGGCGGCGTGCTTTCCCAGATCGCCGTGGTCAGCTGGTCGACCGACACCACACGGTTGGCGTTCAGCAGCAGGTAGGCGAGCACCGCCCGGCGGCGCGGCCGCGCCACGCCGACCGGCTCGCAATCCACAGCTGCGCCGACCGGACCAAGCACCGTGAAGCGCAACGTCATGCGGCTGCCCGGGGGCTCTGTCGAAGACCACGAAGGGCAGCAGCGTAGTGAGCCGGCGGCAGTTGGCGACCTGCTCGGAGCAGAGCCAGCTCCGCCATCCGGGCGGGGATGGACCCGATGCCGGCACGTTTGGTTCTTCGGCAGGTCCGTAGGGGTGTGACGGGGCCGCCGGACAGTTCCGCCGGTCGGGAGGAGGTGCGAGCGAGGAAGTCCGAAAAGCACGCGGGCGCCGATTCCTGGCGACGCCGCGGTGTTCCTGCCGTATACACCCTGAGAACCGTTTCCGC
Source organism: Polymorphospora sp. NPDC050346 (assembly GCF_040655695.1). NCBI lineage: Bacteria > Bacillati > Actinomycetota > Actinomycetes > Micromonosporales > Micromonosporaceae > Polymorphospora > Polymorphospora sp. NPDC050346. The sequence continues at coordinate 4,071 of NZ_JBFAKM010000061.1, read as the reverse complement.
TCGGGTGACAATGGCTGAGGACGGGACCGTATGCACCGGGGCTCCTGGATCGGTTGGCGGCGTTGCTGAATCCGTCGCGCAATGTCCGGTCGAGGCCCGATGGCCCGCGCCCTCATTTGAGTGCCAGCGAAGGCCGGTGAAGCGGACACGACACGGATGCCGTTGCGCTTAGGTGTGTCCGTACGGCAGAAGGGTATGGCGATCCACATACAACTTCGGCACAAGTGGCGTACATGCCGAGCCTCAAGCCGTGCCATATAGCAGCGCGTGCCGGATAGCTTTACCTAGCGTGCGTGCCTGGCCCAGGTTGGTACTGCTCGAAAGGGCCAGCACTCCGAGAATTGTCATCGACCGGCTACTGGCCGCAGTGCCGTCCGGAAGCTATGTGGCCGTGGCCAACACGACCACGGCGGTCAACGGCGAGGTCACCGCCGAAGCGGTCCGGGCGTGGAACACCGATGCCCAGCCGAACCTGAAACTGCGAACCCCCGAGCGGATCGCCGAGTTCTTCACCGGCCTTGAGACCGTAGAGTCGGGCTGATTCTCATGCTCACGATGGCGCCCCGAGCCGCACGAAGACGGCAGCCCGCCGGTCGAGGTCGACCAGTGGCGCGGAATCGTTCGCAACCCACAATGCGCCCACCTCAGAAGGAAATGTCGACGGGTGGGCGCAGCGGGGCGACGCGCGCCAGCGCCTCGTACATCGGTTCTTCCGGAACGCGTCCACGAATGGGCGGTCCGGTCGCCCAACGACTCCGCAGCCGGTGAGGTCCCCGTCGAACGGTGCCGGGTACCGGATGGACAAGGGCTCCGGCACCCGCAGCGTCCGAAGGTGTCGAACCCTAACCTTCTGACTCGTAGCGTTCGAGACGGCGACGTGTCTCCTCGGCCGCCGGGTCGCCCACGTCCTCGTAAATTCGCACGGCCTGACGCCAGGCGGCGGAGGCAGCAGCCCGGTCGCCCATCCCGTCCCGGGTGTCCCCGAGCCGGATGAGGGTTTCCGCCTCGTGATACCGGTCGACGGAATCACGAAAGAGCTGGATCGCCTGCTCGTAGCAGTCGGCCGCGCGGTCGCGATCACCGAGGCGGTCGTAGGCGAAACCGAGGCTGTCCAGCGTGGCGGCCTGGCCGTTGCGGTCGTCGCTGCGTCGTTGCTGGGCGAGTGCTTCGGTGCAGCTCTCGATGGCCTGGACATAGTCGCCGGTGGCGGCCAGCAGCCAACCGATCGCGTTGAGCGTCCGGGCTTCCCCCGAACGGTTGCCGACCAGCCGGTACAGCCGCAGCGCCTCGCGACCGTGTGTGAGCGCTTCGTCGAGCCGGCCGTCCAGGTAGCAGAGTTCGCAGTAGTTGTGCAGCGTCTGGGCCTGACCAGTGGGATCGCCGAGGCGTTCGTGCAGCTCAAGTGCGCGCTTCAGCCGGTGCTCGGCGGTGTCGTGGTCGCCGAGTCGGGTCAGTGCGCGGGCGAGCAGCCGGTTGGCGGCGGCCTGCCCGGCCAGGTCGTCGATCTTTTCTGCCGCGGCCAGCGCGACCAGTTGGGTGGCGAGCTGGTCCTGCCACAGGCCGCGCGGTGCCAGGAAGGTGTTCAGCGCCCAGGCGATCTGCCAGGCGTACGCTTCGAAGCCGTTCTCAGCGGCCTGCTGGACCACCCGCATCAGCACCCGGTGCTCCACGGTGAACCAGGCGAGCGCGCCGTCGTGACCGGTCACCGGCCGCCTGCCGGGTACGGGCAGCGGTGGCACCGGCTCGATCGGGGGCCACTGCGGCTGGAGCAGCAGGGCCGCCGGATAGGCGTCGTGCAGGTAGTGGTCGTACAGGCGTGCCCGGGCCGCCTCGTGCTCGTCGGCGCGCTCCGGCGACTCCGCGAGTTCGGCCGCATAGACGCGCAGAAGATCGTGGAAGGCGTACCGGCCGGGCGCGTGCTCGGCCAGCAGATGGAGCCGGGTCAACTCCCGCAGTCGCGGCGTAACGTCCGCGGCCGACACGCCGGCGAGCGCCGCGGCCGCGGCGGGGGTCAGGTCCGGGCCCGGATGGAGCCCCAGCAGGGCGAACAGTCGGGCCGCGTCCTGCCCCAGGGCCAGGTACGACCAGGAGAAGACGCGCCGTACGTCGCCGTCGGCCAACGCGTCCAGCCTCGCCTCGGCCGAGTGCAGTTCGGCGGCGATGGCGCCGAGCGGAAACGTGGGATGGGTGGCGACGCGTGCCGCCACTATCGACAGCGCCAGCGGGAGCCGGCCGGTCGCCTCGACGATGTCGGCCACCGCGGCCGGCTCGGAGGCGAGGCGGCCGGTGCCGAGCCGGCTGGCGAGCAGGCTCGTCGACTCCTCGGCGGTGAGCACACTGAGCGTCAACGGCGCCGCGGACTCGGCGGCGATCAGGCCGCCGAGCCGGTCGCGGCTGGTGACCACGACCATGCAGCCGCCGGCACCGGGCAGCAGGGCGCGAACCTGGGCGGAGTCGCGAGCGTTGTCGAGCACCACGAGCATCCGGCGGGAGGCCAGCAGGCTGCGGTAGAGACCCGTCCGGGCCTCCAGGTCGGACGGTATCCGGGCCTGGGGTACGCCGAGCGCCTCGAGGAAGCCGGACAGGGCGTCGGGCGGCGACACCACCCCGGCTTCGTCATACCCACGAAGGTTCACGTAGAGCTGGCCGTCGGGGAAGCGGTCGGCCACCCGGTGCGCCCAGTGCAGCGCCAGGGCGGTCTTGCCGACTCCGGCCATGCCGGACACCACAGAGATGACCACTGTCGTAGGCCCCTGCGCCCGGCTGTCCAGGAGAGCGTCGAGGCTGGCCAGTTCGACTCCGCGGCCGACGAACTCCGGCACCGCACGCGGCAGCTGTTCGGGGCGCTGGATGAGCGGCCCCGGTGGCGTCTCCGGTGCCGGCCCGTCCGGCCGCGGTGGCGGGCACGCTGCCAGCCCCGGGCGGTGATGCAGGATGTCGTCGTACAACTTGGTGAGCTCCGGCGCGGGATCGAGGCCGGTCTCCTCCGCCAGCACCTGCCGAGCCTGCCGGAAGGTATCCAGCGCGCCGGCCACGTCACCGATGCGGTAGAGGCCCACCATCAGCTGCCCCCACGCCCGCTGCCGCAGCGGGTGCCGGTCGAGCAGGGCACGCAGCCGGTGTATCACGTCGGCCGGCGCGCCGAGCGCCAACAGCGCCCCGGTGTAGTCCTCCTCGGCGAGCAGCCGGCGCTCCTCCAACTGCGCCACCCGCCGGGCCAGCGCCGCAGGCAGCGGCAAATCGGACAGCGGGTCCCCACGCCACAGTCCCAGCGCAGCGGAGAGTTCGGCCTCGGCCCGGGTTGCATCCGAGGCGGCGAGAGCGTCGCGGCCCCGCGCCGCCGCGGCGTCGAACAGGTCCAGATCCCGTTCGCCTGGTTCCACCCGCAGCAGGTAGCCGCCGGCCGCAGCGGTTATCCCCTCCCAGGACGCCCCGCCGCCCAGCGACTGCCGCAGGCCGCGTACGTAGGTGCGCAGGTTCGCCGCGGCCGACGCCGGCTGATCGTCGCCCCACAGCATCGCGGCCAGCTCGTTGGTGCCGACGATCTCGTTCGGACGCAGCAGCAGGGTGGCCAAGAGGAGACGTTGCTTCACCGAGCCCAGCGAAACTGGCTGGCCATCGCGGTACACGCGGATCGGGCCAAGGAGGTCGAAACGCACAAGCACCTCAAACGTGGGCGCTGTCACCGAGTGCACCGTAACCCGATGACGGGGGCGAGTTGGTAGTCTATACGTCAGTTCGCAGCGATTGTCTGGGCTCCACCGTACGTTCGGCCGTCCACACTTTTCCATCGGACAGCGCACTCCACGCGCACTGGATGCGCGACGACCAAGCGGGCGCCTACCCACACCCGCGCGCGGCCACCCTCGCCTCGTCCTGCGAGACCGTCTGGCCCGACACGATCGAAGCCCTGCGGGTGCCGAAAACCTCATCCACGCTGGCCGCTGGCCTGCAGCAACCTGGGTAGGTAACCGGCTCTGAGTCGAAAATGAACCGTTACTGGGTTGGGGTCAGGGTTGCTTGGTAGCCGAGTTGGTTGAGTTGGTTGATGAGGCGGCGGGCCTGGCGGGC
>NZ_JBFAKM010000060.1:0-30448 GCF_040655695.1 Polymorphospora sp. NPDC050346 | reverse complement strand
CACCCGGGCCAGCTCGCGTTCATCCACACACGGCAGCCAAACACCGCCACGATCCACATACAAGCGACACGCCACAACGACCTAACAAAGCACTAGTAGGCGAGCAGCCCGGGTTCATCGCCGACGAGCCGTTGACCGCGCTCCTTGGCCAGTTCCTCCCTGGTGCGAGCCCGACCCCAGATGCGGATCTCGTCGATGTCCCCAGAGAAGACGCTAACGGGTCGACCGTTGTCGTACTCGGCGCCGATGAGCACTTTCGTGGTGGTGTCGTGGGCGAGATTCACGCTCTTCTCACCGGCGGGCTCGCCGTCGAGGTAGAGCCGGACCCCCTTGCCGGCTTCGACGATCGCGGCGACGTGCGTGTACCGGCCGATGGCCACCGGTCGGGTCGATTTCACCGTCGAATCCGGGACACGGTGCATCAGCGTGAGGTACCCGGTCGCGTCGATGGCGAAGCTGAAGTCGCCCCCCACAGCTCGGTCGTTCTTGGCCAGGATCATCCCGTCGTGGGCCGCCGGGTTGATCCACGCCTCCAGCGTGTATGTCTTCCCGCCCAGTTGCAGCGCGGCCGGGCTGCCCAGATCGACGTGGCTCGTACCGTTGAACCGCAGCGCGGTCCCGGCGGCGCCGAACCCAGGGTCGCGCCCGCTGCCCTGAGTGTTGAACAGCCCGTTGCTCGCCTGCGCGACGTTGAACGAGTCGATCAGCTTCGTCCGGCTGTTGACGGCGAAGATCTGCCACCGCCGGCTGCCCTGCACCTCGGTGGGAAGCAGCAGCACGCTGAACGCGCCGCCGCTGAGGCCGCGAACGAACGTCAACTCCTGGGTCGGCTCGTAGAACGGGCGTCCCTCCATGTCCTTGGTGCCCGGGGTGTCCTTGGCCGACGCCGGCCAGGTGCTGTGCCGGCTGCGCTGGAAGCGGACCTCCATGACCGGCTTCAGCTCCGTGCCGACCAGCACGAACCGGTCGCACAGCAGGGTGTTCTCCACGAGCGGCACCTTCGCGCCGTTGTGTTTCACATAGTCGCCACTGGCAGCGGCGCTCGAGCCACCCTTGGTGAGCTTGTGCACCGCGTCAGGGTGCCCGGCGTCGATGGACTGCCGGAACACCATCAGGTGCGTGCCATCGGATACCACCTGGAACGGTGCCGCCGCAGTGAGCCGCGCCGTGCTCGACAGGAACGGGTCGATCTCGTCCGGATCGGGTACTTCGTTGGCGCCGGCCTCGACCCGCCCGCCGCGCTTGACCACCGGCAGCCGAGTAGCCCCGGCGATCGCGTACCCCACCTGCGTGATCTCGGTGGGAAAGCGCAGCTCAGCCGGGTCGTCATGCCAGTACGACGCGTCGAGTTCACCTCGCTCGGCACCCGGCGACAGATGCAGGACGGAGTAACGAATGCGGCGGTCCTTGTCCATCGCGAACGCGACCGTCACACCCTGGTGCCGGAGCATCGTGGTGTGCATGTAGTCGCGGTCGCCGTACACCCTGACCAGGCTTTTTTCGGACAACATTGGTCCTTTCGCGAGAGAAGCGGCAGGAACTTTGGGCGAGACAGCCTGAAAGCATCTTGCCGCCCCACGACGCCGAGACGGCAATGATCCAACCGTAGTCGATCAAGTGCAAAGAGTGAGAATTTGAATCAAGATTCTGACTAACAATTGACTCAAATTATCTGATTTCATGATCGAATCACTCGTACCACACGGCGTCCTCGGCGGATCGCCGCGTCCGGCAAGGGCAGCACGGACAGCGAGGCGAAGACCGCGGCAAGCATCCCGCCCGCGGCGACAATCGGATGCCGCGCCTCCGACCTGGTCGGCATCGACCTGGACCGGCACCCCGGCAAACCGGACGGTGTCGCCCGGTTCCACGCCCTGTGCGAGGCCCACGCCGGCACCCGGGACAGCGACGGCTGGCAGGACACCCTGACCGTGGTCACCCCGACAGGCGGACAACACCTGTACTTCCGGGCCGGCGGCCGGCCGATCGCAAGCACCTCGGGCGGGGTCAGCGCCCCTCGGCCCGGGAATCGACACCCGCGGACCTGGCCACCGAACCGGTGGCTACCTGGTCGGGCCCGGCTCGGTCACAGCGGCCGGCCGGTACGCGATCGTGAACCCCGCGCCGATCGCCGACCTCCCGGCCTGGCTGCTCGAACTGCTGGTCTACGGCCGTCGGCTCCCCGGCAACCGCGCAGGGCAAGCATCTGACCTGACCAGCGCGGATGGATGACCCCGGACCGGCCTCCCGCACCTAGATCAGCTGCTTAGCGTTGTTTTTGGGCCGGAAACTACTTCCGCCCTAAGCCGCGCAGCGTACTGGTCTGGGTGGGCAGAAGCCCGGCCGCGAGGCTCGCTCCTCCAAGAAATCGCCCGTAGCGCCAAGTCCCTCGACCATGACCTTCTCGAACAGTTCGCCCCAGATCGGAACGTGGACTACCTCCGCAACCTCCTGGTCCACACCGAGATTTTGCCTCCCTGAGTGGAACAGATCGAACGTCTGACCCGATGGCTGGAGCAGCATCTGGCCACCATGCCCGCTACACACGCCCGCCTGGTCCGCCCGTACGCCACCTGGCACCTGTTACCGGGCCCGGCGCCGGGCAGATCGACGAGGCGCGTTCACCGCGGCCGCCGCCGCCAGGTTCCGCGGCCAGGTCCGGATCGCACTCGACCTACTCGCCGCGATCGATGCGGATGGCCTGCGGCTGGCCGATCTGCGCCAGCCCTGGCTCGACCGGTGGCTGACCACCGGCCCACCCAAGCGCTACACGGCCCGCAGCTTCATCCACTGGACCACCGAACGCCACCTCACCCGAGACGTAACCATCCCGGCCCGAAACCCGGGCGTGCCCTCGGTCTTCCTCGAACCCGACCAGCAGATCCACCAACTGGAACGCTGCCTCGGCAACGAACCGCTGCCCGTCGGCGTCCGCACCGCCGACGCACTGATCCTGCTGTTCGGCATCAGCCTGTCGCAGGTCCTCAACCTCCACCAACACCAGGTGATCGACGAGGCGCCCGAACTGTTCCTCGCGATCGGCAGGCACAAGCTGATCATCCCGCCCCGCCTCGCTCGGCTCATCCGCCAGCTCCCCGCGCCGGCCAGCCGGCCCACCCTGCCGTCCCACCCGTCAGCCCGACAGCAGCCGCTGTTCCCCGGACGTCTACCCGGTCGGCCGATGGCCCCACAAACGCTCAGCCGACGCCTGAACGAGCACGGCATCCTCCCACGCGCCGGCCGCAACACCGCGCTGATAACCCTCGCCGCCGACCTCCCCGCGCCCATCGTCGCCGACCTGCTCGGAGTCGAGATCGGCACCGCCGTGCGGTGGACCCGGTACTCAACGTCACGGCGTGGATCCTACGGCCAGGAACAGCCCTTCCCGTACGCGTTTCTGCGTGCTCCCGGGCCCTGCTTGATCTCGCGAAGGAGCCGGATCAGTACCGTCCAGCCGCACACCCGGAACACCGGCGGCGCCCAGCCGGACGCGATCACCCGACGGCCGGCTCGCGTGCCACAACATCTGCCTGTCGGTCGCGGCGCTGGCCCGTCGGGGACGGCTGGCTACGTCATGGACCCACCGGCAACCGTCCGCTGAGGATCGTGTCGGCCGAATTGCGCAGGCCACGAATACCTACGCTCCACCGGTTGACCTGCACACCGAACCGGCCCGCTGCAGCTTCCGATATGTCAGGATTGTGGCCTCGTGTAAGGCCGTGTAAGACCGTGTTAGGTCGTGTAAGGTTCGCGCCCCTGCCGTTTCCAGCGAGTCCGCCATAGCGTCGACCCCAACGGCATCGCTCGTTACCCGACCCCCCGTGGCATCCAGCAGAGACCGCAGCAGCCGGTCCGCTGACACCTGCCATCGCGGCGCTGCCGAGCCCATACCTGCCCAGACGAAGGGGCGTGCCATGCGCTTTGTACGGATCATCTGGAACACAGCCTGGACCGTTGTCCTGCTAGCCGGGATACCAGCCGCGCTGATCCACTACACCCCGCCCCTTACTCGGCCTGACCGGCAGGCCCTGGTCGCCTGGATCCACGAACCGCTGACCCCGTCGTTCGTAGCCGGCTGCCTGGTCGCCGTGTGCTGGCTGCTCTGGATGCTGCTGGTTCTGCTGGCCGTAGCCCGCATCGCAGCCGGCGTCAGGGCACGACGACGCTGGCTGGCCCGGCTCCGCCTGCCGGCACCGATGCACAGCCTCGCCGCAGCCCTGCTCGGTGCCGCCGCGGTTACCACCGCCACCCCGGCGCTGGCCCACACCGGCAGTGCGGTCACCGCCACAGCCGCTGTACCTGACCACGACCGGCCGAGCCAACCACAGCAACCCACCCCTGTCCGGGAGCAGCTCACTGACGATCGCGCCGCCCAGGTCACGGTCAAGCGGCACGACACCCTGTGGCGTCTCGCCGACGCCCACCTCGAAGATCCGACTCGCTGGCCAGAGATCCACGACCTGAACAAAGACCGCTACCCGATGCGCGGCGGCCATCACCTTCGCCCAGGTTGGCTGCTGACCCTACCCACCCAGCCGGCAGCGGAGAATCCTCCGGCGGAGCACCACGGCGACCTCGTCCCGCCCGCCCCAAACCCGTCGACGCCGCCCGGCGTGAACACCAACCCGAGCAACCCCGCACCGTCCGCTGACCCAGACGGCGTCATCGAACCCTCAACGACCCCGCCCGCCGCTACCACCAGCCCGCAAAAGCCCCACACCACCTCCGCCAACCAACCGACAGACCAACCAGGAGTACGCGTGCCCGGGGGCTGGATCAGCATCGGACTCGCCGCCGCGCTCACCACCACAGGCGCCCTCGTCTGGCTACGCCGCCGCGCCCGCTACAACCCCACAGCCGCCGTCGACCCAGCCACCGACCCCACACTCCAGCCCCTGCCCAAGGTCATCAGCCGCCTACGGCGAACGGTCGACGAACAGGCACCCGAGCTGCTGAACCCACCAGACCCGCAGCCCACGGTCCGCGAACTCGAGGGAAGGAAACGCCCACCTCTACCGCCGATCGGACCGACCGGCCTGCAACTGGCCGGCCTGCACACCGACCCCCGCGACGGCGTCGGCTTGACCGGCCCCGGCGCCCCCGACGCGGCCCGCGCCATCCTCGTGGCCACACTCTCCTCCGGCGGAACCCATGACCCCGACGCCCGCGGCCACATCGTCATCCCCGCCAACGTGCTCACCGACCTGCTCGGCGCAGCGGCCGACACCGACCTGGCCGGCGCCATACCCCGCCTACACGTGACCGCCGGACTCGAGAACGCCCTGGCATACGTCGAAGAACAGATCATCCACCGCACCCGGACCATCACCGACGCCGATGCCCCTGACATCGCCACCCTCCACGAAACCGACCCCCACCACGAACCACTGCCACCGATCACCCTCATCACCGACGAACCCGACACAGCACTGCGCACCCGATTGGCCACGGCACTACACCTCGGCCACCCACTGGCGATCAGCGCCGTCATCACCGGCGACTGGCCCCACGGCACAACCCTCACCGTTGCCGCAGACGGCTCGACGACCACCTCCCACGGCGAACTGCAGTCCCAGATCTCCGTAACCGACACCGAGACCACCCTGCAACTGCTCATCGTGATCCGCGAGGCGCACACTGGTGAGCCATCCGGTCAGAGCACCAGCACCCCGACCCGGCAGCCGACGACCGGTGACACCGCGACAGCAACCAGTGCCACCGCCAACCTCGAGACCACCGACCCCAGCACCACCGATGAGCCCGCCAGCGAAGCACGAGAACATACTGGCCAGCCCGTCGGACCAACGCGTCACGGCCGCGAGAAGGTCCAGGTCAGAATCCTGGGACGCGCCGCCATCCTCGACCCAAACGGCAATCCAGTCCCAGGAGTGCGCAGGGCAAGCTACGAACTACTCACCTACCTCGCGGTCCACCGAGAAGGCGCCACAATCCCTGAGATCGAGCTTGCTATGACCCCCGACGCCACCACCCGACGGGCCCGCGACCGCCTGTCCACCAACGTCGCCAACCTGCGCAACCGACTGACTCACGCCAGCAGGCAGGACACCGCCGAGAACTTCAAACCCGTAGTCAACCCCGGCGGACGCTACTGCCTCGACCCCGCACTGCTCGACGTCGACTGGTGGCGCGTACTCGACGCCGCCCGCCGCGCAACCATCACCACTGATCCCCAGACCCAACGCGTAGCCCTCGAAGAAGCCGTCGCCAACTGGGGCGGACTGCTCCACGACGACAACTTCGAATGGATGGACGGGCCCCAGCACACCTGCCGCCAACTCGGCGTGAACATCCACGCCCGCCTCGCAACCCTCATTTCCAACACCGACCCCGAACGTGCGCGACAACTCCTCGACACCGCATGCGCCATCGACCCGCTCAACGAAGAAGTCGCACAGCAGGCCATGAAAGCCCACGCTGGAGACCCCGACGCGATTGGCACACGATTCGCCAGCCTCACCGACGCGCTGCACGAGATCGGTGAGGACACATCCGAAAACACCCGACGCCTGGCGCGTCAGCTACGCCGCAACATGGCCATGTCACCGCACGAAGGACAGCGGGAGTAGACCCTGGGAAGCAGACACGGGAAGTGGCGAGGAGGGCAGCATCGAAGACGTCCTCGCCGACACCACCTACCCTGCCAGCTACAACTATCGGTTGTCGCTGGTGAGCATGTCGGTTGTTTGCTACCTGCTCACGGCGTTTGATGAGATCGTCACATGCCTGCTGCAACAACTCAGCGTATGTATGTCCAGACGTCGGAGTTCGCCCGCGTCGCGGAGCGGATCTATCAGGTCACGGACCTGACGTCGCGGTTGAACGTGCTGCCGTTCGGCGACGTGGAGGGACGCGGGGCACTGTTCGCGCAGATCTTCGCAGGGCCTCTTCCGGAGTCGGTGCGGATTTTCCCGCCGTTCTTTACCGACTACGGCCTGCGCACCGAGTTTGCCGAGAACGTCTTCGTGAACCAGGGCTGCACGTTCCTGGACCAGGGCGGCATCCGGATCGGGGCGGGTGTGATGATCGGCCCGAAGGCGAACCTCATCACCTCCGGGCACCCGGTCCCACCGGCGCAGAGACGCGAGTACACCGAGGCGGCACCGATCGTGCTGGAGGACAACGTGTGGCTCGGTGCCGCCGTGACCGTCCTGCCGGGCGTCACGATCGCCCGCAACTCCGTGGTTGGCGCCGGGGCCGTGGTGACCAGGGACATCGGGCCGAACACGCTTGTGACGGGCCCGGCCGCCTGCGAACGTAAGAGCTGGGACGCCTGAACCGGTGGGTCCGCGCCGGGCATCACGGCGCGGACCCGCGGCCGGGCGTGATGCTGTGCGGTCCGGTCAGGGTATGGCCGGTTCGGCCGCCCAGGCGGGGACCCATGCGTCGGTGGTGGGATGGCGGTTCGGCGCGGACGCGATGTAGCCGCGTAGCGTGGCCAGTCCTGGGTGCGGGTTGTCGGTGCGCCAGACGAGGAAGTGCGGGTAGACCGGTGTGGGGCCCAGGACCGGGATCCGGCGCAGGTCGTAGCTCTGCGGCCAGAGCAGGCGTGTCTTCTGACCGACCAGCGAGGCCAGCGTCGGTGAGTCGGCCAGCACGTCGAGCAGGTGATCGGTGCCGAAGTTGGGACCGATCCGTTCGATGGTGAGGCCGAACGTGGCGGCCAGGGCGTCGTAGTAGGCGGCCCATTCAGTGCCGGGAACGATCCCGGGGATCCAGATCCGCAGCCCGGACAGGTCGGCAATGGTGACGTGGCGGGCGGCGGCGAGCGGGTGAGCCGGTCCGGTCAGCAACTGGTGCGGGTCGTCCAGGACACGCGCGGCGCGAATGCCTGGCGGCATCTGGTCAGGCGGGACGGTGACAGCCCGGAATGTCGCGTCGATCGTACCGGCCTCGACGGCGGCGATTGCGGCGGCGGCGTCCGACTCGACCAGGGCCACCACGTCCAGGTCGGTCTCCGGGTGCGCCCGGTGGAAGTCGCGTAACAGGCCAGCCGGTCCGATCCGCCGGTTCAGTACGTCCACCCGCAATGCACGACGGCCGGGCTGGACCGAGCCGACGGCGCGCTCCGCGAGGCGGATCAGGTCGCGGGCGTGGGGCAGGAACGCCTGACCGTCGACGGTGAGGCGGGCACCCCGCGCCGTACGCGTGAACAATCGCACCCCGAGGTCGCGTTCCAGTGCCGCGATGCGCTTGGACACCGCCTGCTGACTCATCCGCAGCCGGTCGGCCGCCTCGCCGAAGTAGCGGTCGTCTGCCACCGCGAGGAACGCCCGTACCGCACCCAGATCGACGTCCACGGCAACCTCCGGCTGTGGCTCGTCAGCATGCCGCCGCCCAGGCACTCCAGCTTCCCTCCCCAGCCCGCCGATGGATGGCAGGGTGCCTACCGAGGCCGCTTGTCCTCGACGTGGACAACCTGAAGCTCGCGGCCGTCCGTGTCCCGCTTGCCACGTCCGAGCAGACCGACGGCGACACCGCTGGTGTCCTGCACCTCGTCCGGTCCCACATAGGTCAGCACATCGTTATGATGGCCGTACACCACCCACCCGGGACCGGGGTCCAAGGTGATCGTGCCGAAGTCGCCGGCCGGTGACCCGGCATGGACCGGACCGTACTCGCGGAGGATCTCCACCGCCTCGGCCGCGAGGTCGGCGTCGGGGCCGGGCTCCGGCAGGACGACACATGTGCCATGGGCGAACGCCACCCACGACTTGCCGTCCCCTCGGATGATGCGACGCCACCTTCCGGCCAGATCATGCTCCGACATGCGCGAGATCATGCCTGATCCGGACCCCCGGCGTCGACCGCGTTCGAGGACGACCGGGGGCGGGTGAAAACACCGGAAGACCGACGGTGGCACAGTAGGAGTAGAGCGACGATCGCCAGCCCGAAGATCAGCGATCGCCCGAAGGTGTCGTCCAAGGTACCTCCGGCGTCCGTCACGATCGTGCCCCCGGCCCCATCGCCAGAGCCAGCCGCCAGCGAGGCGACGGACCGCTGCAGGTAGAACGGCCTGCTGCAAAGGGCTGCACTCGGGCCGTATCTGCGGCGGTACCTGTGCCGGTGCATCGACACCAGGGCGTCGATGAGGCCGTGGCTGCGGGCGGCGGCCAGGCCGTGCGTGGATCCGGGTAGCGTGCAGGACTCGTCAGAGCGGTGCTCCGACTTCGATCATGAACCGTACGGGGTCCTGTGCTGCTCTCGAGCCGCGGGTGCTGTTGGCGTGTACCTCGAAGTGGAGGTGTGGGCCGCTGGAGTGACCGGTGGTGCCTACGACGCCGATCGGCTGTCCGACCGCAACGTAATCGCCCACTTTCACCAGTGGTGGTTTGTCGAGGTGGCAGTAGCGGGTCATGATGCCGCCTGGGTGCGCGATGTCGACGTACCAGCCGCATCCCTTGGTGAGTATGGGGTGGCCGTCGCGGTGGCATCCCCAGTCGCTGCCGTCGCGGGCGTCGATGGCGTTGCATCGGGCGCGGGTGACGGTGCCGGTGGACGCGGCTCGGATCGTGGTGCCGCGTGGGGCGATGAGGTCGACGCCGTCGTGGCCAGGGCGGTCGGTGGTGCGGAAGCCGGACCCGATGACGGCGCGTACGGGCTGTGTCCAGGCGCCGGAGGAGATGTCGCAGTGGTCCGGGACGGTGGCCGCTGATGGCGTGGGCAGCCCGGCGATTGTGTCGACGATCAGGTTGGCGTCCGGTTCCCATTTGGCATAGGCGTCGGGGTATGCGCTGATCTGGACTCTCTGTGCTGCTTCGGTGAGCGGCATGGTCTGCCAGTTCGGGATCGTCAGCAGCTTGTCGTAGAACTTGCCCGCCGCGTATGCCGGGTCGCGAAGCTGTGAGGGCGTGCCCCAGCCTTGGCTGGGGCGTTGCTGGAACAACCCCACGGAGTCGCGGTCGCCGCTGGCGAGGTTGCGCAGTGTCGATTCCTGCATCGCGGTGGCTACGGCGATCACCCATCCTCGCCGGGGCACGTTCTTGGCGGAGCCGACGGAGATGATGGTGGCGGCGTGGCCGACCTGTTCCCGATCCCAGGGGCCCACGGCGGGCCATCCATGCCTCGAGGTCGGGGAGAGCGGGCGGCCGTGGGGGTCGCAGCCGGCGGTTGCGCCGCCGAGCAGGAGTGTGGGGCCGGTGAGGCAGACGAAGACCACCGCCATCACAGCGGCGAGCAGGGTGGTGACCATGCGGCTACTCACGATCGCGCCCGGCCGGACTTGTGCGCATTCGTAGTGGGTGCGTGGCTCATGTCAGGGCCTCCAGTTGGATCTCGCAGGTCAGGCTTGAACTCGGGCAGGTGTCATGTGACGGGCAGCCGGTGGGCGGCCTGCAGTGCGGCAAACACGCTGGAAATGCAAAAAGAGCCGCATATGCGGCACGACAAGGTGCGGGGGATGGGGTGGCTCGCTGGCCGCCGTCAGTGCTGTTGCTTGCATCAGTAAAACGAACGTGTGTTCTAATTCGGTGTGGAGCGGCGTAGGCATTGGTGGAACGGCAGGTGGGGTCGACTTGCACGACGGGACGTCCTGCTGTTCGAGGACGGCGGAGTGTGGCGACTGGAGGCGCGGCAGGGAGGTGTCGAAGGTTCCAGCCGGTCGTGGGAGTTCGGCGATGAGGAAGCGACGACGGCGCATGCGCGTGCGCTGCGTGACGGTGACGGGTGGCGGGAGCTGGACTCGGGCCGGAATCCGCCGCTGTAGGCGGAGGGTGCTGAGTGTCGTCTGCGAGGTACGGCGGCTCCCGATCTTGACATCGGGGAAAGCCGCTGCGGTGGTGTCTCGTCGCCTGACGCGCCCTGCCGCGGCCCGAACAGGGATGCGTACTCGGAACGGTGCCAGTCAGAGTTGACGGTTGACGGCGACCAGGACGGTGATCGGGATTGATCCGCAGCGAGTTGGGCGCGTGCTGGCGTCAGGTAGCCGACGCCGGCCGCCGTGGCGCTGTTCGTATCGTGGCCGGGCGTAGCAGTACGGCGCGAAGAGGTGGCCGTTCGTGGCGAGGATGACGTTGCCGTGCAGGGTGCTGCCGACCAGGTGGTTGATGTGGCCGGCCACGCCGTGCTGCTGGCTTCGAAGCCGGAGCCGAGCTTGCTTGGATCGGCGAGTAGTTCGCCGGCCTTGCGGCGGCGATGATGGCTTGGAACTGGGGCTGGTTGGAAGGCGTTGACATCTGCGTCGGCGTGACCCCGGGGCTGGAGGCGGTCGCTGGTAGCCCTCCGGGAGGCGGCCGGCGGGGTGCCGGCCACAGCACGGCGCCCGGTTCGGTGGTGATGGGCGGCGAGCAGGTGCTGGTCGAAGTGACCGGCGCAGGCCGGGTCCCGGCGTGCGCCGGCTCGGCGTGATCAGTAGGGACTGACGAAGGCTGTCGGGGCCGGCAGAGGCGCGGAAGTGGATACGGCACAGGCCGGCAACCGGGAAGTCGGACCGACGATGGGAGCCGGGCGCGGGGTGATCATGCTGCCGTGGCTTGAGTCCGGAGCGGTGCCGCGCCGGTGTGCGCCTCGGTCGGGCCGGTGGTGGCGAGGGCTTTGGACGGTTCGGGCGGCATGGGCGGGCTGTTGGTGGTGGCGAGTCCGGCCAGGCGGCGTGCCGGCGGGTCGGGGTGGTCAAGGATGCCGAGTTGTCCGGCGCGGCGGATGGCCTGGATGGAGCGCAGGTTGAGTTGGTGTCGCTGGGCGAGTTCGTGCAGGTTGGTGTGGCCGGCTTTCAGGTCGGCCCAGACGGTGAGCCAGCGTTGATAGGGCTCGGGGTTGGCCGGGATCCGACGCATGAGCGTGACGGGCCATTCGTCGTGAGCGGCTGGGGCGGCCGGAGACTCGTCGTCGTGTCGCGACACGACGTCGTCGTCGTGTATGTCGTCCGGTCCGTGTCGCGGCTCGTCCGCGCTGGACGGTGAGATCGCCAGGTCGGCGTCCTCGGACGGGGACGACGCCGCCGACGGCGTTGGCAGGGCTTGAGCTACATGCCGTGGGGCGTGCTCGAGGATGCGCGACAGCATCTTGATGGCGGCGATGAGCGCGACGGCGGGCCAGCCGGCGATGATCCGGGCGATCAGATCGTCTTGGGCGACGAGGATGTTCGCGCCGAGGCTGGCGACGCCGCCGGCTACCAGTGCTGTCCAGGTGACCCAGCCGGATGGGCGGCCGGCGCGGCGGTCGGCGAGGATGGTCAGGGTTGCCACCACTTCGATGCCGTCCACCGTCAACGGGAAGGCGTGTGCCTTCCAGCCGGTCTCACCACGGGATTCGGCGAGCTCGCGCAGGTGGTCGTAGCTGACAGCGGCGGCGATGCCGGCCAGTCCCAGGGTGGTCAGCGTCGCTGCGGCGGTGATAGCAAGATCGGCCGGTGACTGGCTCGCCGGTTCGGCCCGCATGCGAAGCCGCAGCACGATGTCGATGACGGTGAGCACGATGGCGACGGCGATGCCCGCGACGACGAGGCGGGAGTCCATCAGCGGCGCCTCGGCCGCAGGCGTGAGCTCGCAGACGTGTCGCGGACCGCGCGGTGGATGGTGCGCTTGTCACCGTGGGATGTCGCGACAGCGGCCCGGCAGTCGGCTTGGCCATAGGTGGAGTGGATGGGTCGCAGCAAGGGGGTTGCACCTTTCTGGGAGCGCGGTGCCGGCGCCCCTCGGGCACCGGCACCGCGCAACGGTGTGGGATCGGTGCCGGTGCGCACCTGTTGGTGCGTCACCCGGGCGCAGGCGTTTGATCAGGAGTGGTCAGGTGGTGCGGTTGGTGGGGTTCAGTCGGTGTGGATGTTGTAGTCGTGGTGCTCGACGGGCACGATGTCGACGGCCCGGATCTTGTCGGTGTGGGGGCGGGCGACTTCGAGGTGGTCGAGGTCCGCGGTGACGGTGTCGACCGCGATCGGGATGGCCTCGCGCTGGTCGAGGGCCTGGACGGTGACGACGAGCGGCACCACCCAGACCGTGTGGTACCGGTGCTGCCGCGTGGTGGCCGGTGGGGCTTCCTGGTCCAGGACCCGTAGCCGCAGTTGCCACGGTTCGGTTGCGTGCACGGTCGCGGTGTGCAGGCCACGCAGGTCGACGCGCAGGAGTTGCTCGGCTGCGGACACGGCGTCGTCGCTGGTGGCCGAGTCGACTTCGATCGCCAGCGGGGCGTAGACGGTCGCTTCGAAGTGGGACCGCAGTGGTGGCGGCATGGTCAGGTACCGCAGGGCGTTGTTGGCGTCCGCGACGGTCAACGCCCTGGTGTTGACCGCCCAGATGATCCAGCGCCGTACCAGGTCGACGAACTGCCGGTAGCGGTGTTCCATGGCGCCGCTGGTGTCGCGCAGGGCGTGGTCGGCTTGGGTGAGGGCGCCGCGCAACGCCGCGACGAGTTCGGTGTCGGCACGGCGCAAAAGCGCGATCTGCTGAGCGATCAGGTCCGCGGCGGCGCGTAGGGCGTCGTCGTCCGGCACGCTGCCCTGGCCGTCTTGTGGGAGTCCGTCGTGCAGCAGGTCGAGGATGTGGTCGGCGTCGCAGCGGGGCTGCGGCGGGATGAGGCCGGCGTCGACCGGCGGGGTGTGCGGTTGCATGAGCTGTCCTTCCAGGCGTGCGTCGTGTCCATGCTGTTGCTGGCAGCGGCCGCGGCTGCGGGTGCGGTCAGCGCAGCAGGGTGGCCGACGAGGAGTTGGGGCCGCGTGCCGGACTGGTTCACCGGGAGGTAGGCGTGTTGCCCCAGCCGGCGAGGGCGGACGGCGGCATGCCGGCGCGCAGCGCCTCGCCGACCAGCAGCGCCATCTGGCAGCGCGGGTCAGCGGCGAGTGCGCGGTCGACGGCGATGTTGGCCAGGGTGCCGTCCCCGGCCCTCCATGCGGTGAACGCGAGCAGCGAGGCGGGGGCGGGGGACAGGTCAGGGTCGGCTCGTCGGGTGAGGTCACGCCACAGGTCCAGGTGCCACGACTCGTGGGTGGCGGTGTACCAGGCGTGGTCACGGACCGGCACGATGGTCAGCAGGACGGTGAGCCAGGCGACCTCGTCGTCGGTGCACTGCTGGCGCTGCTGGTATCGGGTTGCGGCCTCGGCCAGCATCGTGCGGCCCTCGGCCCTGACCGTGGCTGCGGCCAGGGTGGTGAGCCGGTGGCGGGCGCGGATCGTGGCGTCGGTCATCGCCGCACGACCTGGGCCCGTCAGTGGCGCGACGGAGGCTTCCAAGCTGGCCCGGTCCGCGAACGGGCTGGATCCAGCCACGACGGCGTGCACGGCGAGCGGGTTGATGTCCGCATCGAACGGGGTGCCGTCGGGCGGGCAGCAGTCGGTGTCCGTGCACAGCAGGGACCAGTACCGGCCGTCATCGACGCGCAGCGCGTCGTGGACGGCGAGGCCGGCGACGGTGAAGATCTGATGCGCGGCGGCAAGGGCCGGGTCGACGGCCGGCGCCGGTCCGTAGCCGACGATGATGACGTGGGTGCTGTCCACTGCCTGCACCGACGGCAGAAGCTGGGGAAGGTCTTCCGGTACGACCGGCAGATCGGTGCGGCAGGCCAAGACGACTTTCGTTCCGACGGTGGCGATCAGGACGAGGCTGTTGCCCGGCTGGTATCCGAGCAGGTGGGGTACCAGGGCGAGGACGTCGGCCGGTGAGCTGATGCTCAGCGGCATGGGTTGAGAAGCGGTCATCACTGGTTCCTTCCGTGGTGGGGTAGCGCGGCGGGCAGGGCTGGCCAGCACGGATGGCCCTGCCCGCCGCGTAGCGGGGTCAGGACTGGGGCGGGGCCAGTCGCAGGTGAACGTCGCCGGTGGCACCGGTGGCGAACGTCAGCCGGAGCAGACCGCTGTCCAGGCGGGCGACGTCACGCAGCCCGTTGCGGTCGGTGAGCCACGACGACCGCCACAGGACGCGGGCGACCTCCTCGGTGAGCAGGTCGACGTCGGGCGCGATCGGAGGGAGCGGCTCGAGTCCGAGAACGCGGCGGAGCCCGGTCTCCCACATCTCGCTGGTGGTGACCCAGCGGTCGTCGCCGCGCTGGTAGAACACGGCGTCGGTGGGCGCGTCCTGCGTACGGGCCAGCCGTACCAGTGCGGTGATGTGGTCCGGTGGCCAGCCGGCCAGGCGGCCGTAGGCGCGTAGGTACGGGTAGCTGTCGTCGGTGGCATCAGCGTCGGGTGCCATCTGGCGTCTTCCTTTCATGAACACGTGTGCCCGGAACCACGGCGGGTGGTTCCGGGCATGTAGATCGACAGGGTGTGGGAATCGGGCAGGGGCCGGGAATCCGGTCAGATGCCTGCCGCCGCGGTCGGGGTCACCCGGGCTGCCAACTCCTGCTGTTGCGGGTCAGCCGCGGGGCCAGGGCAGCCGGGGTGTAGCAGATGCAGTACTGCGGTATTTCGCCACAGTCGAAGCACCAGCCGCAGGATCGGCATACGCCGTCGCCCGGGTCGATGGCCGAATGGCACTCCAGGCAGCGGTCGAGTTCGTCGGCAGTGTGGTCCCACGTCGACCAGCCCCAACCCGGGCCGGGCGCACGGTAGCCCTGATTGGAGTACCAGATGCCGCCGTCCCAGACTCCGGAGTCCTCGTTGAGGATGTAGGCGGACTGCTTGAACCGGCGATCCACGGTCAGGATCACCATCTTGTTGTCAGGAGTCATCCATCGCTCGAACCGCAACCGGGCACGCCGCAGATGCAGCGACCCGAACCGGGGCAGGAAGGTCTCGGCGGTGATCCGGGTGTCCGAGCGGGGATCGCCCTTGCCCGGTTGGACAACACGGGGCAGCACGCCGTTGTGCGCCAGGACGGTGCGGTGGTCTCCACCGACCGCGAACGGATGGCAGTTGTCGAGGCTGGTGCTGCCGTGGGTGGTGAACCGGGAGTGGAACAGCGCCGGACCGTCCGGATGCCGGTGCCGCGCCACGGTAAAGGCCTCCACCGTCGCCTCGGCGTCCATGCCGTGATGGACCAGGATCTGGTCGCCGGTGACGATGGCGAAGCCGTGGCCGTTGTCGTTGAGGTAGGTGCCGTTGAGCAGCGCGGTCGTGTCCGGCATCACCGTGGCGGGGAAGAAGGTCAGCAGACACATGCCAGCGCCTCCAATTGCTGCATGAGCGGCGCGTAGGCCGGCCGGGCCGTGAGCCAGTCGACGAATGCCGGCCACGTCCAGCCGCCGTCGCGGGCGATGTCGTGCGCGGTCAGGGCTCGGGTGTACTCGACCGACGCGGCGGCGAACCCGAGCGCGGCCTGCACCTGCCGCGGATCCAGGGAACTGGCGAAGATCCGCAGCTCGAACGTGTCCGAGTTACCGGTGTTGATCGCCCGGTACCGCGCGTACCCACGGGTGCCCTTGGCGTAGTCCTTCACGGCCCGGCGGTCGTCGTCGGTGAACGCCGCCCACTCCCGCGACGTCCGGCGCGCGAGCGTCGTGACCTGCCGTTCGTTGCGGTAGATGAACTTCATCCACCGGTACACGTGGCTCGGCGAGGTGAACCCGTCCCGGGAGACGTGTACGTGGATCCCGGTGCGGTTGGTGGCCTCGCAGCCGGCGGCGGCGAGTTCGTCGAGCATCCGCCACGGGAAGTTGTCCATCGCCCACCGGTACGACATCGGGTGGGTGACGATCTCGAAGCCGCCGTCGATGGAGCTGTCGTTCTTCAGGTAGCCGAGCCTGCCCAGGTGGGAGTTCGCGAGTTCCGCGCAGCTCCAGTCGCGGTGGCCGGGTGTGGCGATCTCGATCTCGGGGCCGAGAAACAGCGGGCCGGTACCGTGGAAGATCGGCCGGGGCCGGTAGTCGTAGTCGAAGACCAGACCGCCACGGTCGCCGTCGTCGTAGTCCGCGGGACAGCAGTCGTCGCAGACGCAGTCCGCGGGACAGCAGTCGTTGCCGCAGTAGGCCCCGTCCCGGTTCCAGCCATCGCACTGCGAGCACTGCCAGTAGTAGGCGTCGCAGCACGTCTCGCAGATGGTCGATCCGCGGACCGTTTCGACGGTCTCCACCGTCGGTGCCGGCGTGTCGCACCGGGCGCAGGTGACACAGCCCGCGCACGGCGAACCGCCTGCGGTGTCGGTGCCACAGCCGGCGCACCGCAGCGCCTGCGGCGGCGCATCACCTGGACACAAGCCGAGAGGATCGACGTCTTCGTGGATTGCTACCGATTGAGTCGGTGGCATGGTCACACCTCCTGAAAGTGGTCACGGAGGTGCGGAACCGTCCCGTTTCCGCACCTCCGATCGCCGAGTTGGCAAATGAACGAGGAAACGGGAAATGGGACGGATGAATAACTGCGACAGCCGGCATGTGGCCGGGCGTCACGAACAGCGCGACGACCGTCGAAAGAGGAGGCTGCCGACGCGGGTGGTCGCATGGCCGGCGCCGGACGCATCCCAGTGGACGGCCGGAACGTCAGCCGCCTGCGGCGTCACCCACCGACACCGGATGATGGGTCGTCGGACCACCAGCGGCGTGCCTGCAGCTGGTCAAGCCGACCGGGCCGGTGAACGCTCATCCCCGTCCGCGGCCCGGTGGCGGTGGCTCACCGATGTCCCACCGCCAGCCGTCAAGCCGATACAACCCGTCGACGTCGGCGGCGATAGTGCTCACCGACTCGGTGGGCGTCCCGGACCGGTCGATCTGGATGACGGTGCGGCCGGTCAGACGCAGACGGGTGACCCCGGCGATCTCACCGACCCGTACCGCGAGCGCGTCACAGTCGGCCGCGATGCGGGCAATCGTGGCGGCGTCGAACCGGGCGACCGGCCAGCCCTGCGTATCGAGCCGGTCGGCGACGAGTGCCTGGTACGGGCCGCCGACACCGGACAGCACCACCCACGCCGGCGACCAGACGGCAGCCTCCACCCCAGCCAGCGCAGTCAGGTGCGCAACGACGTCGGCGGCGTCACGGACCAGCCGAACCCGGCTGTCCGCGCGTAACGCCCGGTGGCAGCCGGCGGACAGCGCAGAGGTGACCGGGCCGGGTACGGCCATCGCAGGCCGGCCAACGGCGAGTGCGTGCGACAGGATCCCGGCCGCGCGACTGCGCAGGCTGGCCTCGACGAGCACCGTGCCTCGCGTCAGCGCCGCCACCCAGGCCCGGTTGACGGCCGAGTCGGCGACCTTCGGGATGCTTCCCGGCGGCCAGGCACTAATGAGATCGACCCGTTCGAACAGCTTCTGGTTTCCGGTGGGAGAGGGGCGATCGAGCCCGCAGGCCGGCATCGCGGCCGCCGCCGGCCCGATCGCCCGGGCGGCGCGCAACGCGGCGGCGTCGATGCCGTGCCCACCGGTGCTGAGCACACCCCATCCCTGTTCGGCGAGCGCGTGGCCGATCTCCGCCGCGATGTGCTGGCCGTAGGAGGTCGCGGCCCGGGCACCGACCACGGCGACCGCCCGGTCGAGGATGTCGGGCAACGGCCGTTGGGCACGAACCCACAGGCACAGCGGCGCCGACAGAGCGGTATGACCGGCCCCGCCAGAAGCCAGGTCGACCAACGAGGCCGGCCATTCCCCGTCTTCCGGCGTCACGATCCGTGCACCGATGCGCTCGGTATCGGCGACGACCTGGGCGGCTACCCGCCGCGCATCCGTGCCGGCAGGCGGGTCGACGTCGGGAGCGAAGACGGTGTCGAGTGGGTCGTCGAGGAGTTGGTCGAGAGCGGCTCGTGGACCCACTTCCTGGACCAGGGCGTGGATGCGTGGGTCTCCGGGCCTGGTCAGACGGGCCAGCACGGCGCGGCTGATTCTCTGGTCTTGAAGGTCAGGCATGACAGTTTTCCTCTCTGTGAAGGGTTGGCCGCCCGTGAGGGCGCTGAAGGCGGGCCGCGAGGCGAAGGCGACCACCGCGCGGCCGGTGAAGATCCCGGCGCCGGGGGAGCGGGCGCGGCTGGCGTGAGCAGGTTCTGGTGGGCAAACAGCTGTGGCGGCTGTCGGCCCGAGGGCGAGCAGCCGCGTTCGGGCAGGCGTTCACCTGGCGGCGGCGTGGCTGCGAATCGCGCCCGTTACCTGGGCTGCGGCGTGAGATCGAGTCCGGGTTCGGTGGCGGTCTCGGTGTTGGCCTCGTCCGGGGTGAGATCGAGCAGGACCTTCCTGGACACCCGCAGCACGGTCTCCGCGCACTCCCGGATCAGGCCGAGGTCACCGTCGGCCCAACCGAGCACGTACGCGTCGGAGTAGACCCGGGTGTCCAACCCAAGAGCGGTGCACACCAGATGCGCGACGCTTTCCGCCTCGGTTTCCTTGCGCCCACGGTGCAGGTTCTCCCCGATGCGGGCCCCGGTGGGGTGCCCACATCGGATGTGGGCCAGTTCGTGCGCCGTGGTCTTGACCCGCTGCGCGGGGTCGACGTCGTCACGGACCTGCACCACCCGGATGGTCGCCCCGGTGACGGTGACTCCGTTCGCGTTGCCCAGGTAGCCACTCCCGGCTGGCACCAGCTCGAACGCGTAACCTTCGTCCTTGATCAGCTTGACCAGATCGTCGTACGCGCCCGTCGGGTCGTCACCGGTCAACAACCGCGGCACCTGTCCACCGGCGGCCTTCACCCGGCGAATCCGCCGCACGGTCGGCGGCTCGAACGGCTCGCCGTCGGTCTGGGACAGTTCGAACACGTTGATCAGCCGGAAGCCGACAACCTGAACCGCCGGACGGCCCCGGTCGTCCCTGGTGACCGTGCGTCCGGCCGCCTCCCACTCCAGGGCCTGCTCCTCCGTCGGCCGCCACCGCACCGGCGCCCACACCTTGAACGCCTTCTCCTCGGCGCGGACCTGCCGCCCACACAGCCGCCACCCCGACGTGCCGGCCCGATTGCCGTACGACAGGAAATAGCGTGGCTCGATGCCACGCTCCTGCGCCTGCACCATGAGCAGGATCTGGTTGGCCAGGCTGTACCGGGCACCGAACACTGCCGCGCGTTCCACGAACTCGATCCACTGCCGCGGGTCGCCAGCCATACCCGCCAGCCGGTCATCGAAGTCGTTTTTGATCTTCGCGAGGAGTTCGGCGTGCTCCTCGCTGTTCTTCTTGGCCATCATGGCCTCCGATCCCCGCCTCCTGGCGGCGGACAGGCTGGGACCATGCAGCCCCAGCCTGCCCGTGGGCATGAGGTGAGGCTGCGCCCCGTCCGCGATCCCGACAGAGCCAGGAAGCGCAGGGCAAGGTCACTGCAGCGGATCGGTAAGTACGTCGATCAGAGGTTCGCCGGCCAGCGTGGGATCGTCGAGCCAGCCGGCGCGGACGAATGCCTGAGCGGTGCTGGTCACCTGGAACATCCCGCTGCTGTCTCGGTCCAGCCAGCGGAGCCGGACCAGACGGTGCAGAGCCGACTTCGCCGCCCCGGCCGACATGGTGACCAGGTCGACGACATCATCGGGTTGGCAGCCCGAGTAGACGCCACCGGCGGCGGTGACGCAGTCGGCATGGTGGTGGACGCCGACGAACACCAGCCGCTGGGCCGGCGTCAAGTCCTCCGGATGCAGACCGCGGCCGGCCCGTCCACCAGCCAACACCCACCACCCGTAGGCGCTGTAGGTACGTATCCGGCTGGTCGGACCGACCAGTACGCTGAGCCGCTCCGAATGGCCGTTCACCGGCTGTCCCGATCCAGCCGCAGTTGGATCTCCACCAGATCGAACTCGTGCAGGGCGAGGACCACCGAACCGAACTCGCCACCCTGGTCGATCTCGTCGGCGGCGACACGCAGCGGCCGAAAGCAACTCGGCAAGAGGGTCAACATCGACGCATGCTCACCGTCCAGATCGTCGAGGTCATAGACCATGCGCCACTCGTGCACGCCGGGCACCTCGCTGGCGGACCGGAGCTGCCACGAGCAGCGGGCCGGCTCGCCGTCACGCACGCCGGCCACCTCAATGGGAAGGAAGACCCGGGCAGGCAGCCGGATGACATCGTCCTGCCCCAGGTCAACGACGCGGCAGAGCCCGACAACAATCGCAGCGGCAACCGGGTGTGGACGAGTCACGGCTGCCTCCTCGCCAGGTCAAGCGTCGCGCTGACCCGGCCGGCGAGATCGGCGTACTTGGCCCTCTCCGCCTCAGCCAGCGCCCTGATGCGGTCGAGCCCCTCCGCAGTGGGGGAGACGTCGATCGTCTGGTCCGGTACCCGCGGCTCGCGGGGGGCGGGTGCGGGTTCGGTGGCGGCCCACCGTCGGTCAGCGACCCACAGGGCGTTGACGATCGTCGCCGCGTCGTCTGCCGAGCAGACGATCCGAACCAGCGGGCCGGCTCCGTTCGTGGGCAGCACGATGTCTCGGCCGGGGTTGAGGTCACGGCGGCGTACCGGTGTGCGAGTGCCATCGGCCCACGGGACGCCGTCACGGTCCGACTCGTAGACCAAGACCTGGTTGCCGGTCTGCTTCGCCGTAAACATGGCGGCGTCGGCCTGCGCGAGGGCGTACCGGGGATCGCTGCCGTCGCTGGCAGCAACGCCGACGCTGACCCGCGGCGACGCCCCGCGTCGACCACTGCGCGGTGCGGCGAAGGCGGCCCGGATCGCGTCGGCCAGGACCGTGGAAACGGTGCGGGGAGCCAGGATCACGAACTCGTCGCCACCGGCGCGGGCGACCAGCGCATCGGCGGCGACCGCCCTGGCCGCAGTGGTGAGCCGGTCAGCGATCGCGGCGAGGTACAGGTCACCGGCCGGGTGCCCGCCCTCGTCATTGACCGCCTTGAGACCGTCGGCGTCCGCCAAAGCGATCGCCAAGGGCTGTCCCTGGGCCGCCGCCGCGGTAAGAGCTTCCTCCGCCACCGCGCGGACAGGTAGGCCGGTCACCGGGTCGGTCAGCGCCACCGCAAGATCCTGCCGGAGGTCGTGCTCCCGGCCGTTGGCCGCGGCGAGTTCGGTGCGCATTCGTGCATGGGTCGCGACGAGGCGCCGGCGCCGCAGGGCCAGCAGCACCGCGGCGCCGGTGGCCAGCAGGGCCCACACCTGCACAGCGGCGAACGCGACGGAGGCCAGGCGGGCGCCGTTTCCGGCCAGGACCAGCGCGTAGAGCAGGCCAACGACGATGGCGATGACGATGCCCGCGACAACCACGGCGTGGACTCCACGGGGTTGGCGGTCGGGTGGGTCAGGGGTGAACATGAAGTGCTCCTCTCGTACAGGAGCACCGGGGACGGGCCGCTGTCCAAGGCGAGGCCCGCCCCCGGGCCCACAAGCAGGCAGCCCAGCCGATGGCGGGCTGCCAGGGGTTCCGAAGTTGATGCAGGCCGCGCCTGGTGACCGACCGACGTAAGCGGTACGGCCAGCGCGCGCAGCGGCGACTTACCAGGGAGGCGTGGCGTTAGAAGGTGGCGCCGCGGTCGGCATCCACGCGCCGCCACCCGACGCCGGTGCACGCCCACATCTGGCCGTGCACGGTGACGGTGTCGCCTACCGACAGGGACCGCAGACGGGTCGACACCTGCTCGGCCATGGCCAGTTGGAGTGCCCTGGCCGGCCCGGCCGGCGCAGCGTCGGAACGGTTCGAGGCGACGAACGCGGCCTCGGCCCACTGCTCGCCGGTGAACTGTGAACCGTCGCCCTCAAGGGCGACGGTGACCGAAAGCTGGGGTGCGCCGACCCGGTACCCGTCGCTGAAGCTGCTGTAGCCCGCGTCGGGATCGGACTGTGTGAAGCCGAGTGTGACGAGCATGCGTTGACCTCCTGTGGGCTAACGGGGCGCCGGCGCGGATGGGGCGACGATCCACGGCAGGCTCGGATCGTCGAGCGGGTAGAGGCCGTCGGCGTCCGGGAGCAGCGGGTAGACCGGGCTGTCGCGGTCACCGAAGCGCCCGATGAGGTAGGCACCGCCGTGATGCAGGTTGATCAGCGGCGCCAGGCCGTCGGTGGCGGCCCGGTGGGGCCAGTGCCGGATCAGGTCGTCCGCGAGCCGGACCAGCGTGGTCCACGCCAGGCGGACTACCGGTGGTTCGTGCTGGTGGTCGACGTGCGCGGGGTAGCTGTCGGGCAGGCCGGGTAGCCGCACCTGCGTGATGCGGTGTGTGGTCGTGTGCGAGGTCATCGTGTTGCTCCCTTGGTGCGCAGGCCCTTTGCGTCCCGGCGCCTCTGCGGTCTTGTCTGGGCATGTGGACGCGACGGCATCAGCGCCGGGATCCGAAAGGGTTCTCGGCATGTCGGTCGATGCCTGTGCTCGGGTCGAGGCACGGGGGTTACCCCTTGCTCGCGTCCGGCGGCGGGATGCGGCGGAAGACGGCCACGGCATGCCCGCCGGATGTCGAGATGGTGGGGATCGTCTGCACCTCGTGGTCGAACAGGTCCCGTTCAACGGCGCCGAGGTGGATGTAGCGGTACGGGATACCAGCCCGTTCGATCGCATCGGTCCAGCCGCGTTCGGCCATGTGCCGCTCGGTGTAGGCGCGCTGGCTGCTGAACATGCCGACAAGGGCGGCGTCGAAGATGGCCGGGAGATCGTCGACAGGCAGATCCTTGTCGGTGTCGCCGTTGGCGTCGATCCAGTCGCCGACGACCGCCGCCGGGAGCCGGTGGACGTCGGCGATGCGACGCATCGCGCAGAGCACCGGCAGGGACAGCCGGTGGGCACATCGCCCGTACCGGCCGAAGCCGGTCGCATCCAGCACAACCAGCGGTTGCGGCGGCTCCGTGGCGCGAGCCGGTAGGAGGCTGCGGATCGCCGCTTCCGCCACGGCCGGGTCAGGGTCGAGAATCGTCGCTGCGGTGGTCGTCAAGTCGTCGGCCACGGCAACGCGCACCGCCGCTTCGTGATACATGACGGACTCCATGCCGGCAGGATCGGTGTCCGGTCGGGCGTCGGCGAGCCGGAGCAGCGTCTGACGGGCCAGGTCGGACAGCGCCTGCACGGCGAGGCGTTGATGGCGGGCCCGGGTACCACTGAGCACGAGGTCCGGCGTGGCGACAGCGGCGCGAACGGTGCACCATGCCACGAGCAGGCCACTCGAGTAGACGAGATAGGCCGGAGTGTCGATGCCGACAACACCCGCGGCGCGGGCGTCAAGCGAAGCCCGCAGGGCGGCGGCCTGGGCTGCGGGCAGCCCGTCGAGTCGCAGCGGCGGTGCGCCGCCGTACCGCTCGGCGAGGGCGACGCCGACCAGGGTGCCGGCGTTGAAACTGTCGAACTGCCGGATTTCGGTGAGGGCTTCGGAGATGGTGCTCCGCCTCATGCCGCCTCCAATTAGGTAGGACGGTCCGGTCGTGATCCGGACCAGAAGAGATGGGCTGACGAGCCGACCCATGAGCTGGATCGGTTGGTGTCGGGGCGCTCGTGACCTATGGCGCGACCCGGCGCTGGTGCCTCCCTTCTCGGCGCCGTCTGGCCGGCGCCCTCCGGTGGGCATGGCAATGGCCGGGCCGGCGAGGATGCCTGCCCGGCGTCAGTGGGGCCGTGGGAGGGACGCGCACACATCGCCGGACTCTGTCCAGTGATGTGGCCGCTGATAAACGACCGACTTCGACAGGAACGGCGTCGGCCGGCGTAGATCTTCGGCGGGGGTGGAAGCGGGTAACTCGGCTGGCAAAGCCCGAGCTACCCGCTTGCAATCGTCGCTATTCGCTGCCGGACTGAGCAGTGATGGCCACGAGTGGGGTGTCCCGGTGCAGACGGTCGATGTAGTCGTTCGCGGCGTGCAGATAACGCAGCTGGTCGAACAGCCGTCCGCTGCTCGGAGTGAGCAAGTCGCCGCCGTCGGTGGCGACAGCGTCGCCGGGAACGGCGGCGAGCGCGGCGAGGGTGCGGTACGCGTTGAATCCCGATTGCAGGGATTCCAGTCGTGCTCTGGGAATGGGGTGGTGCCGGTACGCGGCGTTATAGGCGGTCATCGCCAGCACGCGGGGCTGCGCCAGGTACGCCTGCTGGGCCCGGCTGACCGGCCAAGTGTCCGGGTCGGCGCGGTGCCGGTCGACGAACACCCACCAGGGTTGGGCGTCGCGGGTGCCGGAAACGACAGCACGCCATTGTTGCCACTGCCATGCGGCGTAGTTGTCGGCGTGCGTACGCATGGATTGGAAGTCGAGGAGACGGATCGGGCCGCCGGCGGCGCGCCCGCGAACGCGGCGCAGTAGCTTGCGGGTGAGACGGCGACGCGCCGAGAAGTGGCCAACCGCACCAGCCGGCGAAAGGTCCTGGCTGCGGACGCGGGAAGCGGCTGAATCGGTGAGTGCCGCAGTTGCGGTGTCGGGGTCGAGGGCGACCACGATGGTCAGCGGTGAGGACATGCGGATACCTCCATTCTGATCGATGAGATCGGTGAGGTGGTACAGGTGTGGCCGGAACAGGAGTCCAGGCGAACCGCAGGGGCCGGAATGTTCTCGGCGGTGCGGTCAGGGATGAGAACGGTGGTGCGGGATGGGCGGGGCGTCGCGGAAGAAGGTGTCGCTGCCGACCGGCCGGTGGCGGGTGGGCGGGTGCGGATCCTGCCGGGACGGGCCGATGCCCGAGGTGGTGCAAGTGCGGGGTTCATGAAATGAGTCCTCACCGTAGCCCGCCCACCCAACCGAATCCGATCATGGTGTGGGATCGCAAAGGGCCGGCTTGACCAGGGCTGTTGGCCGGCGTGCAGCCCTTGCGGTTGCGGCAATCGGCGGATGCTGTTGGTCAACCAGGACCGCGCTGTTGGCCAACCGGGCGCCCGTTGGGTCATGTCCCGTTGACGTACGACTCCGGCCGCCGCCGGCCGGCGCGTTCGGCGTCGACCTCGGCCTGCCAGCGACTGGCGCGTCGGCCGGCGAGCTTGCGCAGGGCTGCGGGGATACGGTTGGCGGGAATCCCGACCAGGCGAGGACCGAGAACGGCGAGGAGATCACTGGCCTCTTGGGATGACCATCCGGCGGCGGTGATGGCGTTCTCGTCGGGGAAGATGTCGGCGACACGGTCGGTGGCGGAATCCAGTGCGGCGTCTTGGACCCCGCCCAGGGAGTACACCCAGAGGAAGTTCGGTGGCGGGTCCGGTTCGACAAGCCGCCGGAACCTGTCCACCTCCTTGCTGTAGGCATAGAAGTTGATCCCCGGGCGGGTGCGACAGATCCGCATCCAGGCGTTGGTGTAGTTGTCGGAGAAGAAGTCGCCGGAGTCGTGGATCCTGATCCATGCGTCCTGGAACCTCCGTCTCTCAAGCTCAGCAACCATGGCTGCTTCCCATCCCGGTGGATCGTCGAGCACGAACATCAGATTGGCGTGATGTTTGGCGCGCACCGTTGGCCAGGTGTAGGTGCCGTGCCGCGCGTAGCAGATCTCGCGGCAGATACCGGCCGATGGACATGTGTTGTATGGCCGGCCGTCAGGAAGACGGCCGGCCCACGCCGGTATGGACCAGTTCCACACCCCGATTCTTCTCATCTTCCGGTTCTGCGTGAGGAGTCGGCGTGGGCGCTGCGTGTTCGTCGTGAGAGGGCTTTCTTCGGGCATGGTTCTCCCTTGTGTGGAAAGGCTCTGAATTCCTGCCGCGGCGGGAAGGGCGCAAGCGAACGCGAGGCGTGGTCAGCTGGATTCGACGGCCGGGACGGATTCCGGTGGGCCGACGTCGGGTGCCACGTGCGAGAACACCGCGACCGTTACCGGGTTGAGGTGACCGATGCCGGTCGCGTGGCAATGTGCGACCCGGGAAGGGACCGGCCGGGCACGGCAGACGATCTAAGAGATCTCTCGTCGAGCTGTGTGCGCGTCGTTGGGTTGCCATTCGGGGAGTGGTTCGCCGGTCAGAGGGGTGAATTCGAGTACCGGATCTTGGCGTGCTTCGACGGGTCAGGTGAGCTCGTGTAACGGGTCTTGATCGGCTGACGGCGGCCCCGGATTGAGTGGGCCGGGCACCTCTTCTGTGGCGGGAAGGTCGGCGAGGCGTAACCGGTGGCCGCCGTTTCCGACGAGCCGCCACACGGGCCCGGCCGGGCCGTGACCATTCACACGGTCTCGGGCACAGGTCGCGATAGCGACGGTGGCCAAGGCGTCGGCGATCCGATGGTCGTGGCTGGCCGTCTCGACCAGATGGTGGTGGAGGTTCCGTTCCCTTTCCCGGCTGGGGAGCGAGAACAGCAGGACGTGACCGGGGCCGCCGTCGACACGTAGCCGGCGATAGGGTTCCAGCTTGTCGCGCAGCCGCACGTGGCCCTCGGTGCCGCGGTCGTACTCCAGCCAGAAGCTGACTCTGCGCTGGCCCGTGGTCCAGACACCGTGCCCGTCGGGGCGTACGCGGCGACCGAACGCGGCGGCGGTCTGCTGCTCGGACCACCAGCGGATCAATCGGGACTGTGGGTGGGATCGGCTGTGCGCGAGCAGGTCGATGAAGAACTGGTTGGTCTCGATGGTGTGCCGGCGGGTGCGGTCGGACAGGACGCTGTCGGCGGCCAGGGCCACCGCTCTCGGGGTCGGTGGTGTTTCGCCGCGGGTGAGGGCGACCAGGCGGGCCGAGAGTCGTCCGGGCACCCAGTAGACCTGGGACGGCTGTCCGGAGCGCAGGACGCGGTCGATGAAGTCCATGCGACGCAGTGCATAGAGGCGGTGGGCGCAGGTGATCGGCGAGTCGAACAGGACCGCGGCGATCT
Source organism: Polymorphospora sp. NPDC050346 (assembly GCF_040655695.1). Lineage (NCBI taxonomy): Bacteria > Bacillati > Actinomycetota > Actinomycetes > Micromonosporales > Micromonosporaceae > Polymorphospora > Polymorphospora sp. NPDC050346. The sequence goes on along the minus strand of NZ_JBFAKM010000060.1, from coordinate 2,964 downwards.
GGTCGGTGGTGAGCGCGGTGTGGTCGGAGAGAAGGACGGCGATCACCCGGTCGCGGGGGCGTAGCCGGGCAGAGATGTCGGCGAGGGTCGTTGTCGTGCGTCGGACGGGCGTACGAGGGCGTGGGGGTGACGGGGCGTCCCCCGGTCGGAGAGTGTCCCCCTGAGGGGACTGTCGGGATGGTTGATCATGGGGCATGCGGGGCACCTGCCTGCGCTGTTGGGCGGCTGAGGGTGGGTTAGGTCTCGCCGGGACCAGGCCGGGGTGGGGACCAGGGGCCGACCGCTGCCAGGCCGGGCTGGCGTCCGTCCCGGCAGCGGTGACTGACGGCCTTCTACCGGCGGCTTTCGGGCTGGATGGCCAGCCGCTTGGCGAGTTGTTCGATCGCCGTGGGATCGCCTGCGCTGCGGCTGGCCGCGGCGCAGGCCCTGCGGATCTGATCCGCTGCGCCAGGGATCGAAGGCCGGGGCGGTCGGGTCCGGAGCGTGAATGCCGCGGTTTCCCGGTTGTTGATCACGAGTCGGGCGGCGGCCTGGTAGGCGTCCAGATGGCTCAGGTCGTGTTCGGACAGTTCGGGGAACATGTGCCGGGCCATCTGGTGGGCGTCCTCGGGCGCCACGTTGAACGTGATCTTGTTCCTCGCGTTCGCGGACAGCGCCAGTTGGGTGGGCCGCGGTAGCTGGGCGAGATCCTGGTGGGCCAGTACGAGGCTCAACCGGTAGCCGCGAGCCTCGGCAAGCATGTCGTCCACCGACCCGGGCAAATTGAGGAAATTGTGGCACTCGTCGATGTAAACGGTGCAGTCGCGGCGTTTGTCCTCAGGCAGTTTCGCGCGAGCAGTGGCGGCCTGCCAGGCACGGGCCAGGACGAACGAACCCATCAGCCGGGAGGTGTCCTCGCCAAGCTGTCCCTTCGGCAGGCGGGCGAGAAGGATTCCGCCGGTGTTGAGCAGGGTTTCCATGTCGAACGATGAGCGCGGTGTGCCGAGCGTGCGGCGCGTGAAGTCCCGCAGCAGGAAGGCGCGTAACCGGGCCATGACGGGGCCGATGACCTGTGCCCGCACCGGCGGTGGCATGGACTCGTACCAGGTCCAGTAGCCGAGCAGCCCTTCCGGATCGTCGAGTTCCTTGGTGAGGGCAATGCGGAACTGTTTGTCGTTGAGTAGCGGCGGAACGAGGGCGAGGGTGGCGTTGGCCTTGCGCATCAGGGTCAGGCAGGCCACCCGCAAGGTGTCGTCGATCCGGGGTCCCCAATGCCGTTGAAAGATCTTGGAGAAGATGGAGACCACGTTGTCCACCGCGAGATCGTGGTCGTCGCCAGACAGCGGATTGAAGTAGCCGCCCTGCCCCTGGTCGGGGTCGATGAGCACGACCCGGTCGGCGACCTTCGGGTCGAGCCGGTCGAGGACATCGGTGACCAGGTCACCCTTGGGGTCGATGACGACAACCCCGCGGCGGGCGGCCACGTCGTCGAGGATCAGGTTGACCAGAAACGTGGACTTCCCGACGCCCGTGCTGCCAAGAACATGCAGATGTTGGCGGGCATCGACGACGGGCAGTGCGACGGCATGGCCGCCGATCTGCGCGTGGCCGAGCTGTTTGACGCCCCGGCCGCCCATGGGCGCCTCGACCGGTGCCGGCATCGGTCTGGCACGGGCGCGTACCAGACCGGGCACCGCCAGATCGGTGGGCAGGGCGGCGACAGCGGCGAGCTCGGCGACACCGAGCAGGTAACCGGAGCGCAGCGGCCTGCCGGCCAGCACCGCGGCGGGCCGGGCGAGACGGACGCGCCGCAGCCGCTGCCGGGCGGTATACAGCCCGTAGGCGGACCCGGCACCACGGGCCAGCATCCTCAACCGAACCCGCAGGCTCTCCTCATCCACCTTGCGCGGGTTGGTGTGCGCAATGCCGTACCGGATCGACGCCTCCCACAACTGGCCCGAGGCGAGCTTGTCCACCGCCGCACGGATATCACGCTCCCGCTCCGGATCACCAACCGGCGGCCGGTACGCCACACTGCGGCCGCCAGCACCGGTGCTGGCGCGGCCGGGCCCGGGCATCAGCAGACCGGCGAGCCCGTCCAGCCAGGTCGCGGGATCGAAGGCGCCCCGGGCGGGCTGTCCGCTACGCAGCGCCGCCGTGCCGGCCCGCAGCCGGCGGACCTGCCGGCGTGTGGCCGGCCGGGCGAGGACCTGCACGCAGGCATACTCGTGGTCGCGCAACCCGGACAAGGCGGAGATCAGAGGCCGCAGCGGGTCGCTGTCGTGGCCGGTAACGATCGGGTACCAGGCCGGCAGCGTCGGCGCCAGGGCGTCACCCTCGGCGATCACGGTGGCTGGGATCGGGGCGGTGGCGTCGCCGACCGTGGCGGTGGCACCGGGCCAGGCGCCAGCGACAGCGGCGAGGACCGGTCCGGCAGGAACGGTGCCGGGCAGCCAGATGACGATGGTCAGCTGCCGACCCGCCCACCGGTACTCGAAGCCGACGTGCGGGGTGCCGTAGAGCACACGCCGCCAGCCCACGGGGCGCAGGATCTCGGCGCAGGTCGCCCACCATCGCGCCGCGCTTTCGGACTCCACCTCTAGCGGCGGGGTGATGGTGATCTGCTGGGCGTGACGCTGCCAGCGCTGCTGCCGCCACACCAGCAGCCGGGCGTGAGCGACGAACGCGAGCACACCCAACGCCACGGCGACCATCGCGAGCCATGGCCGGGCCGAAGCCCACGCAACCACGTCCCCGATTGCCTCGGTAACCAGGTTGGACGGGGCCGGCGTTCCGAACGACGGCAGCGGCGCAGGAGTAGGCAGGGTCGGTGCCGGGACCGGCGAGGCGAGCCTGATCACGGCATCTCCTCGGGATCGGTGTTGCCCGTTACCGGAACAGCACGAAGTTCCTTCTTGCCTTTGGTGCGATCTCCGGGCGTTGTGGCTGCCCAGGTCAGGCGGCTGGGGTGGAGGTCGCGGGTTG
>NZ_JBFAKM010000059.1:0-32074 GCF_040655695.1 Polymorphospora sp. NPDC050346 | reverse complement strand
CCCGCTTCGCAGTGTGCCTGTACTGGCACCCTGGGTGGGATCGGCCGAACGGCGCACCACATTGAACCCGAACCATCGATTCCATCCTCGTCGACGCAGGATTCCAGGCCGAACAGCTCGTTGGCCTTCTTGCGGCCGAGTTCGCGCGCCTCGGCCGGCAACGCGGCGAGTTCGAGTACGGCCCGGCGCAGCGCGGCCGGATCACGCGGCGGCACCACCCGCCCGAATCCGGTCGCCTGCACCGGGAACCGGCCGCCGGGCAGGTCGGTGGTGACCGACGGGATGCCGGCCATCATCGCCTCGACCTGGACGATGCCGAACGACTCGGCGATCGACGGCAGCGCGAAGACGTCGATGGAGGCGTAGAAGTCGCGGATCCGGTCGCCCTGCAGCAGGCCGAGGAACCGGACCCGTGGATCGCCGGCCGCCTCGGCGCGCAGCAGCCCGATGTTGCTGCCGCCGGCGACGCCCTCGTAGTCGCCGCCGACCAGCAGCCGGGCGGCCGGGTCGTCGATCGTACGGAAGGCGCGGATCAGGTATTCGATCCCCTTCTCGTCGGCGATCCGGCCCAGGAAGCCGATGTGCGTTCCCGAGCCGTCCCGCAACGCCGGCCGGCCGCCGCCCCGGTCGGCGCAGGGTGCCGGGACGGCCAGCGTCGGCCGGCGGCGCAGCAGCGGCCACAGCCGCGAGCCGCGGGCCTGGTCGTCGCTGTTGACCACGACGAGGGCGGCCCGCCGGATCGCCGCGCCGGCCGAGGCGTCGGCGAGCCGCATGCCGATGTCGTTGACCGGCCCGGCCGGCAGGAACGCGTCGATGTGGTGGGTCGCCACCAGCGGGACCCGGCGGGTCAGCGCCGCGACGGCGACCGCCTCCGGCATCGGCAGGTGGACGTGCAGGACCGCGGACCGGGCGGCCAGCCGGGCCACCAGCGCGGGCAGGCCGGGGCTGAGCACACCCTTGCGGATCCGGGCGAGCACCGGTGCCCGGAACACGTGCACGCCGGCGATGACCTCGTACGGCGGCAGCGCCCGGTCGTGCCGGGAGCAGGCGACCGCGATCCGCAGGCCGCGCGCGGCGAGCCCTTCGGCGATCATCCGCGCGGTCTCGGTCAGGCCGCTGACGTACGGCGCGTAGTAGTCGAGCGCGACGGTCACGTCGAACCGGTCGTCCGGCCGCATCACGGGTTTCCTCTCAGGTCTCCGGACTGCGAGACGACGAAGTGCTGGGCGAGGTGGTCGGAGAAGCCCGGGTTGGGCGCGAAGCGGTAGCCGGCGACGTCGAGGTCGTCGGTGGTCAGCAGCCAGTCCAGCCGCCACAGCCGGGGCAGGCGGTAGCTCGCCGTCGGCCAGCTCGACGCCAGCACCGATCCCCCGGCCGGGTCGTGCCGATGCAGGCCCGGCCCGACGTCGACGAGGCTGCCGACCCACGGGGTGTTGAAGTCACCGGCGACCACGACCGGGTTCGGGTTGGCGGCGACGTCGGCGCGCAGCGCCGCCAGTTCGGCCTGCCGCAGGTGGTACTGGTCGCGGACGAAGTCGTAGAACTCGCGGCCCAGCGGGCTCAGCTCGCGCCGCAGCGGCACGAACAGGTGCACGTTGTAGATGGACAGCAACCCGTCACCGAACCGTACGTCGACCCGCTGGGCCTTGTTGCCCCGCCAGTACCAGTCGGTGCCCTCGCCGGGCACCGGCCGGGGGTGGGTGGCGACCACCGGCAGCCTCGAGATGGTGACCAGTTCGCCCTCGACGACGACCTCGTGTCCGGGGAAGGCGGCCCGGATCCGGGCCAGGTCGTCGGCCCGGACCGCGTCGTCCTCCCACCGCAGGTATTCCTGGAGCAGGTAGACGTCGGCCCGCTGCTCGCGCAGGTAGGCGAAGAAGGCGTCCGGGTCGTCGTCCATGGTCCAGATGTCGGTGTTCCAGGCCATCACCTTGACCGCGGGTGCCGGCGGGGTGGTCCCGGTCGGCCCGCCGCCCAGCACCCGCACGTGCAGACCGCCGAGCGACAGGCCGGCCACGACGAGGGCGGCCAGCAGCGGCGACAGCCACCGCCGGACCGGCCGGGCCAGCGGCGACACGGCGAGCAGCAGCAGGGGTACGACGACCAGCGCGACCGGCGGCGTCGACTCGACGATCAGCCACGGCCACCAGCGACCGGTGAGCAGGACGTGGGCGGCCAGGAAGAGGGTCCACAGTGCGGTGCCGGCGACCACCAGCCGGGTGCCGAGGCACCACCGCCGTCGTACCGGCGCGACGGCGTCCACCGCCTCGCCGGGCCTGCCGGCGAGGGTGGCGCTGTCAGCCGGGGCGGAATCCGGGCCGGCCCCGGTCGGGCCACCGGGCGGGGCCGGGTCCGCGAGGGTGTCCGGCTCCCCCGCCGTCAGCGCACCGGCCCGGTCGTCGTTCACAGTGCCTCCAGTCGCAGACCGGTGTAGAGGCGCACCGGCCGGCCGCCGACCCTCGGCACCGCGATCTCCCGGGCCGGCCGGAAGTGCCGGTCGAGGGCGGGCCGCAACCGCTGCCGACCGTCACCGTACAGGCTGGCATCGACGCGGGTCGTCATCCGCAGGGCCAGGTCCCACAACGGGCTGACGCCGGGCGTCACCATCACCAGGGTGCCGCCGGGGGCGAGCACCCGCCGGATCTCGCGGCAGGCGTCGTCGATGCGTGGCACGCACTCCAGCGTGCTCACCGCCACCACGCAGTCGAAGTGGCCGTCGTCGTACGGCAGGTCCTCGGCGCCGGCCTGGGCCAGGTTGGCGGCGACGCCGTACGCGGCGAGCCGGGTGGTGACCTCGCCGGCGTGCGGGTGGATGTCGACCCCGTGGATCTCGTCGCACCGGCGGGCGAGTTCGGGCAGGAAGACACCGCTGCCGTAGCCGATCTCCAGGATCCGCCGGTGGTGGGTGTCGCCGAGCAGGTCGAGGATCATCCGGAAGCGCAGTTGCTGGACCCGGCCGAGCAGCGGCCGGTAGTTCCAGTCCGGGTGGTCGACCGGACCGGTGAGCAGCAGCGCGGACCGGGGCAGCAGGTGCAGCGGGCGGGTCGCCATCACGCGGCCGTCCCGCCGGCCCGCAACCGCAGGCCGGTGTAGAGCCGCAGCACGCTGCCGCCGAACCGGGGCACCCGGACCTCGCGTTCCGGCCGGAAGTGCCGGTACAGGGCCGGCTGCAGCCGCTGCCGGCGGTCGCCGTACTGGCTGGCCCCCTGGCGGGTGGCGACGGCCAGCACCGGGCTCCACAGGGCGCTGGCCCCGGGCGTGACGACGATCAGCGACCCGCCGGGGGCGAGCACCCGGTCGATCTCGCGGCAGGCGGTGTCGATCGACTCGACGTACTCCAGGGTGCTGACCGCGACGACGCAGTCGAAGAACCCGTCGTCGTACGGCAGCGCCTCCGCGCTGCCCCGGGTCAGCGTGGTCGTGACGCCGTGCTGGGCGAGGCGTCCGGCCACCTCCCCGGTCAGCGGGTGCGCGTCGATGCCGTGCAGTTCCCGGCACCAGCGGGCGAGTTCCGGCTGGAACACGCCGCTGCCGTAGCCGATCTCCAGGATCCGGCCGAACCGGTCGCCGCCGAGCAGGTCGACGACCATCCGGAAGCGCAGCCGCTGGACCCGGCCGAGCACCGGCCGGTAGTTCCAGTCCGGGTGGTCGACCGGACCGGTCGGCTGCACCGCGGCGGCCGGCAGCAGCCGCGGGGTGTGCGGGGGGTGGCTCATCGGCCCTCCAGGAGTTGTCCGGCGAATTCGACCAGCACCGGGAACCGGGCCGCCACCAGGATGACGGCGAGCCCGCCCGCCCAGATCAGCGTGTTGACGACCATGGCGCGGTCGCGCAGCAGCAGGCGTACCGGATCGCCGCCGCCCTTGCCGACCACCACGACGTGCAGGTGCCGGGCGACCGCGAAGATCGCGCAGGGCAGCGAGACGAGCAGGGAGGCGTCGGTGTAGGGAGCGGCGAACCGGCCGTTCACCAGGTAGAGCAGGAACACGGTCACGGTCAGCGTGGCGTACAGGATGATCAGGTAGTCCAGGTACTGGGTGGTGTAGCCGGCCAGCGACGGCCGGTGGGCGGTGCCACCGACGGATATCTCGTGCCGTCGCTTGCCGGCGGCGAGCAGCAGGCAGAGGGTGAAGACGCAGGCGAGCAGCCAGACCGAGGCGCGGGCCGGCACCGCCAGATAGCCCTGGACGACCCGGAGCACGAAGCCCGCCGCGACGGCGAAGACGTCGAGCAGTGGCAGGTGCTTGAGCCAGCGGACGTAGGACAGGTTGAGCGCCAGGTAGCCGAACAGCGGCCACCAGGACATCGCCGGCCCGACCGCGAGCAGGACCGCGACCAGCACGATCAGGCCGAGCGCGTACGCCCGGGCCGGGCCGACGCCGATGCGTCCGGCGGCGATCGGCCGGTGCCGCTTCACCGGGTGCAGCCGGTCGCGGTGCCGGTCGGCGATGTCGTTCCACACGTACACGAACGCCGACAGCAGGGTGAACAGCACGACGGCGAGCCCCATCCGGGCGAGCGCGCCGAGGCCGAGGTGGGGCGCGTCGATCAGGGCCAGCGGGACGACCAGCAGGTTCTTCGGCCACTGGGCGGGGCGGGCCAGGGCGACGAGGTCGCGCAGCAGCCCGGTCCGCACACCGGTGGTCACGGCGGCGGTCGCGCCGACCGCCGCGGCCGGCACGTCGGGCACCGGCGGCACGGGTTGGCCGAGGTTCGTCGAATACACCGTGACCTCCTCCTGGACGCGGCTCGAAGCGGTGGTCAGAAGAAGACCTTGGCCAGCGACAGCACACCCTGCCGCCACGGTTCGCGGCTGGTGCGGCCGGCGGGCGCGGCCGTGCCGGTCCCGTCGGCGGTGTCGGCGGCGGCCCGGTCCCGCCACCACCGGTAGGTGGCCAGGATCGCGTCGCGGTTGGAGCGCCGGGACCGGAAGTCGAGCCGCTCGTGGGCCTTGCTGACGCTGACGTACGAGTCGGCGCGCAGCTTGTGCACCAGCCGTCCGTACACAGGGGACAGTCTGGCGCGGCGCAGCAGGTCGAGCACGGCGACCGCGGCGCCGGCCGGGACGGGGACGATCCGCCGGCCGTGCCCGGCCGCGTCGAGCACGGCCTGGAAGTCCTCGCGCAGCGTGCCGAAGTCGGCGGCGGCGATGTTGAAGGTGTCGTTGGCGACCTCGGCGGGCGCGGTCAGCGCGCGGGTCACCGCGTCGACCAGGTCCTCGATCGCGAGCATCTGGATGCGTACGTCGCCCCGGCCGATGACGGGGAAGTTGCGGCCCTCGTCGGCCCACTCGAACAGCATGGCGAACAGTCCGAGCCGGCCGGGTCCGAGGAACGTCTTCGGGCGCAGGATCGGCACACAGAGGCCGCCGGCCCGGAACTCCTCGGCGACCTCCTCGGCGCCCGCCTTCGCCCGGCTGTAGGCGTCGACCGGGGCCCGGGGGTGCTCCTCGGTGGTCGGTACGACGTCGGGCAGCCCGTACACGGCGGTGGAGGAGATGTGCACGACCCGTTCGAGCCCGGCCGCCACGGCGGCGCCGAGCACCGTACGGGTGCCGTCGACGATCACCGACCGGATCTCCGGCTCCGGATAGCTCGGCAGCGCGGCGGCGGTGTGGACGGCGACGTCGACCTCGGCCACCGCCCGGCCCACCGCCCCGGCGTCGCGGACATCGGCGACCGTGTAGCGGACCCCGGGCAGCGGTTCCGCCGGTTCGCGCAGGTCGAGGCTGTGTACGGCGTACCCGTCGGCGTGCAGCCGCTGGACCAGGTTCAGTCCGAGCATGCCGCAGCCGCCGGTCACCAGCACCCGGGTCACCACAGTGTCGACAACCTTTCGCGTACGAACCGGCTCAGCAGCCGGGGCAGCCCGATCGCCAGGGTGGCGTCGAAGCAGTCGAGGAAGTGCTTGACGTCGGCCTCGGTGGCGACCAGCGGCGGTCCGACCACCAGCGGGTTGCGGCCGTTGAGTGTGTAGTAGGCGTAGATGTCGTGGTCGCGGTAGAGGGTGTCGATGACCGCGCCGGTGATGACCTTGGTGGCGAACTGCGGGTCCTTGGCGAATCCCACCGGCAGCAGCCGGGTGACGAGGTCGAGCACCTTGACGTTGTTCTGGAGGAAGACGCCCCACAGCGCGCCGGCGCCCTGCACGTCGGCGATCAGGTCGGGATAGTCGGCCCGCAGCCGGCGCAGTCCGGGGGCGAGGATCGCCTCGATCTCGCGGGCCCGGCCCGGGAAGTCCTCCTCCACGGCGACGTTGATCGCCTCGATGGCGGTCGCGGTCTCCTCGCCGAAGCCGTAGTAGGTGGTGCTGGTGCTCTGCAGCAGGGCGTCGTTGAGGTTCTCGTACGCCTTGTGGAAGATCGGGTCGCGGGCCACGTACGCCGAGATCGACGACTTGCCGCCGCCGAACGACTTCGAGGTGGTCAGCACGTCCGGCAGCAGGCCGGGATAGCGCATGAAGTAGAACAGCGTGCCGGTCTTGCCCCAGCCGGTGTAGATCTCGTCGAAGATGAGCACGATGTTGCGCTCGGTGCACAGCTCACGCAGCCCGCGCAGGAACTCCTCGCTGCACGAGCGCATCGTGGAGGCGCTGAAGGGCTCGACCAGGATCGCGTACACGTCGCACCGGCCGGCGGCGTCGCGGGCGGCGTCCACTTCGGCGCGCAGGGCGGCCAGGTCGCCGTACGGGTAGCTGACCACGCCCGGGATGCCGGGGAACCGGAACGTGTTGCGGGCGGCGGTGAGGCTGCCCGAACCGAGCAGCTTGCCGTGGAAGCTGATGTCGGAGTGCAGCACGGTGTTGCGCCGCCCGCCGTGGTACTTGTACGCGAGCTTCACCGCGCCCTCGACCGCCTCGGCGCCGGAGTTGGGCAGGAACGACTTGTTGAGGTCGCCGGGCAGCACGGCCGCCAGGTTGTGGCCGAGCACCGCCAGATACGGCGAGAAGATCGTCTTGTGCACCTCCATCCGGCGTTCCTGCTGGAAACGCTGGCGGGCGGCGATGATGCGCGGGTGGTTGTGGCCGTGGTTGAGCACGCCCACTCCCCCGGTGAAGTCGAGGATCCGCCGGCCGTCCCGGGTGTAGATGTAGCTGCCCTCGGCATGGTCGATCAGCTCGCGCCCGAAACCGAACGACGTCATCAGATTGACCTGGCTCGAATTGATGTATTTGCGGTACATGTCCTGCACCTGATCGACGGAGAGCCGATCAGCGGAGTCGAGCCCAATCAGGGGCGAGCTCTGTTCACTAGCCATCGACCCTCCACAAAGCGGGTTCCGAATAGCGCGGCATTCGCATCCTAGGTACGCCCGACCGGCCCGCCCAGGTAGCAGTTACCGGCCTACGACCGTCGTACGACCACCGAGCACGAGGCGCGTACGACCTCGACCGAGACAATTCGGCGCGGGGGTTGACATTGTCGACCGTCAACCCCTCAATCAATGGGGCACCGTCGCCACACCCGTCGCGCCCGCATCGTGACCGAGGAGCCACCGTGCCGGTACTGCACCAGGTAACGGTCGTCTGCCACCAGTTCCCGCCGTGGCGGATGGGTGGGCTGGCCGAATACGCCGAACGCTGCCTGCACCACCTGCACCGGCGGCGCGGCGACCTGCGGCTGCGGCTCTACACCATGAACCACCCCGGCGACCAGCCGCGACACGGCGTCAGCGGCGGGGTGCCGGTGGTCCGACCCCGGATGCCGCGCTGGCTGGGCCGGCGGCTCTTCGACCCGCACCGGGCGCTGTCCGCCCGCGGGCAGGGCCTGTTCGCCATCGCCCTGATCGCCTTCAACCTCGGGGTGTTCCTCGGGCTGTGCCGGGGCCGCCGGCGCGGTTCGGTGATCGCGGTCCACGACTGGCAGAGCACCCCCGCCGGCATCCTCGCCGCGACCCTGCTGCGGCTGCCGGTCGTCTACCACGTGCACAACACCGAACAGACGATGGCACCGCAGCCCGACGTCGCCGACCCGCTGCGGATCATCGGAACCTGCCAGCGGCTGATGGCCGCCCTCGCCGCCCTCGTCGTGGTGCCGACCCCGGAGATGGGCGACCTGCTGGTCCGGCACGGATTCGCGGCTCACAAGATCCGGGTGGTGCCGCACGGCTACGAGGACCCGCCCGGCACCGACCGGGACGCGCCGGCCGACCGGGCGGCGACCCGGGCCGAGCTGCTGGCCGAGGCGGGATTTCCGGCCGACTCGCTGGTCCTCGTCTTCGCCGGCCGGCTCAGCCCGGTCAAGGGCGTACACACCCTGCTGCGGGCACTGCCCGACATCGCCCGCTGGCACCCGGCGGCCCGCCTGTTCCTGCTCGGCACCGGCCTGCCCGGCACCGACCAGGACGCCGTCGTGGACCGGCTGGTCGCCCAGCTCGGCATCGCCGACCGGACCCGGGTCTACCACCGCCACCTGTCCCGCGAGCAGGTCCGCCGGCACTACCTGGCCGCCGACCTGTGCCTGTTCCCGTCCACGTACGAGCCGTTCGGGCTGGTCTCGGTCGAGGCGATGGCGCTGGGCACGCCGGTGCTGCTCGGGTCCGGGTTCTCCGCCACGATCGGCACCGACGGTGTACGCCCCACCGCGCTGCGCCTGACCGCCGACCGCCCCGAGGAACTGGCCCGGCTCGCCGGCAACCTGCTCGCCGACGCGGAGTACGCAGCCGAACTCGGCGCGCGGGGCCGCCGGCACGTCGAGCGCTCGTTCGGCTGGTCGGCGTCGGTGGACGCGACGGTCGCCGTCTACGAGGAGGCGGTCACCGCCCGCCGGGCCGGCCGGCCGGTGCCCGCACCGGGGAAGGCGGACCGGCCGGCGGTCGCCGACCCGGCCGGGGAGCACCGGTGACCCGACGCCTCGCCCGGCTCCGGCCGCTGCTCACCGCCGTCCTCGTGGCCGCGATCCTGGCCGGGGTCTGGTGGACCGTACGCGGACAGGACTGGTCGGTCGCCCGCCCGCTGGTGACCGGGCACGCGGTGCCGTACCTGCTCGCCGCCGCCGGGTGCAACATCGTGGCGCTGCTGTGCGCGATGCGTTCGTGGGCGAGCACCCTGGCCGACCTGGGGCACCGGCTGCCCGGCCGGGCCGCCGCCCGGATCTACTTCGTCGGGGTGCTGGCCAAGTACGTACCCGGGCGGGTCTGGGTGGTGGTCACCCAGGCCCGGCTGGCCGCGGACGCCGGGGTGCCCGGCACCGCGACGGTGGCCGCCTTCCTGCTCAACGTCGTCGTCATGCTGCTCACCGGTCTGGTCGTCGGCGCCCTGGCCGGGCCGGCGGTGCTCGGCGACCGGGGCTGGTGGCTACTCGCCCCGGCCGCCCTCGTCGTCGCCCTGCTGGCCTGGCCGGGCGTCGTGGGCCGGCTCGCCGCGGTCGGCGCCCGGCTGGTCCGCCGGGACCTGCCGGCGGTCGGCACCGGCACCGCCACCCGGGCCGCCGTCGGCTGGCAACTGGCCTGCTGGCTGGTCTCCGGCCTGCACCTGTGGCTGCTGGTGGTGGCGCTCGGCGCGCCGCCGGGTCCGGCGCTGGTCGCCGGCGTCGGCGGGTTCGCCCTGGCCACCGTGCTCAGCACGCTGGTCGTGGTGGTGCCCGACGGCGCGGTGGTCCGCGAGGTGCTCATCGCGGTCGCACTGGTCGGTCTGCTGCCCACGGCCGGGGCGGGCGCGGCGGCGATCGCCAGCCGGGCGGTCTGCCTGCTCACCGAACTCGCCGTCGCCGGCGCGGTCCTGCTCGGCGCCCGGCTCGCCCGGCGGCGGCACCCCGACCGGTCACCGGCGCCGCTGCCGGTTGCGCCGGCCCCGGCCACCGGGCCCCCTCCGGGGCGGTGACCCGGGGCCGGACTCAGCCGGCGGGCCGGGTCAGCTCGGCGGCGAGCAGGTCGTTGATCTGCGCCGGATGGTCGTTGAGGAAGAAGTGGCCGCCGGTGAAGACCTTCACGTCGCAGTCCGCGGTGGTGTGCCCGGCCCAGTCGTGCGCCTCGTCGAGGCTGACCCGGGGGTCCCGGTCGCCGGTCAGCACCGTGACCGGACAGCTCAGGCGCGCCCCGCCGGCGTGCCGGTACGTCTCCACCGCCCGGTAGTCGGCGCGCAGCGCGGGCAGCACGATGCTCAGCACCACCGGGTCGGTCAGCAGCGATTCCTCGGTGCCGCTGAGCCGCTGCACCTCGGCGACGAGTTCGTCGTCGGTGCCGAGGTGGATCGACTCGTCACGGACCCGCGACGGCGCCCGCCGGCCGGACGCGAAGAGCCGGCGCAGGACCACCCCCTGCCGTTCGAGCCGGACCGCGACCTCGAAGGCGATCACGGCGCCCATGCTGTGCCCGAGGAACACCAGCGGCCGGTCGAGGGTGCGCGACAGCACGGCGACGATCGCGTCGGCGAGGTCCCCGATACTGTCCAGGCACGGTTCGCCGAGGCGGTCCTGCCGGCCCGGATACTGCAACGACAGCACCTCGGCCACCGGCGACAGGGCCTTGGACGTCTGGTGGAACGCGACCGCCGAGCCGCCGGCGTGCGGGAAACAGACCAGCCGGGGTCCCCACGCCGGCCCCGGGTGGAACCGTCGAATCCAGAGCTTCGTGTCCATCGATGGTGCCGTCATCCGCCCGTACTGTCCCTTCGTACCCACGCATCCGCCGCGGCGATTATCCCCGGCCGGTGCCGGGGCCGCCCGGCACGTCCCGTGGTCGTACGGCCCGCACCCGCTGGATGCCGGCGGAAGGGTCGGGCGGGACGGATCGGAACGGCGTCGGACCGGGTCGATAGCATCCGACCGGTACAGCGGGGAGGAAACAAATGCACCACATCGGTCCCTACCGGCTGCTCGGCGCGCTGGCGACCTGCCCGGTCGGCACCGTCTGGGCCGCCTCGGACTCGGCTGGCCGCCGGGTGACACTGGCCGTGCTCGACCCGGCGGTGGCCGGCGACCCACGCTGGCGGGCGGCCTTCGCCGCGACCGCCAACACCCTGTCCCAGGCGGACGACCTGCCGGTGGTCGGCGCCAACCATGTCGCGGCCACGCCCTGGGTCGCCTGCGCGGCCGAGGCCGGCCAGGGCGCGGGAAACATCTTCACCGCCCTGGGGCAGCAACTCGTCGCCGCCCCACCGCCCGATCCGGGTCCGGCCGACCAGCCGACCGTGTCGCTGGCCGGACAGCTTCCCGCGCGACCGGAGCCGCCGGAAAGCGGCCCGGAGCCGCCGACCGTCGCACTGGGCCCGCCGGACGCGACCACCACCCAGCCGACCGGACCGGCCGCCCCGGTGAGCGGCCAGCCGGCCCAGGCGTCGGCTCCACCCGCTCCCGTGTCCGGCGGTCCCGTCTCCGGGGGTCCCGCGCTGGGAGGTCCGGTCTCCGGGGGTCCCGTTTCGGGCGGTCCCGTCTCCGGAGGGCCCGTGGCGGGCGGGCCGGTCTCCGGGGGTCCGGCGTCGCCGGCCGCCGAGCCGCCGAGCTGGCCGCCGGCCGCCGCTCCCCCGGCGCAGGCCGCACCGGGCGGGCCTTTCCCGCCGCGCCCGACCGGCCCGCCTCCGCAGCCGCTCGCCGGCCCGTTCCCGCCGCCGGCGGCGCTCCCCGGGCCGCCGCCCGTGGCCGGACCGCCCCCGCCGGCGCCGGCCGGGTACCCGGCGCCGTACCCGCCGCTCTTCCCACCCGCACCGGCCCGGCCGCGCCGGGGGCGCGGCATCCTGGTCACCGTTCTCGTCGCGGTGCTCGCGCTGGCGCTGGGCGCGACCGGCGGCGCCGCCGCCATGTCGGCCCTCGGCGGCGACGCCGCACCCGCGCCCGGCGCCAGTCCGACGCCGTCGGTCGACATCGCACTGCCCGGCACGGCGCCGGCCGCGCCCGGCGTCGAGCCGCCGGTCGGCGGCGGCTGGCCGGCGGACTCGCCGAAGTTCGGTCCCGCCGACCGCACGCAGCAGGTCACCGACCTGCCCGGGCTCGGGTTCTCGTTCCGGATGCCGGACACCTGGCGATGCGACCCCGTGGCGTCGACCTCGGGTTTCGCGCACTACTCCTGCGGCACCCCGGCCGGACAGGGGCCGAAGGTCGGCGGCGACCTGATCGTGCGGCACTGCCCGGCCCCCTGCGACGAGGGGCGGCGGACCGAGCTGCGTACGGCCGAGGAGGCGTTCGGCCTCCAGTGGATCCGAAGTGGACCGTTCACGACCTGGGCGCAGACCGACCGGGTCGACGACGCACCGCAGTACGGCATGGTCTACCTGAGCTACTGGCGCAGCGTCCCTGAAGGGGTGCTGGACCGGCAACTGGTGCTGCGGATGACCGCCCCGCCGGAGCGGGCCGACGAACTGCGGAAGCTGACCGGTTCGATCCGGGATGTAACGTTCACGATCTGACCGGCTCTGCCGCGGCCGTACGGCGGTCCGCGGTGGGCCGGGCGACCCAGACCGACCGTCTCTCACCGAACGAGCGGGGCCATGGCACGCACACTGACCGTCTCTGCCCAACAGCCGGGAGCCTTCCCGTCGATCGCCGACGCGCTGGAGGTGGCCGAGGACGGTGCCGTCATCTCGATCGAGCCCGGCGTCTACGCCGAGTCGCTGCGGTTATCGGGCCGGCGGCTGACGCTGACGGCTCGCGAGCCGGGCACGGTGACCGTCGACGCCACCGGCCACGGCGCCCCCGGGGTGAGCTGCACCGGCGGTGAGGTGACCCTGAGCGGGCTGGTGGTCGCCGCCGGCGACTACCCCGCCGTGCACGCGGCCCGCTGCGAGCTGCGGATCGACGGCTGCGAGCTGCGGGCCGGCTACGCGGCCGGCGCCAGCGTCACCGACGGTTCGCGGCTGCGGGCCACCGGGCTGAAGGTCACCAAGGGCCAGTACGGCATCGTCGTCGACGACTCCGGCGGCATCCTGGACCAGTGCGAGGTACGGGGGGTCAGCGACGACGGCATCATCGTGCGGCTCGGCGCCGACCCGACCATCCGTAACAGCACGGTCGCCGACTGCGGCTACCGGGGCGTGTACGTCTACCAGGCCGCCCGGCCGGTGCTCGAACGGTGCGACATCTCCGGCACCGGCGACGCCGGCATCTCGGTGGCGTTGCAGAGCGCGCCGACGATCGCCGAGTGCTGGGTGCACGACACCCGCGGGGTCGGGATCGCGTTCGGCCGTGGCTGCACGGGGCTGGTCGACGGCTGCCGGATCGAGCAGACCGCCGCGCCCGCGATCCGGCTCGACGAGGGGGCGGCCCCGGTGGTCCGCGAACCGGCCGAGCCGGGCGGTGCCGCCCCGGTGGCCGGGGCCAAGGTCGGCGACGGCGCGGTCCGGCAGGACGCCGAGAAGATGGACACGCTGCTCGCCGAACTCGACTCGATGATCGGCCTGCCCGGGGTGAAGGCCGAGGTGCGGGCGCTCATCGACGAGTTGCAGGTCAACGAGTGGCGGCGGGACGCCGGGCTGGCGGTGGGCGCGGCCAGCCACCACCTGATCTTCACCGGGGCCCCGGGCACCGGCAAGACGACGGTGGCCCGCGTCTACGGCCAGTTGCTCAAGGCGCTCGGTGTGCTGCCGAACGGGCAGTTCCGCGAGGTGTCCCGGCGGGACCTGGTCGGGCAGTACATCGGCCACACGGCGGAGAAGACGACGTCGGTGTTCGAGGAGGCGCTCGGCGGGGTGCTGTTCATCGACGAGGCGTACACCCTGTCGCGGGCCGGTGGCGCGAACGCCGACTTCGGTCAGGAGGCGATCGACACGCTGGTGAAGCTGATGGAGGACCATCGCGACCGGGTGGCCGTCATCGTGGCCGGCTACACCCACGAGATGAGTGACTTCCTGGACGCGAACTCCGGCCTGGCGTCCCGGTTCGCCAAGACGCTGGAGTTCGAGAACTACACCGCCGACCAGCTCGTCATGATCGTCGACCGGATCGCGCGCAACGACGACTACCTGCTCGCCGACGGCCTGGACGACGGGCTGCTGGAATGGTTCGGGCAGGTCGAGCGGGACCGCAACTTCGGTAACGCCCGCGAGGCGCGCAAGCTGCTCGAGGGCATGCGCAAGGCGCAGTCCGGCCGGCTGCGGGCGCTGGGCCGCCGACCCACCCGCGACGACCTGCGCACCCTCACCCTGGACGACCTGCTCGCCGCGACGAGTTGATCACATTTCACGGGCTCGGCGCCGGTTTGGCGGCATTCGCCTACTAGCCTGTCGAAGATCCGACAGTCCGCCCGTCAACCACGGCGTCGTCCTCCGCGGCCACGTCATCGCTCGAGAAGATGCCTGTCAAAAGCAATGATCTGACCGCGTTCATCCCCCGCCAGACCGCTCCCGTACGCTCCGCCGAACCGCCCGCACAGCCGTGGCGCCCCGGCCCCGACGACGGCCCGCCACCACCCGAGCCGCTCGACGCGCCGTGGCTGAAGGTCGTCGCGTGGGCCGCGCCGATGGTGGTCGTGGCCGTGCTCTCCCTGATCGGGATCGGCACGCCCGGGCTGTGGGAGGACGAACTCCAGACGTGGGGCATGGTGACCGCGTCGTGGCCCGACTTCCGGTCGGTGCTCGCCGGCACCGACGCCGGGGCGGCGCCCTACTACCTTCTGCTGCGCGTCTGGACCGACCTGGCGGGCACCTCCGACGCCATGCTGCGGCTGCCGTCGGCGCTGGCGATGGTGGGGGCGACCGGACTGGTGGCGGCGCTCGGGGTCCGGCTGGGCGGGCTGCGGGTCGGGCTGGCCGCCGGGCTGCTCTTCGCGGTCCTGCCGACCACCTCCCGCTACGCCCAGGAGGCCCGCCCCGACGCGTTCACCGTCCTCGCCGCGGCGCTGGCGACGCTGCTGCTGGTCCGCCTGCTCGACCGGCCCCGGATCGGCCGCTACCTCGGCTACCTCGCCGCGCTGGTGCTACTCGGCCTCGGGCACGTGCTCGGCCTGCTCCTGCTGCTCGCACACGCGGTGATCGCCTGGCGGCTGCGGCCGGGCGGCCGTACGGTGGCCGGCTGGGCGCTGACCGCGGTGCTCGCCGTCGTCCTCGTCGGACCGGTCGTCCACTTCGCGAGGCAACAGGCCGGCGGCGACGGCGACTGGATTCCGCCGGTGAGCCTGGCCCGGGTCGCCGAGGCCCCGGCCGTGCTCTTCGGCGACCTCCTCATCGGCGGGGCCCTGCTGGCGTGCGCGTTCCTGGCGATGTCGATGCGGGGCCGGGCGGCGGTGGCGACCGCCTGGGCCCTGCTGCCGACCGCCGGCCTGCTCGCCGTCAGCCTGGTCGTCCCGACCTGGCTGCCCCGCTACCTGCTCTTCACCCTGCCGGCCTGGGTGCTGCTGGCCTCGCTGGCGGTACGGCGCACCACGATCGCCCGTGGCGTCGGCGTGGTGCTCGCGATCGGCCTTCTCGGGCTGCCCGGCCACCTCGACATCCGCACCCCGACCGGGCACGGGCAGGGCACCCGGGACATCGCCGCGGTGATGCGGGCGCACGCCGCCCCCGGCGACACCGTCGTCTACGGCCCGACCGAGGGAGGCGACCAGCGACTCGCCCGCGACGCCGTGCTGCGGTACGTACCACCGGGGATCGCGCCGCAGGACCGGCTGGCCCGCACCCGGCCGCGTACCGGCGGCAGCGTCGGCGCACGGGAGTGCGCGGCGGGCGAGGTGGCCGACTGCCTCGGCCAACCGGACCGGATCTGGCTGGTCCGCAAGGGCAACCGGGACGACCCGCTGGCCGGGCTCGGCGCCGGGAAGACGGGCGTGCTGGAGTCCGGCTACGTGGTGATGCAGACCTGGCGGGTCCGCGCGTTCACCATCGTCCTGTACGTGAGCAAACCGCGGTGACGGCTCTGCACGACCGGCTGGCGACGCCGGCCCGGGCCACCCCGCCGCCGGCCCGGCGGCGACGGACCACACCGCCGGTGGTGCCGGTCGACCCGGCGCTGCCGCAGCCGCCCTCCCGACGGGAGAAGGCCGCCTACCACCACCGGCGGCTGCCGTACCTCATGGTCGCCTCGGCGGTCAGCTTCACCGCGCTGACCGTGAGCCAGGTGCTGTTCGTACGGATGTCGCCGTGGCTGCTGCTGCTCCTGCCGCTGATGGCGTTCACCATCGCGTACTACCTCGTCTCGCTGTGCGTCAACCTGTTCACCCCCGACTTCGACCTGGACCGGCACCGCCGGCTGGTGGCGTCGTGGGCGCCGGACGAGCATCCGCCGGTCGACGTGTTCCTGCCGGTGTGCGGCGAGGCGATCGACGTACTGCGCAACACGTGGGAGCACGTGGCCGCGATGGCCCGGCACTATCCGGGGCCGGTCCACGTCTACGTCCTCGACGACTCGGCCACCGCCGAACGCGAGGCGATGGCGCTCGGCTTCGGCTTCGTCTACCAGCGCCGGCCCAACCGCGGGTGGTACAAGAAGGCCGGCAACATGCGGTACGCGTACCAGCGCACCATGGGTGACTTCATCCTCGTGCTCGACGCCGACTTCACCCCGCGTCACGACATGCTCGACGAACTGATGCCGTACTTCGACGCGTACCCGGACGTGGGCATCGTGCAGTCGCCGCAGTATTTCCGGGTGCACCAGGACCAGGGCTGGCTGGAGCGCGGCGCCGGCGCGGTGCAGGAACTGTTCTACCGGTCGGTGCAGCTGTCGAGGCAGCACCACGAGGCGGCGATCTGCGTCGGCAGTTGCGCGGTGTACCGGCGTACGGCACTCGACGCGATCGGCGGGTCGACGCTGATCGAGCACTCCGAGGACGTGCACACCGGATTCGACATGCGCCGCCGGGGCTGGCGGCTGCGGTACGTGCCGGTGCCGCTGGCGACCGGCCTGTGCCCGGCCGACATCAACTCGTTCTTCACCCAGCAGTACCGGTGGTGCGCCGGGTCGATGAGCCTGCTCGGGTCGACGAAGTTCTGGAACACCCGGATGCCGGTACGCCAGCGCCTGTCGTACCTGTCCGGCTTCTTCTACTACCTGCACACGGCGCTGTTCACCTTCGTCGGCCCGCTGATCCCGATCCTGATGCTGCTGGTGTTCCCGCAGTACGTGAAGCTGGAGAACTACCTGCTGATCGCACCCAGCCTGGTCTACAACGTCGTCGTCTTCCCGTCCTGGCACCGCTGCGCGTACGGCTTCGAGGCCTGGACCACCAAGATGATCTACGGCTGGTCGCACGCGTTCGCGGTCTGGGACCTGCTGCGCGGGCAGAGCATGGGCTGGCAGCCGACCGGTGGTACGGCACGCAAGAACAGGACGGGACGGCTGTGGACCGGCATGGCGGTGTGGACGGCGGGCAGCGGAATCGTGTGGACGCTGGCCGCGGCGTACCAGATGGTCCACACGGACCTGGCGGCGTTCGCACCGGCCTTCCTGGGCGGGGTGTTCTTCCTGACGATCGCGATGCAGGCGCTGCTGGTCGACCCGGCGAAGGACCTGCCGGCGGGCGGTTCGCGGTGAGGTCGCGCCACCTGTTCGTCACCATGGTCCTCTTCGTTGCCCTGGTCTTCGGCTACGCCGCGGTCGCCCCCGACACCCCCGGGCCGCCGCCGGCCGCGTCCACCGGGGCGGCACCGACCGCCGCGGTCGAGCCGGCACCGGCGTACGACGTCAGCCACCTGCGCGAACCACCCGGCCAGTACCTCGGTGTCGCCCTCGCCGGCGCGCCCCGGGACATGGGCAAGGTGGACGGGTTCGCCGACCTGACCGGCCACAGACCCAACATGATCACGATCTACGAGAGCTTCGACGACGAGTTCGCCGCCGCCGAGATCCGCAAGATCTTCCAGTACGGGGCGCTGCCGATCCTGCGCTGGGAGCCGTACAAGGCCAAGCTCGCCGACATCGCCGCCGGCCGGCACGACCCGTACATCCGGCGGTTCGCCGCCGAGGTGCGCCGGGTGAACCTCCCGATCGCGCTCACCATCGCCCACGAGATGAACGGGCACTGGTACCCGTGGGGCGCCGACACCAACGACCCCGCCGACTTCGTCGCCGCGTGGCGGCACATCCACGCCCTCTACGCCGAGGCCGGCGCCACGAACGTCATCTGGACCTGGACCCCGAACGTCGTCAACCCGGTGCCGTCGGTGCCGCTGGAACCCCTCTACCCCGGCGACGCCTACGTCGACTGGATCGGCATCGACGGCTACTTCACGCACTCCGGCGCCAAGACGTTCGAGGGCCTGTTCGGACCCACGATGCGCGAGGTCGAGGAGTTCACCGACCGGCCGTTCCTCGTCGTCGAGACCGGCTCCGAGCCCGGCGCGATGCGGGAACGGTCCGTACGCGAACTGTTCGAGGCCGTACGCACCGAACCCAAGCTGCTCGGGTTCGTCTACTTCAACCAGAAGGGCTCGGGCGACTGGGTGATCGACCGGGATCAGCGGGCGCTGGCGACGTACCGGCGGGAGGCGGCACGCGAGGACCGGCTGGGCTTCCGGGTACGGTGACCGCGGCGGGCGGGTGATCGTCAGGTGGCGGCCGGTCGACGTGCGGCCCGGCGCCCCGGCACCCGCCCGACGATCATGGCGCGAAGGGTCCGGAATGCACGGGTGGACCGGTTCCTATGATGGGGGCCGCGCCCTCCGCCCCTGGGCGGACCGACGACGTGGAGGTTGCAGCCGGACATGACCGCACCGTCACAGTCCGTCCGCGCCGTCGCCCGGGTCGCCCCGGGCGAACCGGCGCCGAGCGGCCCGGCCGAGGTGCCCCGCCCGCGCCGACGCCCCAGCCACCTCGGCCGCGTCCACCTGCTGCAACTGCTGCTCATCGAGACGGCCGTCGTCGGTACGCTCGCCGCCGCCACCCAGGGCGCGGTGCCGGCCGTGGCGACCGGTGTCGCCGGCGCCGCCGTCGTCGCGGCGACCCTGGCCCGGCGGGGCGGCCGCTGGTGGCTCGAACGCTGGATGATGTCCGTGGCCCAGCGGCGCCGGCGGCGCAGCCGGCCGATCCCGCACGGCGACCCGAGGGTCACCGCGCTACGCCACCTCGCTCCCGGCCTGACCGTGCAGAACGCCTCCGTCGGCGACAGCTCCGACATCGGCGTGGCCCGCGACGACGCCGGCTGGTACGCCTGCGCGGCGGTGTCCACCGGCCGGCGGCGCAAGGACGGCGCGCTGCCGCTCGACCAGCTCGTGGCGGCACTGGCCGAGACCGGGCAGCCGGGTGCCGTCCTCCAGGTCGTCACCCTCACCGTGCCGGCACCGGGCATGGACACCCCGCCCGCCTCGCACGCCGGCCAGTCCTACCGGCAGCTGCTGACCGGTTTCGGGTCGGCCGTCGTGCCGGCGCACCGCGAGGTCTGGATCACCGTACGGCTCGACGCGTGGGCGCTCGCCGAGGCGGTCGTCGACGAGCACGGTACGGCGCTCGACGACGTACCCGAACTGGTCGCCGCGCTGCTGCACCGGGTGACCAAGACGCTGCGCCGGGCCGGGTTCACCGTCCAGCCGCTCGACGACGCCGGCCTGCTCGACGCGCTGGTGCAGTCGTGCGACCTCGAGGGGGCGGCCGCCCCCGGCAACGGCCGCGGCGAACCGCGTGAGGAATGGTCGCGCTGGCACTCCGGCCGGCTGGCGCACCGCACGTTCTGGGTCCGCCGGTGGCCGGCGACCGACCAGATCGGGGCGCTGCTCGACGCGGTGGGCGCCACGCCGTCGGCGCTGACCAGTGCCGCGCTGACGCTGGCCGCCGAGGGCGACGGAGACGGCGTCGACCTGCGCGGCCTGGTCCGGCTGGCCGCGCCGCCCCCCGAACTCGGCCCGGTGTGCCTGGCCGCCGCCCGGGCGGCGGAACTGGCCGGCGCCGACCTGTTCCCGCTCGACGGCGAACACGGCCCGGCGGTGTACGCGTCCGCCCCGACCGGTGGAGGTGCCCGGTGACCGGCCCCCGCGAAGAACGGCAGCCGTACCCGGCCGCCGTGCAGGCCGCCCCGGAGCCGGCGATACGGCAGCCGGCGGAGCCCGACGCCGCGGCGGCGTACCCGGTACCCGTGGTGCCGGCGGACCGGCAGGTGGCCGCACCGGCCGGGGCAGACGCCGGAACCGCCGCCGTCGCCGCGCCGGCCGCCGCCGCCCAGGCGGCCGTCGCGGCCGCCACCGTGACCCGGGCCACCGGCCGGGCCGCCGCGGTCGCCACCGCCGCGCCACCGGCCCCGGCGACGACCGGCACCGTCTACGGCCAGCCGCCGCCCGGCGACCCTCGCCGGGGGCCGGCCGGACGCCTGGCCCGGCTGCGGATCGGCTCGCACACGGTGTCCCGGGCCGCCCTGTCCCGGCTGAAGGTTCCGACCGCGACGGCCGGCCTGGTGCTCGGCGTCGACCGCAACCGGATCCCGGTGCCGGTCCGGTTCTTCCGCCCGGAGCCGACCCGGGCCGCCCTGGTCGGCGGCACCTGGGCGGCCCAGCTCGTGGTGCTGCGCGCGCTCGCGCTCAGCGCCCGCGTCGTCGTGGTGACCACGGACCCGGCGGCCTGGTACGGCTTCGGCGAGCGGGTCACCGGCCACGACGACCGGTTGCAGGTGCATCCCGGCGGCCAGCCGGAGCTGCCGGCGGGCAATCCGCAGCAGCCGGCCCTGCTGGTCCAGGATCTCGGCCTGGCGGCCGCTGCCGCCGCCCCACCACTCGGCGCCTGGCAGACCCGGCTGACGGTGCTGCGCCGCCTCGACCAGTCCGCGGTCTCCACCGTCCAGGACAGCCAGCTGGTGTTGATGCAGCGCCTCGACGGCCTGGAGGCGCCGCTGGCCGCGTCGACGTTGCGGCTGGCGGCGCACAGCGAGCAGTTCCTCCAGGTGATGGCGCACGACATGGTGGCGGTCATGGGCGACGGCACGAGCCGCTACCTGTGGCTGGCGCAGACCGAGATCGAGCGTCACTTCACCGGACCGCCGGGCCGCTGACGGCCGCGGGCGACCTCGCGGCCGTCAGACCGGCGCCCCGGCGCCCGCGAGGTCGTTGACGGCGGGCGAGCCACGCTGGGACGATCCGGCGGCGGGTATGCGGCCGGCCCGTGCTGTGCGGCGGCGGCTCACCCGGTTGGAGGTGGTGCCGTGTCGTTCGCCGACGCCGTCGGTGGTCACCTCCACACGCTGTTGATGGGCGTGCGGGCGGCCCGGCGGGAGGCGACGGCGGTCGACCGCCTCGTCGCGCGGATCGTCGTCCGGGCGGACGGGGCCGGTTTCGCGGGCATCGCGGTACGACTGACCTCCGTACGCGAGGCGATCGGGCGCGTGCGCGCCCGGCTGGCCGCCGTCGAAGACGTGCTCGGCCAAGCGTCCCGCTCGGTTGCCGACGTCCCGCGGCAATCCTCCGTCCAGGAGATCGACAGGATGCTCACATCCGTCGTCGTGGCCCTCACGACCGCCGCCGACGGCATCAGCGCGGCCGAAGCAGGGGTCGAAGAATCCGGACGGCTCGTCGTGGCGGCACTGCGGGGTGGTGAACCTGGCCCCGCCCTCTTCCACCTGCGACGGTTGGGGCGAAATCTCGCATCGGCGGGCGGCCTCGCCGACGGGGTCCGAGGTCAGGTCGAGGCGGCACTGGCGCGGGCCCGCCAGGTCGGCGCCGCCGGGCCGCCCGGCGGTGGGGTCGTCCCCGTACCGGCCACCGGGGCAGAGTCCGACACGGCCGGACGACAGGTCACCGCCTCCCGTGCCCCGCCGGCCGATCCACTGTCGACGGACGCCCCGAGACCGGTCGGACCCGCCTGGGTGCGGGCCGACCCTTCGACACTGCCCGACACGGTCCGGGCGGCGGCCGGCCGCCTGGCTCCACGGCCGGCCGGCAGTACCCGACCCACGCAGGGATTGCTCAACGGAGCGCCCGTCACCTCGGGCTCGGGAGACCGGTCGCTCGCTGCGGATCTCGACCACGACCCGCTGCGTGGTCCCCCGGTCACCTTCTACGACCACGCGGAGTCGAAGGCCGCCGCGCACCTGCGCCGGAGCGGCGGCACCGGGGCCGACCTCGCCATCGACAACACCGTCTGCGGTACGAACGAGCGTGACCAGGGCTATCCATGGACCTGTGACAAGATTCTGCCTGCCATCCTTCCGGCGGGAAGCCGACTACGTGTCTGGGTCACCCGCGACGGCGGCGAGACCTGGTGGCACCGTATCTACACCGGCACGGGAGAGAGGATCGTCCGATGACTCTGCTACTGCGCGACTACCACGGCCACTCCTACGAGCTGACCAGCGCGGACGAGGCCGGACGCCGATTCGACGAGCAGATCGAGACGATCATGCCGCACGGCGGGTGCGGACAGACGATCACCATCGGACCGGCCGGAAGCCCGGTCCTGCGTGTCGACATCGACATCGACGCCGACCGGGCGGCGGTGCGCTGGCTGCCGGACGGCAGCCACGCCGTCGCCCTCGCCCCCGACCGCCCCATCACCGTCTACGAGTCCCCCGACGCCGGTCTGTGCGACATCCCCGCCGACCTCGTACGGCTGGACACCACCACGGCGCGGCAGGTCATCGTCGACTACGCCGCCACGGGTGACCGCCCCGCGAGCGTGCTCTGGAGGACCACGGACGGCACCTGACGCCCTGGTCGCTCCGTTTCAGTTCGGGGGGTCGGTCCAGGCGAGCTGGACCAGGCGGGCGCCCTCACGCCGCGTGAAGAGCCAGGACCGGCCGGGCGGAAGCAGTTGCGGCTTCATGTTGCCGAGCAGCGGCCCCTCCTCCTTCGGGCCGGACATCATCAGGCCCGGTGAGGCGAGTTCGCGGATGCGGGCGATGAACGGGTCGAACATGGCCCGGCTGGCGCCACCGATGCGCCGGGTCAGCACGACGTGCAGGCCGACGTCGCGGGCCTGCGGCAGGAACTCCATCAGCGGGGCGAGTGGGTTGACCGCGGCGCCGGCGACCAGGTCGTAGTCGTCGACGAGGACGTAGAGTTCCGGCCCCTTCCACCAGCTCCGGTCGCGCAACTGTTCGGCGGTGACGTCGGGGCCGGGCAGCCGTTCCTTCATCACCGTGGCCACCTGTTTGATCAGGTCGGCGGTGACCTGCTGCGAGGTGCCGTACCCGAGCATGTTCTCCTCGGGTACGGCGCCGAGCAGGCTGCGCCGGAAGTCGACCAGCATGATCCGGGCCTCGTCCGGCCGGTAGCTGGCGGCGATGCCGCGGCCGAGGCTGCGCAGGAAGGAGCTCTTGCCGGCCTCGATGTCGCCGAACAGGATCGCGTGCGGCTCCGCGTCGAAGTCGAGGAAGACCGGCTGGAGGTCGATCTCGGCGATGCCGATCGGAATCCGGCCGCGCTGCGGTGCGGGCAGGGTGTCGAGGCGCAGCTCGTCGGGGAGCAGTCGCACCGGTGGCGCGCCGGCCCTGGTCCAGCCGGCCCGGACCCGCTTGACCAGGTCGGCGACGGCGTCGGCGAGGTCGTCGACGCGCTGCTGGCCGTCGATGCGGGGCAGGCCGGTGAGGAAGTGCAGCGCGTCCGGGGTGAGGCCGTGGCCGTGGCCCTCGGGGACGTTGACGGCGGCCCGCCGGTTGATCAGGGAATCGTTGGTGTCGCCGAGCCGCAGTTCGATCTTGGTGCCGAACATGTCGCGGACGGCGGCGCGTACGTCCATCCAGCGGTTGCTGGAGGCGAGGATGTGGATGCCGTACCCGAGGCCCCGGTTGGCCAGTTCGGTGACCAGCGGTTCGAGGTCCTCGTATTCGCCGCGCAGGGTGGGCCAGCCGTCGACGATCAGGAAGAGGTCACCGAACGGGTCCTCGGTGAAGTGTCCGTCGCGCTTGGCCCGCCGGTAGGCGGCGATGCCCTCGACGCCCCGGCTGGCGAACAGCGACTCGCGGGCCTGCATCAGGCCGTAGAGTTCGGCGATCGTACGGCGGACCTTGTTGACGTCGCGCCGGGTGGCGAGGCCGCCGGCGTGCGGCAGGTCGGCCAGCGCGCTGAACGTGCCGCCGCCGAAGTCGAGGAAGTAGAACTGCGCCTCGCGCGGCGTGTGCGTCAGGGCCAGGCTGAGCACGAGCGTACGCAGCAGGTTGCTCTTGCCGCTCTGCTGGGCGCCGACCACCATGACGTTGCCGGCGGCGCCGGCCAGGTCGAGCCACATCGGGTCGCGGCGCTGCTCGAACGGCTTGTCGATGAGGCCGGCCATGCCCCGCAGGGCGCCGTGCAGGGCCTGGTCGTCAACACTCAGACCGCGTTCCGGCGTCGGCCAGATCTGCGGCAGCAACTGGTCGAGGGTCGGCGAGTCGTCGAGCGGCGGCAGCCACACCTGGTGCGCCGGTGGGCCCTGCCCCTCCATCCGGCGCACGAGCACGTCGAGCAGGGTGTCGCCGACGACGGTCTCCTCGACCTCGGCGGGGGCGTCGGCGGGCCGGTCGTCGTGCGGCAGCGGGAGGAACCGGGTGCTGTATTCGCGTACCGGGTCGATGGTGCGCCCGCCGACGACGGGAAGCTGCCCGTCGCGGCGGACGACGCCGGAGACGTACGCGGCCTTGAACCGCACCAGGCCCTCGGTGCCGGCCTTGAGGTAGCCGTGACCGGGCGAGCGCGGCAGCTCGTACGCGTCGGCGACGCCGAGCACGGCCCGGCTCTCCATGGAGGAGAAGGTACGCAGGCTGAGCCGGTAGGACAGGTGGGTCTCCAGGCCGCGCAGCCGGCCCTCCTCCAGCCGCTGCGAGGCGAGCAGCAGGTGGACGCCGAGCGACCGGCCGACCCGGCCGATCTGGACGAACATGTCGATGAAGTCGGGGCGCGCGGTCAGCAGCTCGCTGAACTCGTCGACGATCATCAGCAGGCTGGGCAGCGGCGCCAGCGGGACCCCGGCGGCGCGGGCGCGTTCGTAGTCGCGCTGCGAGGCGTAGTTGCCGGCACGGCGCAGCAGTTCCTGGCGGCGGGTCAGCTCACCCTGGATCGCGCCGAGCATCCGGTCGACCAGCGACAGCTCGTCGGCGAGGTTGGTGATGACGGCGCTGGTGTGCGGCAGCCGGTCCAGGGCGGTGAAGGTGGCGCCGCCCTTGAAGTCGACCAGCACCAGGTTGAGGATCTCCGAGTCGTGCGTCGCGGCGAGGGCCAGGACCAGGGTGCGCAGCAGTTCGCTCTTGCCGGAGCCGGTGGCGCCGACCAGCAGCCCGTGCGGCCCCATCCCGTCCTGCGCGGACTCCTTGAGGTCGAGTTCGATCGGCCGGCCGTCGGCGCCGACGCCGATCGGGACCCGCAGCCGGTCGCGGTTGGGCCGGCTGGCCCAGAGCTGGGCCAGGTCGAACTCCTGCGGGTCGTCGATGCCGAGCAGGTCGGCGAGGCCGAGGTCGGCGACGGCGGACGGCTGGTCGGCGTACGACGACACCGACAACCGCAGCGGGGCGAGTTCGCGGGCCAGCACCTCGGCCTGGGCCGGGCCGAGCGCGTCGGCGCGGCCGACCTGGGTGCTGCCGTCCATGGTGGTGCCGCTGACGGTGCCGTCGTCGGCGATGTCGAGGACCACCGACGACTCATCGAGCAGCCGGGGTGGCGGCGTGGACAGGTCGAGGATGGTGACGCCCTGGACCCCGCCCTCGGTCATCAGGTGGTCGGAGCCGGCGGTCGGTACGCCGTCGATGAGCACGACGACGTGCGGCCCCGGCGACTGCCGGGCGGTGGAGGGGTCGAACCGGGGCCGGTTGGCCAGCACGTCGTCGAGCATCGCCTCCAGCGCGGTGACCGCGGTGGCGAAGAGACGTACCGGGCCGACGGCGTCGAGCTTGCTCGGGTGCTGGGCGTGTGGCAGCCACTTGGCCCACTCCCACTGGGCCCGGTTGGCGTCCGGCACGCACAGGCCGATCAGCAGGTCGTCGGGGGCGTGGAAGGCCGCCATCTGGGCCAGCAGCGACCGCACCAGGTCCCGGGTGGCGGCGTCGGATCCGCGCAGGTAGACGTGGGAGAAGTCGCGTACGGCGATGGCGACCGGCAGGTCGGGCACCACCGAGTAGGTGGAGACGAACTTGCGCAGCGCCATCGCGCACAGCGGTTCGAGTTCGTCGACCGGGCGGGTCTGCGGCGGGACGAGCGGGGTGGCGACCTCCTGCGGCCCGAGGCCGATCCGGACGACGCCGAAGTCCGCGTCGCCGCGCCGGCGCTCCCACAACCGGCCGCTGCCGACGGTCGACCACAGCTTGTCCGGGTCGGGGTGCCGGTAGTGGATGGCCTCCCGCTGGGCCCGGATCGTGGCCCGGACCTGGGCCCGCAACTGCGACAGCCGACGCATGTACTGCCGGCGGGCCTCGACCATCTCCTTCTTGCCCGGCCCGCTCTGCTGGGTGGCCATCATGGCGATCATGCCGAGGATGGAGACGCCGTAGAGGGCACCGACGACATAGGTGATCGGGCCGCCGCGCTGCATGCCCATCATCAGGCCCATGGCCGCGGCGCCCGCCGCCATCGGCAGGACCATCAGCAGCCGGCCCCACGCCTTGCCGCCGGGCGGCGGGATCTCCGGTGGTGGATCGAGAAGCACCTCGCCGCTGGGCAGGGCCGGCGCCTGACGGCGGGGTGGACGCTTGACGATCGTCGATGCCACCTGCCCTGACCCCCCAGTCAACCGCGAACCGCCGCGCCATCCTAACCAGCACCGGCACCCGCACCGTCGGCAGCGGGCGGGTGCTAGGTTGACCGTCCGCGGGTCCGGTCCGCGATCCCGCGCGGGACCGCCCGCCCCGGCCGGCGACGACCGGGCGACGGGCAAAGACGCAGGGTGACGGGGAGGTGACCAGCGTGACGGCCCCCGGCGGCCTCAGTCTGGCCAGGGTGACGGTCGCGGCGCCGAAACGGCGCATGGATGTGGCCCTGCCCGACAACATGCTCCTCGCCGAACTCATGCCGCACCTGCTGCGGCATGCCGGCGACGATCTCGGTGACACCGGCGAGCAGCAGGGTGGCTGGGTGCTGCGGCGGGCCACCGGCGCACTCCTGGAGCCGGGCCGCAGCCTGTCCGTGCAGGGCGTACGCGACGGCGAGGTGCTGCACCTGGCCCCCGGCCGCGACGACTGGCCGGAGATGGCGTACGACGACGTCGTCGAGATCATCGCCGGCGGTGCGCGGCGGTCGGGGCGGTCCTGGGGCGGCCTCGCCACCCGCCGCTGCGGCCTGGCGGTCGCCGCCGCGGCGCTCGGCGCCGGCCTGGTCGGGCTGCTCACCGCCGGCCCGGCCGGACAGCTCGCCGGCGGCGTGGCGCTCGGTGTCGCGGCCCTGCTCGCGGTCGTCGGCGTCCTGCTCTCGCGGGCGTTCTCCGACGCGTCCGCCGGGGCGGTCGTCGCGGCGGCCGGCCTGCCGTACGCGTTCGCCGGCGGCGCGCTGCTGGCCGCCCCGTCCGGTGCCGCGCTGGCCGCTCTCGGCGCGCCGAGCGTGCTGCTCGGCAGTGCCGCGCTCCTGGTCGCCGCCGTCGTCGGCTACACCGCGGTCGCCGCCGTACAGCGGCTCTTCATGGCCGGCATCGTCACCGGTCTGGTCGGCGGCCTCGCCGGGCTGCTCTGCGTCGTCGGGCTGTCCGCCGCCGGGGCGGCGGCGGTCGCGCTGACCGTGGCGATCGGGCTGCTGCCGAGCTATCCGCTGATGGCGAGCTGGATGGGCCGGATGCCGATGCCGGAGCTGCCGGGGCGGCCCGAGGAGATCCTCGCCGACCGGCCGGTCCCCCGCCGTTCCGACGTCTTCGCGACGGTGGCCCGGTCGACCGAGTTGCTGACCGGGATGCTGCTGGGCGCGGCCGTCTCCAGCGCGTGCGCGGTGGCGCTCGTGGTCGCCCGCGACGGGACGGTGTCCGGCGTCCTGCTCGCCGTCTGCGCCGGTGGTGCGTTGCTGCTGCGGGCCCGGCTCTTCCCGCTGCCGCAGCAGCGGGTGCCGCTCATCGTCGGCGGCCTGACCGCCCTCGCCGCGCTGGTGTTCGGCGGCCTGCTCGGCACCGGGTCGGCCGGCACCCGGATCGTGCTGCTGGGCGTGGTGATCGCCGCCGCGGCCGTCGCGCTGACCGCCGGCCTGGTCTACAGTCGACGGTCGCCGACCCCGTACGTGGGACGGGCCGCCGACATCGCCGACGTGCTGGCCATCATGGCGCTGATCCCGCTGACCTGCGCGGTCACCGGCCTGTTCGGCGCCATCCGGGCCCTGTTCGCCTCGATCGGCGGGTGACGCCGCGATGCCGTCCCGCCGCGACCAGCTGCACTCCTACCAGTTCATGACCCAGCGGGTCATCTCCGCCTTCGTGATGCGCGAGACCGACCCGGCCCAGTCGCCGCTGCGGCGCGGCATCGGCGCCGTCTTCGGCGGGGTCATGGTCGCGGTGCTGATCGCCGCCGGGGTCGGCATCTACGGGCTGATCACGAAGGTCGGCGGCGACCGGTGGAAGACCGACGGTTCGGTCGTCATCGAGCGCGAGACCGGCGCCACGTTCGTCTTCCTCGACGGGCAACTGCACCCCACCGTCAACTACGCCTCCGCGCTGCTCGCCGCCGGCCGGCCCGGCCAGGCCGCCGCCCGGGTCGCCGCCGCGTCGCTGGCCGGGGTGCCGCGCGGGATCACCGTCGGGATCGTCGGCGCACCCCAGTCGCTGCCGGTGGCCAAGCAGCGGATCGGCCTGCCGTGGACGGTGTGCGCCGTACCGGGCACCAACGACGCCGGCCGGCCGGTCAGCACCGTCGTGCTCGGGGTCGGTGTCGCGCCGACCGGCGGCCGCGGCACCGGCGAGCAGGGGCTGCTCGTCCGCGACGCCGAACTCGGCATGAACTATCTCGTCTGGCAGGGGCACCGGCACCTGATCCAGTCGTCCCGGGTGGTCATCCCGGCCCTGTTCGGGTCGGTCACCGCGACCCCGGTCGGCACCGCCTGGATCAACGCGCTGCCGGCGGGCGCGGACATCGCGCCGGTGCAGGTCCGCGACCGGGGACGGGCGTCGGCCGCGCTGCCCGGCCGTACGGTCGGCGACATCCTGGTCGCGCAGACCGGTGCCGGGCCGCAGTACTACCTCGTCCTCACCGACGGCCTCGCCCCGATCACCGCGTTGCAGCGGGCCATCCTCAACGCCGAGTCGGCCGGCGAGCCGGCGCCGATCGCCGTCTCCGAGGCCACCTCCGCCCCGCAGAGCGACCAACTGCGGCGCCCGTCGGGTGGTGTGCAGCCGCCGCCGGCACCGCCGCAGCTGTCGGCGCCGGGGGCTGACCAGTTGTGCGCGGTGACCGGCGAGCCGGACGGCGTACCGGCCCTGACCACGGGTGGGGACCTGCCCGGCGTGCAGGCCTCGATCCCGACCGTCGGCGCGGCGCCGGACGGGTCCCGGCTGGCCGACCGGATCCTGGTGCCGTCCGGCCGGGTCGCCGTCGTACGGGTGCTCGGTTCGCCGGCGAGCTACCAGGTGATCACCGACCTCGGCATCCGCTACCCGGTGGTCAGCGACGCCGCGCTACAGATGCTGGGCTATCCGGCGGCCGAGGCGGTCGCGGTGCCGGCGGCCCTGGTCAGCCGCATCCCGCAGGGCCCGACCCTGGACCCGCAGGCGGCGGTCCGGCCGGCGCTCACCGGCGGCTGACGGCCGGACCACCGGTGCGGTCAGAAACAGCCGGTCCGGTCAGGACAGCCCGCGCAGGTCCGTGAAAAAGCCGGGGTACGTCTTGCCGACGCACGCCGGGTCGGCAATCTCGATCCCGGGCACCCGCAGGCCGACCAGCGACAGGCTCATCGCCATCCGGTGGTCGTCGTACGTGGCGAAGCGGGTCGGCCGGGGCGTCCCGGGACGGATCGTGAAGCCGTCGTCGTCCTCGACGGCGTCGATGCCGGCTCGGCGCAGCTCGGTGACGACCGCGCCGATACGGTCGGTCTCCTTGCCGCGGATGAAGCCGATCCCGCGCACCCGGGTGGGGGTGTCGGCGAAGACCGCGACCGCGGCGAGGGTCTGTGCGGTATCCGAGATGTCGGCCATGTCCACGTCGATGCCGTGCAGCGGGCCGCCACCGGTGACGGTCAGCGCGTCGGCGGCGCGGTCCACCCGTGCCCCCATCCGCTCCAGCACGTCGGCGAACCCGACGTCGCCTTGGAGGCTCGCGGACCCGAGGCCCCGCACGGTCACCCGGCCACCGGTGATCGCCGCGGCGGCGAGGAAGTAGGAGGCGGCGCTCGCGTCCGGCTCCACGACGTATTCGGTCGGGCGGTAGGTGCCCGGCGGCACGGTGAGGTCGCGCACCTCGACGCCGAACGCCGCCATCACCGCGACCGTCATGTCCACGTACGGCACCGACACCAGCGGTGAGGTCAGTTCCACGGTCAGCCCGTCGGCCATCAGCGGTGCGGCCATCAGCAGGCCCGACAGGAACTGGCTCGACAGGTGGCCGGGCACCCGGACCGGTCCGCCCCGGGCCGGCCCGCGCACCGCGGCGGGCAGGAACCCGGGGTGGTCGAGTTCCTCGACGGCGGTGCCGACGTCGCGCAGCGCCTGGAGCACCGGCCCGAACGGCCTGGCCCGCAACTGGGCGGTGCCGTCGACGACGGTGCGGCCGGGGCGCAGGGCCGCCGCCGGCAGGACGAACCTGGAGGTGGTGCCGGACTGGCGGGCGTCGACAGTGGCGGCGCCGGTCGACCGCCGTGGGTCGGTGCCGGTGACGGTGACCGTGTTCGAGTCCTGGTCGGGCACGACCGTGGCGCCGAGCGCGGTGACGGCGTCCATCATGGCCCGGGTGTCGTCGGCGAAGAGCGCACCGCGCAGGGTGCTCGTGCCGGACGCGAGGGCGGCGCACAGCAACGCCCGGTTGGTGATGCTCTTCGAGCCGGGCGGCCGCATGGTGGCAACCGGTGGCGCCGTCAGCGGGGTGATGGGCAGAACGTCCGGGAGGCGCTCGGCGGTGGCGGTCATGGGGACAGTATCCCCGGTGGTGGGGTGCCCCGGTGATCGTCCGTCGGGGTGCCGGGCGGGAGGGTCCGGCCGGTGGACGGTCACCGCCGGCCGCCGGGCGCCCCGTCGAACAGCTGCAGCGGCGGGCCGGGCTCGACCGGCTCGCCGCCGCGCGGGGTCGGTGGGGCCACCGCCGCCCGCCAGGACCGGCGCCGGGCTCGCGGCAGCGCCACCGCCCCGGCCCACACGGCCGCGACGAGCAGCACCGCGACCAGCGCGCCGAGCACGGCGACGTTTCGGCTGCGCAGCCAGGCGGCGTCGACCACCGGCTCCGACGGGGTCAGGCCGGGCAGTGCGGCGGGGCCGCCGCCGGCCAGCTGGTCGTTGACGGCGGCGTACGGGTTGACGATGCCGTGGCCGAACCCGGGGCCGCCGGGGGCCGGTACGGCGGTGCCGAGGATCAGCCGCTCGATCTGCCCGGGGTCGAGCGCGCCGCGCTTGTTGCGGACCAGCGCCGCCGTCGCCGCCACGAAGCCGGTGGCGAGTCCGGTGCCGCTGGCGCCGGTCAGCCCGCTGCCCCGCTGCAGGGTCAGGATCTGGTCACCGGGAGCGACGAGGTCGACGTACGGGCCGTGCTGGGAGTTGTCCCAGCGGGCGCCGGTGGGGCCGATCGCGCCGACGCCGAGCACGCCCTCGTAGCCGGCCGGGTACGGGGTCGGGTTCGCCGCGTTGGTGCCGCCCTCGTCACCGGCGGCGGCGACGACCACGATCCCGGCCGCTACGGCCCGGGCCACCGCGGCCCGGACCGCGGCGTCGTCGTCGTACACCGGGATCGGGACCGCGATCACCGCGACGCGCTGGTCGACGGCCCAGGTGATGGCGCGGGCCAGCACCGCGGCCCGGACCTGGGGCCGGCCGAACCCGGCGTCGTCGATGACGCGTACGGGCAGGATCCGGGCGCCCGGGGCGAGCCCGGCGAAGCCCTGCGAGTCGGTCTGCCGGGCGGCGATCAGCCCGGCGACCTGGGTGCCGAGGCCGAGGCAGTCGTCGTCGGCGCGGCCGCTGCCGGCGACCGCGTCCAGGCCGGCGGCGACCCGGCCGCGCAGTTGGGGGTGGTCGGCGTCGACCCCGGACGACAGTACGGCGACCGTCGTGCCGGCCCCGGTCGTGAACGGCCAGACCCGTTCCGGGGTGAGCGTCAACTGTGCCCAGGGCACCTCGGTGACGGTCTGTCCGGGCTCGGCGCAGTTCTGCGGCGCCCGCGCGGGCGGCGGAACAGCGGCCGGGACCGGGACGGCCGGCGCGACATCCCCGTGACTATAGGCGGGGCGG
>NZ_JBFAKM010000058.1:0-33317 GCF_040655695.1 Polymorphospora sp. NPDC050346 | reverse complement strand
CGGCGCCGGGGCCCGCGGGGGCGCCCCCCCCCCGCTCCCGGGGGGGCCGGCCCCCCCCGGGCGGCCCGCCCGGATCGTCGATCCGGACGGCCCGCGGCGCTTGACCTCAACCCGGGTTCAGGTACGAAGGTGCACCGGTGACCGCACCCGGCAGGCTCCTCCCCGAGGGCTACCGCACCGTGTTGAGCGACCCCGGATTCCGGCGGCTCGCGACGGCCACCCTCGTCTCCTTCCTCGGTGACGGCCTGTCCGTCGTGGCGCTGGTCTGGGTGGCACTCACCCTCGCCCCGCCCGGCGCCGAGGGGCTGGTCGTCGGTGCGGCCGTCGCGGCGTACGCGCTGCCGGCCGCGCTCGGCGCCGTCCTGCTCGCCCCCTGGCTCAGTCGGCTGGACGCCCGGCGGCTGGTCAGCCTCAGCGCGAGCCTGCGCGCGGTGGCCCTGGGCACCGTCGCGGTCCTGCACCTCGCCGGCGGTCTCGGGGTGGCCGGCTACATCGGGCTGCTCGCCGTCTCGTCCGTGCTCGGAGCCTGGGGGAACGCCGGGCTCTACACCATCGTCAGCCGGCTGTTCGACGCCGGCCGCCGGCTGCCCGCCAACTCGCTGGTGAGCACCGCCCAGCAGGTCAGCATCGTCGTCGGCCCGGCGCTGGCGGGCGTACTCGTCGGATTCGTGGACGCCGCCGTCGTACTCGGCCTGGACGCTCTCACGTGGGCGTTCCTCGGCGTCCAGGTCCTGCGGATCAACCTTCCCGACACGGCGGCGGCATCCGGGCGGCCACGGCTTTCCACCGGTTTCCGGCTCCTCGCCCGGCGCCCGCACCTCGCCGGCCTGCTGGCGGTCACCGCGGGGTTCGTCTTCCTCTACGGTCCGGTCGAGGTCGCGCTCCCGCTCTACGTCACCCACGACCTGCACGGGTCCGCCGGTCTGCTCGGCGCGTACTGGGCGGTCTTCGGGGTCGGGGCCGTCGTCGGCGGGCTGCTGGGCGGGATGCTGCGTACGACGCGGCAGTGGCCGCTGGTCGTCGCCGTCATCGCGGGGTGGGGCCTCACGCTGATCCCGTTCGGCTTCCTCGACGCGGCGGCGCCGACCCTGGCGCTGTTCGCCCTCGGCGGGCTCGCCTACGGCCCGTTCCCCGCCTTCACCCTGGCCCTGTTCCAGAACGCCACCGACCCGGCCGACCTGCCCGCGCTGCTGGCCGCCCGCGGCGCGATCACGATGACCGTCATGCCGGCCGGTGCCGCGGTCGGCGGTCCGCTCGCCGCCGTGCTGGGTGCCGCCGGCACGCTGCTCGTCTCGGGGGTCGCCACGCTGGCGCTCGCCACGGTCACCGCCGCCGTGCTGGTCGCGGCGGCCCGGCCGGCCCGGCGCCGGGCGGTCCGGGCCTAGCGTCGTGCCGGGCGCTCAGCCGCGCCGGTCGCGGCCCTGCCCGCCGCGCCCGCGGCGTAGCGCCGCCGCCAGCAGGGCGCCCCACGCCACGCGTCTCCCCCACCGGCGCAGCCCGGACCGTACCGGGCCGGACCGGGCCACCGGCCCCGGTCCGGGTACCCGTACCGTCCGCACGCCGGGGTAGGCGGTCCGGGCGGCCGTCGTGGCCGCCGCCTCGGACGTGGCGTCGCGGTTGCCGGTCAGGACGACGCCGCCGTCCGCCGCGTGGTACCGCCACCTCCAGACACCCCGCTCCGGCCAGACCTCGACCCGCTCCGCCGGCTCCCGCCCGGTGGCCTTCTCGGCAGGCGCTGACGCGGGCGGTGGCGCGGGCGCCGTACGGCGGCGGGTGGCCGCCCGCCGCAGTTCGGCGCGGGTCAGGTCGCCGAACCCGGCCGCGTCGCCGCCGCGCAGCGCCCGAGTGACCAGGTAGGCGACCAGTCCCGCGACCACCGGCAGGACGAGGACCGACACCCGCAGCACCGCCACCACGCCGGCCAGCGGCACCCGCAGCAGCCGGGCGATGATCTCGTCGGCGCCGGCGAGCACCAGCAGCGTGAAGAAGACGATCGCGCCGACACCGACGCCGAGCCGTACCGGGTGCCGGCGGGGCGGGTCGAGCAACTGGTGCGGCAGTTCGTCGCGGCTGAACCGCCGTTCCAGGAACGGCCAGGCGTACAGGACGGCGAAGGTCAGGCCGCCGAGCACGACGCCGGGGAAGAACGGCGCCGGTACGAGGTGGCCGAAGACCCGGAACTCCACCGGCGGGAAGAGGCGCAGGGCGCCGTCGGCCCAGGCGACGTACCAGTCGGGCTGGGCGGGCGAGGTGGCCTGGGACGGTTCGAAGGGGCCGTACAGCCAGACCGGGTTGATCTGGGCGAGCCCGCCCAGCGCGAACAGCACCGCCAGCACCCAGGCGAAGAGCGCGAGCGTGCGCAGGGTGTAGCCGGGCCAGAAGCGGGAGCCGACGACGTTGTGCTCGGTGCGGCCCGGGCCGGGGAACTGGCTGTGCTTCTGCCGCACCAGGATCGCCAGGTGGATCGAGACGAGCGCGACGAGGATGCCGGGGACCAGCAGGACGTGGCTGACGAACATCCGCGGGATCATCTCGTCGGACGGGAACTCGCCGCCGAAGGCGAGGAACGCCGCCCAGGCGCCGACGACCGGGATCGACTCGACCACCGAGTAGATGATCCGCAGTCCGGTGCCGGAGAGCAGGTCGTCCGGCAGCGAGTAGCCGGTGAAGCCGTTGAGCAGGGCGAGCGCGAGCATGGTGACGCCGACCAGCCAGTTGATCTCGCGGGGCCGGCGGAACGCGCCGGTGAAGAAGATGCGCAGCAGGTGCAGCACGATCGCGCCGACGAAGACCAGCGCCGCCCAGTGGTGGGTCTGCCGGACCAGCAACCCGGCCCGTACGTCGAAGCTCAGCCGCACGGTCGATGCGTACGCGGCCGAGGTGGTGGTGCCGTCGAGCGGGGCGTAGCCGCCCTCGTAGACCCGGTCGGCGGTGCTCGCTTCGAAGAAGAACGTCAGGTAGACGCCGGTGAGGATCAGCGCGACGAACGCGTAGAGGGCGATCTCGCCGAGCATGAACGACCAGTGGTCCGGAAAGACCTTGGCCAGGGCCCGCCGGGCGACCGGTGAGACCCGCAGCCGGTCGTCGAGCCCGCGCACGAACCGGCCGACGATCACGGCCGGCCCCAGTAGCCGGCGCCGGGCGGGGAGGTGAAGTCGCCGGTGGCGCGCAGGAAGCCGTCCGGGTCGACCTCGACGGGCAGGCCGGGCAGGGCGCGGGCGGCCGGTCCGCTGACCGGGCGGGCGGCGGCGAGCAGGTCGAACGACGACTGGTGGCAGGGGCACAGCACCCGGCCGGTGCCGTTGAGGTAGAGGCGGACCGGGCAGCCGGCGTGGGTGCACAGCATCGAGTAGACGACCAGGCCGTCGAGGTCGCCGGCGGGCGGTGGCCGGGAGAAGCGGCGCGGGTCGAGGCGTACGGCGAACGCCGGCCCGTCACCGGTGTCGACGTGCCCCTCGGGGAAGACGCCGACGATGGTGCCGGCCGGTACGTCGGTGGGGCGCAGCGGCCGCCCGTCGGTGTCGACGAGCCGGACGCCGGCCTCCCACGGGGTGTCGCGCAGCGCCTGCTGCGGCCGGGTGCGGTCGTAGGGCAGCAGTGAGCGCAGCGGGAAGAGCGCGGCCGCGCCGATCGCGGTGACCGCGAGGCCGAGCAGGGCGAGCAGCCCGCGCCGGCGGGGCGGACTGTCCGGGGTGGTCAGTGCGGCGGCGGCGAGGGCCTGGTCCTGCGGTGGCGGGCTGAACGACTCGTGCTCCTCGACGTGGCCGCCGGTCGGGATCAGCCGGCGGGCCCAGATCGCCAGCCCCAGGGCCAGTCCGGTGAAGGCGACGGCGAGGCTGACGCCTTCCCAGCGGGTGTTCCCGCCGAGCGCGTACGTCGTCGCGAAGCCGACCGCGCCCAGGGTGCTGACCAGGAACGCGGCGCCGATCCGGCGGGTGGCGGCCCGGTGGTCGCCGGGTGGGGCGTCCGGGCCGGTGTGGGGCGGGACCGGCCCCGGGTCGTCGGCCGGCGCCGGGCGGCGGGCGGTCACCGGTCGGCCTTCGTGCCGAGCCAGCGGACGGCGAGCACCAGCAGGCTCAGCCCGATCAGCCAGGCGACCAGGCCCTCGGCGGCCGGCCCGAGCCGGCCCAGCGGGTTGCCGCCGACGTCGAACCGCTCGCTCTGGAGCAGCCGTACGTAGCTGGTCAGGTCGTCGACCTGCCGGTCGGTGAGCACCTCGGCGGGGAAGGCGGGCATCGGTCCGGGACCGACCCGGACCGCCTCGGCGATCTGCACCGCCGTCGCCTCGTACAGCGGTGGTGCCACCAGTCCGTTGGTCAGGTCGGTGCCGGAGCCGGTGGCGGAGTGGCACGGCGCGCAGTTGGCGGCGAAGATCTGCCGGCCGGCGGCGACGTCGCCCGGGGCGGGGTCCGGGATCTGCGGTCCGCCGCCGCCGAAGCTGGCGACGTGGTCGACCAGGGCGGCGATCTCGGCGGCGGAGAAGACCGGCTCGTGCCGGGTCGGCTGCTGTCGCTCGTCTTTCAGCGGCATCCGGCCGGTGCCCAGCTGGAAGTCGACCGAGGCCGGGCCGACGCCGACCAGCGACGGCCCGCGCTGGGTGCCCTGCCCCTGCACCCCGTGGCAGCTGGCGCAGGTGCGCAGGTAGAGGTCGGCGCCGTCGGGTGCCGGGGCACCGGTCGGTGCCGGCGCTCTGGCGCCCGGCGGGACCGCCGCCGGAGCCATCGTGGCCGGCCGGACGGCCGCGGGAGCCGGCGTGATCGCGGCGGGAGCCGGCGTGCTGGGCGTGCTGGGCGTGATCGCGGCCGGGCCGAGGGCGAGCAGGGCCACCGCCGCGACGGCCAGGGCCCGGCGCCGGTTCCCGCGCTGCGGCATCTCCATCGCTCAGTCCAGGGTGTGCAGGTAGGCGGCGATGTCCTCGGCGTCGATCGGGTCGACGCCGAGGTTCGGCATGGCCGTGCCCGGCTCGACCGACTGCGGGTCGGTGATCCAGCGTTTCAGGTTCTCGGCGCTGTTCGGCAGTTCGCCGGCGATGTATGAGCGGGCGCCGAACCGGGTCAGCGGTGGTCCGACGAGGCCGTCCGCCCCGTCGATGCCGGGGATGGTGTGGCAGGAGCCGCAGCCGTACCGGGCGATGAGTTCGGCGCCCCGTTCGGGGTGGCCGCTGTCCGGTCGGGACACCGGTGGCGGCGTCGTACGGCCGCAGCCGGGCACGGCGGCGACGATCGGCAGTACGGCCAGCAGCGGCCACAGGATCCGGTTGTTCAACGGACTGCCCCTTCGGTCGGTGCCCCGGGCGCGGCGACCCGGTCGTCGGCCGGGACCGGTGGGTCGCCGTCCGGGCGGGCGAGCCAGCGCAGCAGTCCGGCCAGCGCCGCGACCAGCAGGACGACGTCCATCGGCACCCACATCAGCAGGCCGGCGAGTTGCTGGTCGGCCAGCGGGTCGGCGCCGTACACGGTCGCCGGGTAGACCGGCCGGGTGGCGAAGGTGAGCACGGCGCCGAGTGCGGTGGCCGGCAGCATGGTGGTGACGAGCAGCAGCGTCCCGACCGGGGCCGGCGGCCGGTGCCGGGGCGGGCCGACCACCGGTGTCCAGAGCAGCCAGGCCGCGAAGACGAAGCACAGGTGCTCGACGCCGTGCAGGACGGGGTGTTCGAGGGCGGCGACGTACGGGACCGGCAGGTGCCAGACCCACAGCACCAGCAGTTGCCCGGCGCCGGCCAGCGACGCGTACACCACCGGGCGGCGCAGCGACCGGACGGCGGGGGCCGCCCGCCACCGGGCGAGCCGGCGGCGCAGCCGCAGCGGGGTGGCGAGGCTCAGCGGCAGGCCGGCGCCGCCGGCGGCGAGCAGCGGGCCGGCGACCAGCAGCAGCACC
This sequence comes from Polymorphospora sp. NPDC050346, assembly GCF_040655695.1. Taxonomy (NCBI): domain Bacteria; kingdom Bacillati; phylum Actinomycetota; class Actinomycetes; order Micromonosporales; family Micromonosporaceae; genus Polymorphospora; species Polymorphospora sp. NPDC050346. The sequence goes on along the minus strand of NZ_JBFAKM010000058.1, from coordinate 27,440 downwards.
ATGTGCTGGGTCATGTGCCCGGCGAGCGAGCCGTGGGCGAGGTCGTCGAGCAGCCCGCCCTCGATCGCGAGCACGATCAGGGCGCCGCCGGCGAAGGCCGCGGCCCGCCGGACCGGCACGATCCGGCCGGTGCCGTGCCGGGACCACAGTTCGTGTACGCCGCGGCCGTAGCCGGCGACGGCGAGGCAGACGAGGCTGACGACCAGGGTCGACAGCAGGCCGCCGGCGACGGCGGCGGGGGCGGTGTCCGCGGCGGTCAGTGGCATGACGGCAGCACCAGCACGGCGATCCCGCCGAGCACGATGATGGCGAGGAAGAGCAGGTTGCCCCAGATCCCGAGCAGGGCGAGCATCCGGGCGCGGGCGAACCGCGGGTCGCCGCCGGCCCGGGCCGGCCGGCCGGTGCGGCGCCAGGTCAGTACGGCGGCCAGCAACGCGCCGACGGTGACCAGGGCCGGCACGACGACGGCCAGCCCGATGACGGCGCGCGGTGGGAGGCCGGCGACGCGGTGGATGCCGGCGGCGCAGGTAAGTTCGTCGACGCCCCAGCCGACGAACAGGTGGACCGCCCAGGCGACCGCGCCGCCGAGGACGCCGTACCAGGCGAGCAGTCCGCCGGCGAGGCGGGCGCGGTGACCGGGTGCCGCGCTCATCACAGCCGGGGTGAGAGGTAGATGGTGAACAGGATGCCGAGCCAGACGATGTCGACGAAGTGCCAGTAGATGGCGACGTTGCGGACCCGGTCGTCGCGTCGGGCGTCGAGGCCGCCGCGGGTGGTGGTGAGCGCCCAGGCGATCATCGTCGCGCCGATCAGGACGTGCAGTCCGTGGAAGCCGGTGATCACGTAGAACAGCGAGCCGTAGGCGTTGGTGGTGAGGGTGAACTCGGTGAGCAGTTCGGCGTATTCGGTGGCCTGCAACGCCAGGAACGTCAGGCCGAGCAGCATGCTGGCGGTCAGTCCGGCGCGTACCCGCCAGAGCTGGCCGCGGCGCAGGCCGCGTTCGGCCCAGAGCATCGGCAGGCTGCTGGGGACCAGTACGGCGGTCATCACCAGCGGGCGCAGCAGGGCCGGGTCGGGGATGTCCCCCGGCGGCCATTGTGGACCGTACTGGAAGCGCAGGTAGAAGTAGCTGCCGAGCAGGCAGGCGAACAGGGTCGCCTCGGTGGTGACGAACAGCACCATGCCCCACCAGCCGGTGGAGCGGCCGACCGGCAGCTCGGTGCTGAGCGCTTCCGGGCTGGTCGTCGCCGTGATCCCACCGGGCGGGGTCATGTGCGGGCCTCCGGGCGGCGGCCGGGCCAGAGCCAGGCGGCGACGGTGCCGGCGACGACGGCCACCGCGGCGGCGGCGACCGGATACCAGGCGAAGAGCAGCGAGACGAAGAGGGCGAGCAGGGCGAGGGCGAGGACGAGCGGCTTCACGCTCGCCTCCGGCATCTCCACCGGGCGCTCGTACCGGCCGTCCAGTTCGCTGGTGAGCGGGGTGCGGCGGCCCTCGCTGAGGACGCGGTCCGCGGTCGCGCCCGGCCCGGTCGACTCCGCGGTGCGCGCGTCCCAGGTCGGGTGCAGGCTGTGCACCCGGGGAACCACCGGGAAGTTGTACGCCGGCGGCGGCGAGTCGGTCGACCACTCCAGGGTGTCGCCGCCCCACGGGTCGGGCGGCGCCGGCCGGCCGCGCCGTATCGCGTGCACCACCCCGACCACGACGACCAGGAACCCGACCGCCAGCAGGTACGCCCCGACGGTGCTGACCAGGTTCCAGCCGTCCCAGTCCAGGCCGGCCGGGTACGTGTAGACGCGGCGCGGCATGCCGAAGAGCCCGTACAGGTGCATGGGGAAGAAGGTGATGTGCATGCCGGCGAAGACGAGCCAGAACGCCCAGCGGCCGAGCCGTTCGGCGTACATCCGGCCGGTGATCTTCGGCAGCCAGTGGTAGATGCCGGCGAGGATCGGGAAGACCGCGCCGCCGACGAGGACGTAGTGGAAGTGCGCCACGACGAAGTAGGAGTCGGTGACCTGCTGGTCGAAGGCGGTCAGCGCGAACATGGCGCCGGTGACGCCGCCGAGCACGAAGGTGATGATGAACCCGATCACGAACAGCAGCGGGGTCCGCAGCACCAGCCGGCCGAGCAGCATGGTGGCCAGCCAGGCGAAGATCTGGATGCCGGACGGGATGGTGATGATGCTGCTGGCGGCGCTGAAGAAGCCGTACGACACCTGGGGCAGCCCGACGGCGAACATGTGGTGCGCCCAGACGCCGAACGAGATGATCGCGATCGCGACGATGGCGAGGACGACCAGCGGGTAGCCGACCACGCCACGGCGGGTGAAGGCGGGCAGGACGGCGGAGACGATGCCCAGGCCGGGCATGACGATGATGTAGACGTCCGGGTGGCCGAAGATCCAGAACAGGTGCTGCCAGAGCAGCACGTTGCCGCCGGCGGCCGGGTCGAAGAAGCCGGCGCCGAAGCGGCGGTCGAGGAAGAGCATGGCGTTGTCGAGGTTCAGCGCCGGCAGCGCGAAGATGACCATGAAGGCGGTGGCCACGATCGCCCAGACGAACAGCGGCAGCCGGTTGAGCGACATGCCGGGGGCGCGCATCTTCAGCGCGGTGACGATGAAGTTGATCGCGCCGGCGGTGGTCGAGACGCCGAGGAAGAGCAGGCCGAGGGCGTAGACGTCGAGGTGCAGGCCGGGGGTCGCCTGCCCGCCGGTGAGCGGCACGTACGCGAACCAGCCGCCGTTGGGGGCGGCGCCGAACGGCAGGCTCGCCCACATGAAGATGCCGGCGAAGAGGAAGACCCAGTAGCCGAAGGCGTTCAGCCTCGGGAAGGCCATGTCCCGGGAGCCGATCATCAGCGGGACGAGGAAGTTGCCGAAGCCGAACAGCATCGGGGTGGCGAACAGGAAGATCATCGCCGTGCCGTGCATGGTGAAGAGCTGGTTGTACTGCTCCGGCGACAGCAGGTCGCCGCCCGGGTTGGCGAGTTGCGTACGCATCAGCAGGGCGCTGATGCCGGCCAGCGCGAAGAACACGGCGGCGGTCACCAGGTAGCGGCGGCCGATCCGCTTGTGGTCGACGGTGGTGAGGAAGGACCGCAGCGACGGTCGCTCGGCCCAGTTCGCCTCGAGGCGGTCGAGGTCCGCCCGGTCGGCGCCCGGCGCCGGTGTGTCCACTATCGACATGGTCAGCCCAGGGACCGCAGGTAGGCGATGAGGTCGGGCAGTCGCGCGGCGTCGACCGGTTGCGGCGGCATCTTGTTGCCGGGCTTGACCGTCTGCGGGTTGGCGATCCAGCCGCCGAGGTGGCCGGCGTCGTTCGGGACGGCGCCGGCGCCGATGCTCCAGCGGGAGCCGACGTCGGACAGGTCGGGACCGACCCGGCCCTCGGCGCCGGTGCCGCGTACGGTGTGGCAGGCCGCGCAGGTGCCCTGGACGAAGGCCTGCTGCCCGCGCCGTTCGGCGTCGGTGCTCGGCGCCCGGGCGGGTGCCGCCAGCCGGGCCAGCCGGGCGTCGAACTCGGGCCGGGGCACCGCGATGACCATGAGGGCCATGTGAGCGTGCTGCAACCCGCAGTACTCGGCGCACTGCCCCCGGTACTGCCCGGCCCGGTCGGCGTGCAGCCAGGTCTCGCGGGTCTCGCCGGCGATCAGGTCGGTCTTCGGCATCAACTGCGGGACCCAGAAGCTGTGCAGTACGTCGGCGGTGCGCAGCCGGACCCGGACCCGCTCGCCGACCGGGATGTGCATCTCGTTGGCGGTGGCGCCGGCGACGCCCTCGTAGCGCACCTCCCACCACCACTGGTGTCCGGTCACCTCGACCGTCGGGGCGTCGCGGCCGGGGTCGGTGCCGAGTGCGGCGAGGTCGCGCAGGCTGACGCCGTACACGGCGACCAGGATCACCAGCGGCAGTCCGGCACCGGCGATCGTGACGAACCGCAGCGGCTGGCCGTGCCGGACCCGGGTCCGGTTGCCCCGGCGGAAGATCAGCGCCCAGGCGAGCAGCGCCATGACCTCGACGAAGACGACCACGGAGATCCAGAACAGCAGCCACCACAGGCCCTCGACGCGCTGCGCCCCGGCGCCGGCCGGATCGAGTGCCGAGGGCGCCTGCCCCGCACAGCCGGCGAGCGGGACGAGGGTCACCACCGTTGCCGCCCGCCCCGTCCGGCGCCGGCGGTCCGGCCCGGTTCGGGGTCTGCGTGCTGCCTCGGTCGTGTCCACCAGCACGGACAGTAGCCAGTACCGCCACTTTGCGTCCTGATATGGCGGATAAACGGTTTGGCCTAATGAATCGCCCTAAGGTACGAGGCGACGGATCCATCGGGTACGAGTGCCGGGGCGGCGGCGCGGACAGGGAAGATCATGAGAAGGCCCGGCATGAACCTCCTGTCGGACACCGGCCGGGCCGGCCGCCGTACGGCGGTGTGGCTCGCTTGTGGACTCTCCGCCGCCGCGGCGGTGACCGGGATCGTGGTGGCGCCCGTCGACGGGTTGCAGGGACCGGCACAGCGGCTGATGTACCTGCACGTGCCGGCCGCCTGGGTGGCGTACGCCGCGTTCACCGTCGTCCTGCTGGCCGGCGGGGCGTACCTGGTCGGCGGTGACCTGCGGTGGGACCGGTTCGCCCGGTCCGCCGCCGAGATCGGCGTGGTGCTGACGGCCGCCGCGATCGGCACCGGCGCGCTCTGGGGCCAACTGGTGTGGGGCACCTGGTGGGCGTGGGACCCCCGGCTGGTCAGCACCGCACTGCTGCTGCTGGCGTACGCCGGCTACCTCGCGCTGCGGCGCCTGCTCGCGGAGCGGGCCGGCGGACCGGACGGCGCCGACCACCGGGTCGCCCGGCCGGCGGCGTACGCCGGCATCGCCGGCTTCCTGCTGGTGCCGGTCGTGCACTTCTCCGTGGTCTGGTGGCGTTCGCTGCACCAGCCGGCGACGGTGCTCGCCCCGGAACGCCCGCCGATCGACCCGCGGATGGGCGCGGCGCTGCTGCTGGCGGTCGCCGCCGCCACGGCCTGGGCGTTCTGCGTCCTGGTCCACCGGGTGGTCGTGCTCGAACGCCGGCTCGCCGCGCTACCGGTGGCCGACCGCACGCCGGTCGGCGCCGGATGAACCGGCCGCGGATCGGCCGGATCGCCGTCGTGGCGGTGCTCCTCGCCGCCGGCGGACTACTGGTCACCAGCGCGTTGCAGGACACCCTCACCTACTACCGCACCCCGGGCGAGGTGCTCGACGACCCCGAGGCGGGACGGCGGCCGACCCGGCTGGGCGGCGAGGTCGTGCCCGGGTCGGTGCGGCACGACGGCGACCTGGTCACGTTCCGGCTCGGCGGCGACGGGCACGAGATCACGGTGACGCAGCGCGGCATGCCCCCGGAGACGTTCCGCGAGGGGCAGGGGGCGATCGTCGAGGGCCGGCTCTCGGCCGGCGGGGTGTTCGAGTCCGACCGGGTGGTCGTGCAGCACGGCAACGAGTACGGCCCCTCCCCCGCGCCGCCGTCCGGGCCGGAGAGGGCCGGCGGTGCTCGCTGAGGCCGGCACCGGAGTCCTCGCCGGCGGAATGCTCGCGGCCACCCTGTCCACCCTGCTCTGGCTGCGTACCGCGCTGTTCGGCGGGTCGAGCCGCCCGGCCCGGTTCGCGACCACGGCGACGCTGGCCGCCGCGGTGGCCGGCTGCGCGCTGCTGGAGTGGGCGCTGCTGCGGCACGACTTCAGCGTGCGGTTCGTCGCCGAGAACGGCGGCCGGGACGTGCCGCTCTACTACACCGTCACCGGCCTGTGGGCCGGCCTGGAGGGGTCGCTGCTGCTGTGGCTGCTGATCCACTGTGGATACACGTGGTGGTTGTCCCGGTACGCCCACCGCCACCCGCCCCGGCTGCACGCGTACGCGATGGTGGTGGTCAGCGCGGCCGGCACGTTCTTCTTCGCGTTGACGCACTTCGCGGCGAACCCCTTCGGCGAGGTGTTCCCGGTCCCGCCCGACGGTCCCGGCCCGAACCCGCTGCTGCAACAACACCCGGCGATGGGCCTGCACCCGCCGCTGCTCTACGCCGGCTACATCGGCCTGGTGGTGCCGTTCGGGTTCGCGGTCGCGGCGCTGATCACCGGCCGTACGGCGCACGACTGGGCGCGGATCGTCCGGCCGTGGACGCTGTTCGCCTGGGCGGCGCTGACCGCCGGCATCGGGCTCGGCGCCTGGTGGTCGTACACGGTGCTGGGCTGGGGCGGCTACTGGGTGTGGGACCCGGTCGAGAACGCCTCGCTGCTGCCGTGGCTGACCGCGACCGCGTTCCTGCACACCTCGTTCGGGCGGTCCGCCGCCCGCCCCACCTGGAACGTACTGCTGGCCTGCGCCAGCTTCGCGCTCGTCCTGCTCGGCACCTTCCTGACCCGGTCGGGCGCGGTCGCCAGCGTCCACGCGTTCACCGACTCCCCGCTCGGGCCGATGCTGCTCGGCGCCGTCCTGCTCGCGGTCGTCGTACCGACCGTCCTCTTCGGACTGCGCGGCGGCACCCGGCCGGCGCGCGGCCGCACCGCCGCGCTGTCGACGGGTACGGCGCTGCTGGCGAACGCCGTCATCCTGCTCACCGTCACCGCGATGGTGCTGATCGGCACCGTCTTCCCACTGCTCTCCGACGCGCTCGGCGGGCCACGGACGGCGGTCGGGCCGGCGTACTACCACCGCACCGCCGTACCGCTGGCCGTCGTGCTGCTGCTGGTGATGGGAGTGGCGCCGGTGCTGCGGTCGGCCGGCCGCGGGGCGTACCGGCGGCTGGCGGTGCCGGCCGGGGCGGCGCTGGCCACCGTCGCCGTCGCCGGCACGCTCAGCCGGCCCGGCCTGCCCGCGCTGGCCGCCTTCGCCGCCGCCGCGTTCGTCCTCACCGGGCTCGCCGGCCAGTTCGCGCGGCGGGTTCGCCGCCGGCCCCGGGCCGCCGGCCTCGGCGGGCTGCTCGCGCACGCCGGCATCGCCGTCGTCGCGCTCGGGGTGGCCGGCTCGGCCGCCTACGGCGACAGCGTCGAACGCGAGCTGCGGGTCGGCGAGACGCTGCGGCTCGGCGCCACGTCGGTGCGGCTCGTCGAGATCCGGCGCGACGCCGACCCCGGGGTCATGTCGGTCGACGCCCGCCTGCGGCTCGTCACGGCCGCCGGCCACGAGCGCACGGCCAGCCCGACCCTGCGCTACTACCCGGGCCGGGACACCGCCGTCACCGTCCCCGAGGTGGTGTCCGACCCGCTGCGGGACAGCTACGTCACGCTCATCGCGGTCGCCGCCGACAGCACGAGCGCGACCGTACGGCTCGCCGTCAACCCGCTCGTCGGCCTGCTCTGGGCCGGCGGGCTGCTGACCACGGCCGGGGGCGCGGTGGCGATGGCCGGTGCCGTACGCCGCCGGCCCGGCGTCCGGCGGCCACCGGATCGCCGTACGGCGGTCGACGCCGCCCCCGCCGAACGGACCCCGGTGTGACCGGGCGCGCCCTGGTGTCCCTGCTCCGGCGGCCGGCGCCGGTGCTGGCCCTGCTGCTGACCGCCGTACTCGGCATCGTCCTGGCGGTCGGGCTGCACCGGGCGGCGGGCTCGGCACCGGACGCGGCGGCCGGCGCGGCCCCGGGCGCACCCGCCCCCGCGCTGGCCGGCCCGACCCTCGACGGCGGCCAGTTCGACCTGGCCGACGCCCGGGGCCGGGTGGTGCTGGTCAACGTCTTCGCCTCGTGGTGCGGGCCGTGCCGGCGCGAGCTGCCGCTGCTGGTCGACGTCTCGCAGCGCTGGTCGGCGCAGGGCGTGCAACTGGTCGGGATCAACGTCAAGGACGGCACCGCGGCCGTACGGGCGCTGCTGGCGGAGACCGGCGCCGAGTCGATGACGGTGCTCCCGGACCCCGACGGCACGCTCGCCGTCGGCTGGGGTGCCCGGGGCGTACCGGAGACGTTCGTGGTGGACCGCGACGGCCGGATCGTCGACCGGCGCCGGGGCGAGGTGACCCGGCAGTGGCTGGAGCAGCGGGTCGGGCCGCTGCTGGCCGGATGAACCGGCGCCGCGCCCTCGGCGTCGCGGTCCTGGTGCTGCTGACCGTCGCAGCCGGCGTGGCACTGTTCCGGTCGGCTGCCGCCGGCGACGACCCGGCCCGGTCGATCGCGGCCGGCCTGCGGTGCCCCTCGTGCCAGGGCGAGTCGGTCGCCGACTCCAGTTCGCCGGTCGCCGCCGCGATGCGGCAGGTGGTCGCCGACCAGCTCGCGCAGGGACGGAGCCCGGACGAGATCCGGCACTGGTTCACCGAACGCTACGGCGACGACGTGCTCGCCGACCCGCCGCTGAGCGGGCCGGGGGTGCTGCTGTGGGGCGTACCGGCGCTGGTGCTGCTGGGCAGCGGCTACGCGGCCGTACGCACCCTGCGACCGGCCGGGCGCCGGACGGGCGTACCGGTCGGGCCGGCCGGCGGGCCGGGTCGCCGGACCGCCTGGCGGCTCGGTGCCGTCGGCCTGGTCGCCATGGTCGGCGCGGTCGCGTTCGGCGCGGCCCAGGTCGGCCGGCCGGCCGGCGACGGCGGTCCACCGGACCCGGCCGCCGTCGCCGTGCTGCTGGCGCGTGACCTGGAGCAGCAGGGCCGGTACGCCGACGCCGCGCGGATGTACCGGCAGGCGCTGGAGACGCGCCCGGACGTGGACGTCCGGCTGCGGCTGGCCTTCACCCTGATACGCGCCGGCGCCCCGGCCGACGCCGAGCAGGAGGCCCGGCGGGTGCTGGCCGGCACACCCGGCCTGCCCGACGCGCTGCTCGTGCTCGGCCTGGCCCAGCGGGAGACCAGCCCGGACCGGGCACCGGAGACCCTGCGGCGGTTTCTCGACGCCGCGCCCGGCCACCCGGCGGCGGGCGAGGTCCGGCGGCTGCTCGCCCCGGACGGCTGACGGCGGCTATCCCCGGGCCGCCGCCTCGGATGCCGCCGCCCCGGGTGCCGGCGCTGCCGCGTCGGCGAGCCGGGTCAGGACGACCGGTCCGTCCTCGGTGATCGCGATGGTGTGTTCGGAGTGGGCCGTACGCGACCCGTCCGCCGACCGGATGGTCCAGCCGTCCGGGTCGTACACGACGCGGTCGGTGGTGCGGGCGAACCACGGCTCGATCGAGAAGACCAGCCCGGGCCGGATCCGGTAGCCGCGGCCGGCCCGGCCGGTGTTGGAGACGTGCGGCCCCTCGTGCATGGTCCGGCCGACGCCGTGGCCGCCGAACTCGTTGTTGACCGGATAGCCGTAGCGGGCCGCGACCGCGGCGACGGCGGCGGAGACGTCGCCGATGCGGTTGTCCGGCTGCGCGGCGGCGATGCCGGCCTCGAGGGCCTCCTCGGTGGCCCGGATGAGCCGTAGATCCTCGTCGGCCGGGGTGCCGACGACGAGGCTGACGGCGGCGTCGCCGACCCACCCGTCGACCGAGACGGCGAAGTCGATGCTGAGCAGGTCACCGTCGCGCAGCGTGTACTTCTTGGGCAGCCCGTGCAGTACGGCGTCGTTCACCGACAGGCAGACGACGTGCCGGAACGGGCCGTTGCCGAACGACGGGGCGTAGTCCCAGTAGCAGGAGGTCGCGCCCCGCTCGCGGATCAGCTTGCGGGCGTGGTGTTCGAGGTCCATCAGGTTGACCCCGACGGCGGCCCGGCCGCGGAGGTCGGCCAGGGTCTGCGCGACGAACTGTCCCGCCGGACGCATCTGCTCGATCTCCTGCGGGCTCTTTACATGGATCATGAAGCTCTCCTCTGGCGACCTGTCGGTATTATAATACCGAACCATGGTCCGCCCGTGGCACGCAACCGCCCCCTCCGACCCGCAGAGGTACAGTGACGTCGTGGTTCGCAACCCGCTGACACCCGAGCAGATCGAAGCCGGCCGACGGCTCGGCTCGCTGCTGCGCCGGGCGCGCGGCGCGGCCGGACTCAACGAGGTCGCCCTCGCCGCCGGGATCTCACCGGAAACCCTGCGCAAGATCGAGACGGGACGGCTGCCGTCGCCGGCCTTCGGCACGATCGCGGCCCTGAGCGAGGTGCTCGGCCTCTCGCTCGACGAGGTCGCGGCCGTGTGGCGCGACCGCTCGCCACTGCGCCTGACCAGCTGACGGGCGTCGCCGGTCTCCCCGGACGTCCGGCGGATCGCCCTGATCCGCGCTCCGGGAGCGGACGTCCACCCGCGCAAGAACCCCTGACCTCCGGGCAATCGGCACCGCTCCACCGCCTACCGCTCCGGCAGGAAGCAGAGGGAGGAGACCTAGTGATCAACGAGGTGGCGGTCCGTATCGCCCGCCCGTGCACCGACCTCGCGGCCGCGGAGCGCTTCTACGTACACGGCCTCGGCCTCGACCTGCTGCACCGGATCGCCGCGAACGGTCCGGAGGAGCACGACCTCGTCATCCTCGGATGGCGCCACGCGGCGTGGCATCTGGAGCTGGTCGGTGACCCCAACCTCACGACGAGGCCGGCACCCACCAGCGAGGATCTGCTCGTGCTCTATCTGGGCGCCCCCGTCGACGAGGCCCTGGTGGCACGGCTGGAGCAGGCCGGTGGCAGCGTCGTCTCGCAGGGAGCGTACTGGGACCGCTTTGGCGTCACGGTCCGGGATCCGGACGGGTACCGGCTCGTGCTCTCCAGCCGGCAGTGGTCGAACACCAACTGACCGCAGTCCGCCCAGCCCTCGCCCCGCCGGGCCGGTGGGGAGCGAAGCGGCCGTTTGTCCGGGCGGCCACGAACGGGCGGCGGTTCGGGCCAGGAGAAACCGGCCTGGACAAGGTAGACGGTCGAGATCGTCGGGCATTGTCTCCCACCACTTTGGAGCCGGCACCCAAACGCCCTTTTCCACCCACACATACCCTTCGGAAGAAGCGGCCCCGGTCGACACTTGGTGCCGCATCAGCCAAGGAGAGGGCATAGTCGATTAACACGGACAAGATGCCGCCAAAGCTGACAGCTCATTGACCATCGGTGATCGACGTTCGTTCCTCTTGCCCCATCCCTGACGGCCTGGATACGGCCTGACCTTGCGGCTCTCGACGTACGCCCTGTCGACCGCTCGACCTCGAACCTCGGGCGAGCGTCCACATTCCTTCCTCGCCGGCGCCCGCCCGGTTCGGCCGTAGATCTCTTTGCTGCCAAGGCCTTGACACAGAGAAGTGCTGTTCGGGAGGCGGTCCCGAGCCTGGTCGAAGTTGTGTCGAGCGGAGTGGTGGTAGCTGGCAGCCGCAAGACATTGACAACGATTGCACATCCCGGCAGGCTTTACGAAACTGCCTGGGGGCAGGCGGTGAACCCGACCTGTTCGACGGTGAGTCGATTATTTCGAGGTTGTTTCGAGCAACGTCGATCGATGTGTCCATCAGCGATGGTGGGGAATACGTAAAGCCTCGTAGCAGTACCCGGACGTCGACGGTCCCTTTCGCCTACCGGGCGTTTTCGCCTGTCCGGGGGCGAGGTTCTTCGGCCTGGTCGGCATCCTTTCGATGGATCGGAGATCTGATGCGCGTCGCCCTCCTCACCACGACTCAGCATGGTCACCTGAACCCGTATGTTCCGGTGGTCAATGCGCTCCAAACCGCCGGCAGCGAGGTCGCGCTGCTGCTGTTGTCCGCGGACGGTGGCGCGCTCGACGAGCAGCGTCGCCAGGCCTTGGGCAAGGCGCAGGTCCATGCGGTCGGGCAGGTCGAGATGGCGCCGTGGAGCGGCGACCCGGCGAAGATCGGCCCGATGCTCCAGTCGTCGCCGGTGGCGGACCAGACAGCCGATGCGATCCGTGCGACGGAGCCGGACTTCGTGCTCGTCGATTCGCTGCCGGTCACGGCGTCGGCGATGGTCGGCACACAGGCGTCCGGCGTGCCGTACGGGATGATCTGGGCCAACCTGGGTGGCGTATGCCCGAGCGAGCATCGACGAGGTCGCTGGCCGTACGACGAGCAGGTCGGCGACTATCTGACCAGGCACGGGGTGTTGTGGTCGACCCGGACCCACTCGGCGCGTTCGCCGATTCTCAATCTGATGCCGACGATTCCCGCTCTCGTCGGGGACGACGGGGTCACCGACGACGGTGTGCAGCTGGTCGGGTTGCCGGGTGCGGCGGGGACCCGCGGCGACGAGGTCGCCTTCTCGGGCCTGGATCGGATCGACCCCGACCGCCCGGTGGTGTACGTCTCCTTCGGCACGATCTTCTACCGGCGGCCGGACCTGCTGCGCACGGTGATCGCCGGGGCGGCGGCGGCCGGTGCACAGGTGATCGCCGCGGTAGGAGACCTCGCCGAGGAGCTCGCGCTACCCGACGAAGTGCTCACCGCCCCGTACCTGCCGCAACGTGAGGTGCTCGAGCGCGCCGACGTGTTCATCACCCACGGTGGATACAACTCCGTGGCGGAGTCGATCCGGGCGGCGACACCGATGCTGGTGATCCCGCTGGCTGTGGATCAGCCCGTCCAGGCGCACTTCGTGGCCAGCGCGGGCTTCGGAACGGCGTTGGAACCGGCCGGCGTCACCGAGCAGGCGGTCGCTGACGCTGTCACCGATCTGCTCGATCCCGCCCGGGACTACCGGGCCCGGCTGCGCGCCGCACAGCCGGAGTGCGGCGATTCCGCGGTGCGCACGGCCGAGCTGGTCATCGGCACGGTCGAGACGCTACAGCGAAAGGGAGAGCAGTGACGATCGACCTGCAGCGGCCGGTGGGCGACCCGATCGTGATCGATGATCTCGAGCGTCTCTCGTTCCGGGTGGATCGCCGCGCCTACACCAACGACGACCTGGCCGCACAGGAGATGACCCGGATCTTCGATCGCTGCTGGTTGTACGTCGGGCACGATTCGGAGGTGCCCGGGCCGGGCTCCTACGTGGCACGCGACGTCGGCGGGCGCCCGGTGGTCATGGCACGCGGGTCCGACGGGGTGATCCGGGTGTTCGCGAACAGCTGCACCCACCGCGGCGCCCTCATCTGCTCGCAGCCGGCCGGGCAGGCCAGATCGTTCCGCTGCCCGTACCACGACTGGACGTTCTCCAACCAGGGCGACCTGGTCGGGGTCCCGATCCCGGACGGATACGGGCCGGGTTTCCGCAAGGCGGACTTCGGCCTGGCGCAGCACCGTAGTGACAGTTACCGCGGTTTCGTGTTCGCCACCTTCGATCCGGAGCAGCCGCGCACCCTGCCCGAATACCTGGCGGGTGCGACGGAGTACCTCGACCTGATCGACGACCAGTCCGAGGTCGGGATGGAGGTGATCCAAGGTGCGCAACTCCACGGGGCTCGGGCCAACTGGAAGCTCATGATGGAGAACAGCGTCGACATCTACCACTTCCGGGCCCTGCACAAGCGTTACGTCAGCTACATGGAGTCGCTGGGGTCGGTGCCGCCACGACGACGAGGCGGCTTCGGCCGTGCCCTCGGACTGGGCCATGGCGCCAACGAGCTGCCACCGGCGGCAGCCCGCCCGCTCGCCTACTGGACGCCGATGTTCGGCGCCGAGGTCCGGCCGCGGATCGAGGCGACGGCCGCCCGGTTCGTCGACCGGTTCGGCGCCGAGCGCGCCGAACGGATCACCGGCACCAATCGTGCGCTGCTGATCTTCCCCAACCTGATGATCATCGACGCGATCGCGATCACGATCCGCAAGATCGACCCGGTCGGCGCGGGCCAGATGGCCATCACCTCGGTCGCCCTGGCCCCCAAGGACGAGGATCCGGACATCCGGGAACTCCGCAAGAGTCACTACCTGACGTTCCTCGGCCCCGCCGGCTTCGCCACCCCCGACGACATCGAGATCGTCGAGTCGTGCCAGCGGGGTTATCTCAACCGCACGGTCCGCTACTCGGATCTGTCACGCGGTATGGACAAGGAGGTCCCGGAGACGACCGACGAGCTTCCCGCCCGCGAGTTCTGGCGGCAGTGGGACCGGCTGATGCACGGCGACGACGGTCACCTCGAGGTCGCCCACCGGGCCGAGATGCAAGGGGCAGAACCCCGATGACCACCGAGCTGACGATCGACGAAGCGGCCCAGGTGCGGTTGTGGCACCGGGTGAGCCAGTTCCTTTTCCGTGAGGCGCGGCTGCTCGACGAGTGGCGCCTGCGCGAGTGGTACGACGAGATGCTGACCGACGACATCCGCTACTCGGTGCCGGCCACCGACGTCCGTGGCGAGACGGCCGATGCGCTCGGGCTCATCGACGACGATGCCGCCCGGCTACGCCAGCGGATCGAACAGATCCTCAACGGTGAGGTGTGGTGCGAGAACCCTCGGTCGCGGACCAATCGGATGATCAGCAACGTGGAGATCCTGACCGATCGGGGCACGCACCTCGACGTGGCGGCGAATGTCATCGTGTACCGGTTCGGGCACGGACGCACTGACGCCTACGTCGGAAAATACCGGTTCGAGCTCGTCGTCGAGGGCGGGTCGTTCCGGGTCCGGAAACGGGTCGTGGTGCTCGACCACGAGACGTTGTACGAGCACGCGAAGCTCAGCATCATCCTGTGACCGGACAGTGACGAGGGCCGGCACTGGCAGCGTCCCATCCGTTGCCGCCGCCCAGCCGGGTCTCCCTCGCGAGGTCTACGTCCTCAGTGTCGTCGGTGGCTGCGTCATGCTGGGCCTGGGACTGGTGCTCCCGGTGCTTCCGGTGTACGCGGCGACGTTCGGGGCCGGACCCACCCAGATCGGAGTGCTCGTCGCCCTGTTCGCGTTGATGCGGCTGGTCACCAGTCCGTTCTGCGGCCGGCTCGGAGTTCGTTTCGGGGAGCGGCGGGTCCTGGTCGCCGGCCTGCTGCTCTGTGCGGTCTCCTCGGCCCTGACGGCGTTCGCCGCGTCCTACGGGCAGCTGCTCGTGTTCCGCGGCCTCGGCGGCGTCGGCTCGGTGCTGTTCTCGGTGTCCGCGCTGGCGACACTCCTGGCGATCGCGCCGGCCGACCAGCGGGGCCGGGCCAGCGCCGTGTTCGAAGCGGGCTTCCTGCTCGGCGGGATCTGTGGACCCGCACTGGGCGGGCTCCTCGCGCTGATCGCCCTGTCCGCGCCGTTCGTGGCGTACGCGGTGCTGTTGCTGGCCGCCGCGGGGCTGACACTGGCGGTGCTACGCACCGGCCGAACCGCCGGCGCGGAGCCCGGCCGTGACGTGGTCCGGCTACCGGTCCTGTTGCGGGATCGACGCTACGTGGTGGCCTGCCTCGCGGCGTTGGCGCAGGGATGGGTCTTGTTCGGGCTACGCAGCGCACTGGTCCCCACGGTGGTCGTGGCATGGCGATACGACGTGGCGTGGGTCGGGTGGGCGTTCACGATATCCGCCGTCGTTCAGGCGCTGCTGATCATGCCGGCCGGCCGGGTCGTCGATCGGGCCGGGCGCCGGTTCGCCATGATCGCCGGCACCGGTGTGGCGGCGGCGGCGATCACAGCCCTGATGTTCGTGGACAGCTACGCCTGGCTCGTCGTCCTGCTCAGTGTGTACGCGGCGGGATCAGCGCTGCTCAACGCCGCACCGGCCGCGCTGATCGGTGACGTCGTCGCCGGCCGGACCGGCAGTGGCGTCGCCGTCTTCTCGATGTGCACCGATGTCGGCGCCGTAGTCGGACCGGTCGCCGTCGGGCTCATCGCCGAGCGGGTGAGTGTTCCGGCCGCCTTCGGCAGCGGCGCCGTGCTGCTGGTCGTCGCCTTCGTGGCGTCGTGGACGTTGACAACTGTTCGGCCAACACCAAGGAGTTGATCAATGAATCAGCCGTCTGCCCGGCGTGAGCGGGGTGAGGCCATGTTCCAGCAGGTCTTCGGCCGCGAACCGCGCCCGGGTTCCTACCCGGAGTTCCTGCAGATCACCGTCGACCACCTGTTCGGCGAGATCTGGACCCGCCCGCACCTGAGCGTCGAGGAGCGCGAACTGGTCGCGCTGACCGCGGTCGCGCTGGCACGGACCGATTGGGAGTTGCGCGGCCACATCGGTGCCGCCCTGCACCTCGGGATGTCGCGAGAGAAGATCGTCGAAGTCATCATTCAGCTCGCCTACTACGGCGGCTGGCCGGTCACCAACAACGGGCTGCGCGTCGCTCAGGAGGTCTTCGCCGAGTTGGACGGAGCCACCGGGAAGGAGGCGGACCATGACCGGTGACCCGCCTTCCCTCGCCCCCGCCGAGAAGGTCGACCTGTGGCGCCAACGGTTCTTCGAGGCCCAGGCGGCCGCAGAGGAGTTCATCCTCGGAGAGCACGGCGAAGAAGGCCTGGCCGCGTGGATCCAGGCAAACTCCCGCATCACCGCGGAGTTGCTGCAAGCACAACGGCCCGCCGGGGTGTCCGCCACCGATCACTTCATGACCCGGCTGCAGCGTCAACTGTTGCTGTACGACTCGGCCGTGACCAGTGAGCCCCAGCCCTCGGGCACCGTCCTACGCAACGCCGACTGTGGGATCCTCCGATACCGCAAACAGGCCGCCCGCGCCGGCGTCGTACTGACCTTCTCGTCACCGTGCCCGTACTGCCAGGAACTCAACACCGCCATCGCCTCCCGCTACGTGGAAACGGACGTCACGGTGTCCTGCGAACAGGCGGGCGACGGGTGCACCTGGCGCGCGGAATCTCCTCACGCGGAAGGAGAGGACACCGCCGGATCACCGCACCGCGGGCGATCCGGCGATTGAACCACCGGCAGTGCCGTGCGGTCGACGGCCGGCGACCGGCTGACGTCGAGCGTCATGCCGAGTTGCCGGCCCACGGCCACACACAGGTCGAGCGCCGCGGTGCGGGTCAGGTCCTGGTGATCGTTCTGGCTGAAGCACGCCGACGCCACGTTCCTGTTCCGTAGGCGCAGGTACCACGGGAACAACGATGCCAGGGCGGGCTCGGTCAGCATCGTGCGCGAATGCACGATCGTCCCCACCAGCAGGTTGCCGAACGGGCGTTGCCGGGCGTTCATGAAGCTCTTCAAGCGTTCCTGGAAGATCTTCAACACCGCGGGTACGTTCCCCGCGTAGACCGGCATGGCGAGCAGCATCGCCTGCGCGCCCTCGGCCAGATCGACGACATGCGCGAAGTCGTCGTCGAGCGTGCACCGGCCCACCTCCGGATCAAGGCAGGTGTCCTCGCCTTCGCACATCTCGATGCGATGGTCGATCAACCGAATCCGCTGGATCTCCGCGTCACCGACCTCCCGGACGACGCCGGTGATCGCCGCCTCGAGCAGCGCGTCGGTCAGCGACGGGAGACGCCTCTGCGTGCAGGACAACGCAATGATCTTCATGCGAAGGGCCTCCCCGGTCCGCTCAGCGTCACCCAAGACCGGCCACCTGACGAAGCCCTCGTGGCCGCAAACGAAGTCAACCTACCCACAATTGAGCACCACCGGAACGGGTGTCGGAAAGGGCCTGTTCCGCTGGAGGCGCTGTCTCACATTCGGCGGTGACCGATGGCGAGACGAGGCTGCACGGCTTCAGACGTTTGAGTCGACTGGCGGTAGGCCGGTCCAATTCGGTTCCGTACGAGGTCAGCCGGTGTGCTGCGGTCGCTCAAGGTGCGGTTCGGTTGCTGACGTTGCCGTACTCCGCTGCTGTTCTGCGGTCTACGGCTGTCGGGCTTTGAGTACGGGGATGGCGTCGATCTTGTCGGGGGTCAGGTCCCCCCAGACGATGCCTGACGGTCGGCGCCGGTCGGGGCAGGGGATCACCTGGTCGGGGGTGATGATGTAATCGACGGAGAAGTCGTGCCCCGTTTCGGGGATGTCGTCGTCGATGATCTGGAGCGGGTGTACGGGGGCGACGATGATGGTGTGGTCGGTGACGAGGCCGGCTTCGATGAGGAGGGCGACTTCGAGGTCGGAGTAGCCGGCGCCTTTGCCGATGCGGGTTCCGGTGCGGTTGACCGCGACGCTGCCGCAGACCACGACGTCTATCGGTCGCATCTCGTCGACACCGACGTAGCGGGCGACCTTGGCGGCGCTGTCCTTGTCGGCTGCCTGTTCGGCGGGCAGGTCGAGGGTTGCGGGGTCGAGGTTGTAGAAGGGTTGCGGGGTGGCCATTCTCGGCACCGCCATGTAGAGGAGCTTGCCGTCGTTGAGGGCCTGGATGCGTACCGGTAGTTGGGCGTGGTCCGGGTTTGCCTTGACGGTGGTCGCCTGCTGCCAGAAGTCGGTTTCGGCGAGGCGGTGTGCGGTGGCGTCGGCGCCGTCGAATGAGGGGATCTTGCCGTACGAGTCGGCGGGTACGACGCCTGAGTCGAGGAGGCGTCGCCATACGGTGTCGCGGATGATGGTCTTGGCCTGGTCGAGGTTCGCCACGACCTACTTGTATCTCAGTTTGGAGCCAACAGGCCAAGTAGCCGGTCGTTGATGTCCTGGACCCATGGTTCGGTGCGCCACGGTCGTAGTTCGCGTCCGGCGGCGAAGGCCAGGTTGAGACCGCCGCCGCCTCGGGTCACCTCGACGGCGTCGATCGTGTCGTGCATGGTGGCCTGGGCCTGGTCGAGTTTCTGTTGCCGGATCAGGGCAAGGGTGAGGTTTGCCAGGGCGATGGCCTGGCTCTTCTTTTTCCCGGCCAGGGCGGTGCTGGTCTGTTCGAGGATGGGTTCGGCCCGGCCGGGCAGCTTCAGGTGCAGGTAGCAGGAGCCGGCGAGCCGGTTGAACTCGGTGACGGTGTAGTGCCCGGCGGCGATGTCGCAGTCGTCGACCCGACCGAGCTGCGCCTCTGCCCTGCGCAGGGTGTTCTCGCACGCATTGAGGTCGCCGGTCATCGCGCGGGCTTCGGCGACGTGTAGCAGGGCCAGTCCGGTCAGCGACGGGCTGCACATCGCCGCGATCCCGGCTGCCTCCTCGGCGAGGGCGAGCCCCTTGCCGGGGTCGGTTTCGCCGTACAGTGCGACGAAGCTCTTGCGCAGCACCGCGTAGGCCTCGGTGTTCGGGTCACGTACCTGGCGGGCGGCGTGGATCGCCTGGTCGAGATAGGTCACCGGAGCCTGATGGTCGCGGCGCTGGCTGACGTCCCAGACGAGTTGGCCCATGAACGTGGCTGATTCCGCCTCCACCTCGAACAACGCCCGACGGACCCGGCTGTTCGGGGCGTGCGCGCGGAGATAGGTCACCTGGCCGTGCAGTTGCCCGGCCGGGCCGAGCAGCACCGTCGACGGTAACCCGTCGTACGAGGCGTCGAGGTCGCGGATCCGTTCCCGCAGGTACGCGACCGCCACCAGGTCCACCGACGACGGGTGTGCCAGCACGTAGCTGATACGTTCCGCCGGCCCGTCCGGCGCCACCACCACCTCGTCGAGAAGCGCCTGCAACTCGTCGGCGGTCACGCTCAGGGCGGTGGCGAGGGCTGGCCGGATCCACGGCTGCGGCTCGGTCGCTCCACTCTCCCACCGCACGACCGTGGACCGCTCGACCATCAACCGCTCGGCGAGCTTCTCCTGGGTGAAGCCCGCCGCCTTACGGCGTTGAGCGAACCGGACCCGCTTGCTCGCCATCGCTGGAACCCTTCCGGGAATTGCGTCGGGGCACCCACGATAGCCAGCCATCCGCCAGGTACGCAGGCCGCAACGGCCGATGCCTCACGGATGCTCCACACCTGCACCAGGTGCGCCATGGGTTCCACGTATCCGAACCGCTTTTGTTGAACCCAGCCGGGCCGGCGACGCCGGACGCCTCGCTCCCGCCGCCGGTCCGGCCTTCCAAGCACAAGCCCGACCCTCGCGCTCCACCAACGAAGAAGGATGGCGCCCCGTGCCGTTCAAGGAACCCGTCCGCAAGACCCTGCGCGCCCAGTGGCTCGGCTATCTCATGCGCGAGCTACGCCGCGAACGCGGCGTCACCCTGAAGGAGGCCACCGAGTACCTCAACCGCGACCACTCGGCCCTCGCCAGGTACGAGCGGGCGGAATGGCCGTTCAAACGCGACGACGTGATGGCCCTGCTCGACATCTACGGCGTCGACGACCCCGACCGCCGGGCGAGGATCCTGAAGCTATCCGAGGAGTGCTGGCGTACCGGCGAGTGGGATCTCGACTACGCCGATGAGCGCCACAACCGCGGCTACGTCGACCACGACTGGCTCGAAGAACACGCCACCAGCATCAACATCTACGCCACCCACCTGCTCCCCGACCTGCTCCAAACCCCGGCGTACACCGCGCACGTGATCCAACTGCGCGAGCGGACGAAGAAGCGCACCGAACACCAGGGCCGCCTCGTGGACAAGCTCACCGCCCGGCAGCGGGCGTTCGAGGCCCGCACCAACCGCCTCAACGTCGTCATCGACGAAGCCGCCCTCCACGTGAAGACGCCCGACCCCGACCTGATGCGCGAACAGCTCGCGCACGTCGCCGCCCTCGCCCAGCGAACCCGGATCAACATCCAGGTCATCCGATCCGACGTCAACACCGCCGCCCGCGCCTGGGGACCCTTCGAACTCTTCCTGATGCCGGACCCGTACCCGGAGGTCGGCTACCTCGACAACCTCGCCGGCCGCATCTACGTCGAAACCCCACACAGCAAACGCTTCGTCCTCGCCTACGAACAACTACAACAAGCCGCCCTCAACCCCAACGACTCCATCAAGGCCATCCAGCAAGCCGCAGAACACGCATAACCACCGCAGCCACCAGCCCGCTCCACCCGGCCACCCGCGCAGTCAGGCGGGTGGCCAATCCTCGTGGCCTCGGGTGGGCCGCAGCTTCCCAAGCCGACGATCGACAGGGGCAGCTCAGCACCGACCGCTTCCGTGTCAAGGAACGATCAACCGCCGACAAGCTGGGCCAAGAGCTGCTCAAATGGTCTACCCGAATCCATGGACGTCCGGCATTGCCCGCACCCGTCGTCACACGGTTGGTCAACCGGCGCGAATGTCAGACGTTGAAGCGGAACTTAGACGGGCGGTCGCCTGACCTGCGGTAATACGGTCGGCACCCTGGCCAAGCCCACCTGGGCTCATGTCGTTCGTCGCTGATTGCGACGTTTCACGATGTCTTGTGCCCCATCTATGCCCCGGAGACTCCCTCGCTCACGGCTCGACGTCGTCCGGCTCGGATTTTGGTGACGGATTCGGAGTTCGGATAAGACGATCCTCTTGGGTGAGCTCAAGGGCAACACGTTCAACGAGTTCAACGATAATTTCGCGGGAGAGCTCATTGTCAACCGCGATGATTTGTAGTGCGCCTCGATATGAGTCGTCAGCCGCTACCTTACTGAGGAGTCGGTAGGCGTCACGAATGCGGTCAAAGCTCAAGCCCTCTTGTCCGCTGTTCGCTGAAATCCCATCCAGAATGAGAAGCCCAGGCAATGGGAGATTTCGGTCGATCGCGACGGTGTGGTGAGCGAGCGCGTGTGCGATGTTGACGAGTGTCTTGAGGCCTTGACTGGATAGTTCATCGAAGCTGCGGCCAGAGACCTCGGGCAGGTACGTTTTTCGGTTGATTTTAACCGTAAGTTCTTGGCCGAGGTCTGGGATGCGCAGTTGCTGTAGGTACTCGAGCATCCGCTTCTCGAGGGCTTTAACATTCTCTTCCGCATCGTATCGAGATAGTTCACGCTCACTGATGCGAAGCCTGAGATCTTCTTGCTGAGCTTCAAGCTCATCGCGGCTGGCAAGTTGTTGCTCGTGCCGTCGAAAGAGGTCGGCGTATTCACGGAGACGCTTGATGTCGGCCTCGAGCTGAGCTTGCCGGGTGGCTTGATGCTCGATCTGTGCAGCGCGGTCGGAAACGAAGGCTTGGGTCCGCTGGTCGAGGTCGTCGGCCAGCTCGGCGATGAGCTGGTCGAGCCGGGTTGCCTCGTACGCCAATCTGCCCAGAGCGTGCTGGCGTCCTTCGAGGACCTCGTTGGTTTCGGTGATCTGACTCGCGATGCGGTCCTGCTCGCTCAGCAACTCGGCTTCGGAGGGTGCAGGCCGCGGCTGTTGCAGGCATAGGTAGCACAGGTGCGGATCGGTCCTTGCTGGTTCGACATCGTTGCCGCAACGCGGACAGACCACGAAGTCGAAATCCACAAGCCACTCACCGGCGACGATAGCGCGAGTGAGGCGGGCGGACTGACTATTCAGTTGCCTGACCAGGTCGCTGAGGTCCTTGATTTGCGCCTGGAGCCGAGACATGCGATCTGCGATGTCGGCACGACGGCTGCGTGCGGCGAGCAGGTCTTCTCGCGCTTGCCGGACACCCGGGACGTCGGTTACTGCACTTCCGAGATCTCGGCGTTGTTCGATGACGTGGTCGAGCTCTGTCGTGCTGGCCGCCAGTTGCAAGTCAAGGGTGGCGAGGTCCGCGAAGGGGGTGTCCTTGAGAAAGTGGGCACGGACCTCAGCGTCGTGTTCGAGGAAGTCGAACTGTCGTTGCAAGTGGCGCAGCTGGGCGTTGAGGCGGGCGAGTTCGGGTTCGTAGTAGCCGTAGGCGATCTCGAAGACCCAGCGGCGTTTGACGTCGCGGAAGTGGCGCTTGTGCCCGAAGACCTCAGTGTCGAGTTCGTCGCCAGTGATGATGCAGTATCCAAGCCAGTCGGTCATGGTGACCGGGCTCTGCACACCGGTGGGGTCAGTTCGGGCTTGAGGAACGCTGATCTCTGGAATTTTGAGTCGGTCGAGCAGAAAGGTGCTGTAGGTGTGAGTCGAGCGGGCAACGGGGAGCCGTACTGATAGGGCTTCACGGCCTGGCTCGTTCTCGTCTTCGCTGATCTCGACCAGTGCGTCACTGGTAGTGGTTCGGGGTCGATAGATCTTCCATGCGCGGTCGCCGAGCATGACGTGCCCACGGATGGCGTCGACGTAGTCGACTTCGGGTGGTAGGTCCTTGGGCATGGTGCCGAGCAGCGCTCGGATCAGGCGGATGAAGGTGGTCTTGCCTGTGGTGATGTCGCCGACGATATGGTTGAGGCCTGCGTTGAAGGTGACTTCACGGCCACCACCTACAAGATCTACTTGCAGTAGTTCGAGGCGGTGTGGGTGAACCGGTTGGAGCTCGGTTTCCGGTTCTGGCGGGGTCGTGGTAGGTCGGCTCACGTCAGATCCTCGTGCCATGCAGCGTCGGCAATTTCGGGCAGTTCGTACAGGTAACTCTTGAGCGTGTTACCGGACTTGTCGAGGTGGCGGCGTAGGAGGGCTAAGCGCTGGTTGATGTCGTCGAAGCTGCCGTCGGCGCGTAGATTGGCTGCGAGGTCCGCGCCGGTGTTGGTGGTGCGGTAGCCGAAGCCGTTGCCGAGGGGGGCCACTACGACGAGGCCGCGGCCGATGAGGGATCCGAGGACGGCGTAGTAGGAGGGGTCCCATGGGCCGTAGCGGTAACGCATCATGCGGGCATCGAGGGGCGCCTCGTTGGGATCGAGTTGCTCGATCTTGTCAGCGCTGACGCCCTGGGAAAGCAGAACGCGGCGTAGGTGGCGCGGGTAGCGGAGCAAGAAGTCAAGCTTGGCTAGCTTGACGCGGCCTTCGAGGTGTCGGGATTGACCTCGGGCTTTGCGGCTGAAGGCGTCGATGAGCAGGAGGATTCGCGCCTCGGCTTCGCGTGAGGGCCGGAACCGGGCTCGCGGTGATTGGTCTGCGTCGAGCGCCGGCGGTCCTCCGCGCCTGGGCGGGGTGCCGGCCGCGGGTCTCGTGCTGGGAATCACGAGAGACCCCAGTCGAAGCGGCAGAGGTCGGACAGGTGACCGAGGTAGCCGAAGATGAGTTCTTCGTCCTGGTGGAGCAAGGGTTGCCGGTCGCATTGGGCGAGATCGTGGGGGCGGGCACGCAAGTCAGCGGCGATAGCTTCGGCGGGGCGGCCGGCAGCGACGGGGTTCCCAACGGCAGAGAGCTTGATGCGAGTAGAGGTGGCTTGGGCCATTCGCAGCACGCGACGGGCTAGGTCCTCTAGTTCGGACTCTGCGTTGTCGCGACTGGCAAGCAGGAGTTGACGCTCGACTTCCATGGTGGCTCGCAGTCCCTGAACATCTTCGATGAGCGTTGTGCTGGCACCTGCAGCCCTCATCTTCAGTTCCATCAGCGATGTTGCGGATCCATTAGCCATGCGCGCGAGGAGTTGGTGTTGTCGTTCGCCGGGTAGGGGCGGGGTGAGTGATGTGAGCATGCTGCGGCTGAGAGTCTGGTTGTGTATAGGCTCGATGTCTGACCAGCCGGGCTCTCCTGGACGCGGGAGGTCGTGACTCACGTGCGGAAGCGCTGCGGCCAGGATCGCCTGGATTGATGCCGGCTGACCGGCACCGCCAGTTTGTGCAGCGCTTGCGGCGCTGAGGAGCCGTTCGTAGAGGTGCTGCACTTCCTGATGAGACAGTGCGGGCCACAGCGCTGACATTTCCCACATCGCCACCTTGTCGATGTACATCTGGGTAGGCTGCCCGGGCTCGATGACTAGGCGCTGCAGGAAGTCGTCCACCCAGGCTTTGATGAGGCCGTGTGCAACGAGGCGAGCCCGGACGTCGTTACTTGCTGTGGTGGGGTCACGCACGAAGCTAGCGGTGTCCGCCTTCGGTGCCGTCGTTCCTTCAAGCCAGAGTTCGTAGCTGTAGAGTTCGTGGCACTTGGCTTTGCGCGCGTTAACGTACGACCGGACGAGCGCGTCGAGTCCGCTTTCACACATGGCGACGACGCTCCACGAGCCCTTGTCACGGGTCTTGAGCTGGATGAGGCGGACCTTGTCGGAATGGACAAGAGCAAGGTCCTCGATCTGCTCACAGACAGCGAAGGCTGGCCCGTCTTGTTCCCGCAAGCAGGTCAGCCACTGTCGCACTACTTGTTTTGCCTGCCAGACGTAGCGAGCGAAGGTGTCGAGTCCGGTGGGGTCGTTCGTGACCTTGGCGATCGTGGCGAGGTTGCCAAGGCCGGGAGTCGGCTCTTGCTTCGTTGCGTCGGTCACCCGAAAGACACTCCCACCTGGTGCGACGTCGAGGGCCAAACCCGAATCACGTGGCGTAATGGTCCTACTACTCGGGGAAAACGATGTTAACGGATCGGTTCGGTGCCGGTCGACCCGTCGTGCCCGGTCTGTTCGGCTGGTCTCGGTAAGTGCAGGGCCCATCCTCGACGAGCCGTTCAGGTGACGGTGCCTGGCTCGCCGTTCTGGTAGCCACGCTGAATCGATCCCTCGCAGCAGCGCCCTACCGGTGGCTACCTGCCATCCCGTCTGCCATCGACCCGCACTGCTGTGGAGCGGGCCGCCGCCCGGTTCGCCACGTCAAGACGGCCCTAACGCAAATTCGGACGCTGGCGGGTCGGACGGTGGTCTGCTCGGCATGCCCGGGTCGACGGCGGGCGGGATGGCCTACCGCAACCAATCACGTACCGCGCCCCGCCGACGGAGCCCCGGCCATCCTGGAGCCGGAGCGCCCGCCTGAGGCGCCCTAACCGCAGCCCCGCGACCTCCGTCAGCCCGCCGACGCGGCCGGCGTCCGCTCCCTCACGCCGCGGGCTCTTGGCGGCGCGGCCCGGCCGGCTGCCGGCCCACCACCCTCACCGATCAACGGCCTGTCGTCATGCGGCGGCCCTCGGGGCTTCCCGCTCTCCGCGCCAGCCGCCAGGCGTCAGGCGTGACGGCCGCAGAGCGACAGCGGCAGCGGCAGGCACGCGCCCAGGCGGCGGCGCGTGCGGCCCGTCAAGGGCCGCCCTTGCTAGTGCTGTGACCGGAAACGTTGGCCGGGTTGGGTGACACGCCGGTCATCGTTACCGGTTCGGTGTCGGGCGGGGTTCAGGCTGTCGGGATGGCAGATCCTGTTCGGGCGCGCCGGCTCACCGATGACGAGGGCCGGCGATTACAACAGATCGTGCGGCGTGGGACGGGATCACCGATCCGGCTGCGACGGGCGATGGTCATCATGGCCTCGGCCAGTGGGAACACCGTCCCGGCGATCGCCCGTCTGGTCCAGGGCGACGAGGATGCGATCCGTGAGGTCATCCACCGGTTCAACAAGATCGGTCTGGCCTGCCTGGACCCTCGGTGGGCGGGTGGCCGTCCCCGCCGGATCAGTGAAGACGACGAAGCGTTCATCGTCGCGACGGCCCGTACCAGACCCCAGGCGCTCGGTCAGCCGTTCACCCGGTGGAGCCTGCGCAAACTCGCCGACTACCTGGCCCACAACCGCGGTCCGCGCCGCGTGGTGGTCGGCCGGGAACGGCTGCGGGAGTTCCTGCACCGGCACGACATCACGCTCCAGCGAACCAGGACCTGGAAGGAGACCAACGACCCGAACGCCGAGGCGAAGCTCGCTCGGATCGAGGCGGTGACCACCGCGTTCCCGGACCGGGTCTTCGCCTTCGACGAATTCGGCCCGTTGAGCATCAGGCCGCACGCCGGCGCGTCGTGGACGCCGGCCGGGCATCCGGACCGGTTGCCCGGCAACTACCACAAGCTGCACGGCGTGCGGCAGTTCCACGCCTGCTACAGCGTCGGCGACGACACCATGTGGGGCGTCGTGCGGCGCCGCAAGTCCGCCGGGAACACCCTGGCCGCGCTCAGGTCGATCCGCAAGGCGCGGCCGGACGGCGCCCCGATCTACGTGATCCTGGACAACCTGTCCGCGCACAAAGGCAAGAAGATCCGGGCCTGGGCCGCACGCAACAAGGTCGAGCTGTGCTTCACCCCGACCTATTCGTCCTGGGCCAACCCGATCGAGGCGCACTTCGGACCGCTACGGATGTTCGTCGTCGCCGGATCGAACCATCCCAACCACCCGGTCGCGACCCAAGCCCTGCACAACTACCTACGCTGGCGTAACGCCAACGCCCGCCACCCAGACATCCTGGCCGCCCAACGCCGCGAACGCGCCCGCATCCGCTCCGAACGCCAACGACGCTGGGGTCAGACCACCGACCGGGCAGCGGCCTGACCAACCCGGCCAACGTTTCCGGTCACAGCACTAGATGTACAGAAAGTCCTCCGACCGGCCGCAGCCGGCCACCCGACGCGGTCACGCCGGGTTAACATGTCGGAGATCAGTGCCACTCTGGCGCCGCCGCATACGCCGGCGCGGCTTTCCGCCGAATCGCTGGTCTCGACTTCCGAGTTGCCGGGCGGCCTTCTTGCCGCTGATGCGGATCACGATCCGCCGGCTCTCGATCATCCCCGAGTCCGCTGAGCGGCCCGGCGCGAGAGCCGCGACCGGCGCCGCTCCGGCGACTGCCGGCCCGCACCGTGCCACACCCGCCGTACCACCGCCACCTGCCGACACTGGCAGCCTGCGGCCTGCTTCGCCCGCCACGACACCGACGACACTCGGCTCGGTCAGCCGCTCTGCCTCGACTGCTACGACCACGACCACCAGGCCCCCGGTGGGTGGCGACGCACGAAACAGGCCGTCGAACGAAACCTCGCCGCCCTGTGCCGCCGACGCGGCATCCCGCCCGTACAGGTGGTCAACAGTTCAGGTCGGAGACGTACCGTCCCACCGGCACGAAGCCATGTGCCACGGGGGGACTGTTTCGCGAACGGTGTTTCCGGCGATCTTGGTTAGTAGGTTTCAGCGGCCGGGAAGCGGTCGCTGAAGGTGATGGCGAAGGCGTTCAAC
>NZ_JBFAKM010000057.1:0-33343 GCF_040655695.1 Polymorphospora sp. NPDC050346 | reverse complement strand
GCCGGAACGGCCCGGGCCGATCACGACCACCGCCCAACCGCTCCGCGACGTGCGTGTTCACCAGACCATCGGCGCACAGCAGCACGATCCTCGGCCGCAGGACCGCCGCTGCGATGTGATGCGCACCAACGGCAGCGAGGTTCAGGTGCCCGGCGGGTTCAGGGCAGTCGCTGAGTCTCGGATTACCAGTTCGGGTTCGGGATCGGTGATGAGACCGCCCGTGCCCGGCCGTCCTGCGATCAGGTCGTAAAGCGCCTCGACGCCGGCCCAGCCGAGTTGGTACATGGGCATCCGGACCGCGGTCACGGCCGGGCGCAGGTGTTGCATCAGGTCGACGTCGTGGATGCCGATCACCGACAGCTGGTCGGGGATGGCGATGCCGAGGTCGTGTGCGGCGGCTAGGACCCCGACCGCGCTCATGATGTTGTTGACGACGATGGCGGTGGGTGCGGTTGCCGCCTGCATGGCCTGCCGGAGCCCTTCGGCGCCGGCCTGCTCGCCGAACCCGGTGGCCAGGTGTGGGGCCGGTGCCAGCCCAGCGGAGTCCATCGCCTGCCGGTAGCCCAGGTAGCGCTGCTGGGAGATGTATCCCGATCCCCCGATGAAGACGATGTGGCGGTGGCGGAGGTTGACCAGGAACCGGGTCGCGATCTCGCCTGCGCGGCGATCGTCGATGTCGATCCAGGGATGGTCCGGTGCGTGCTCCAGGATGAGGATCGGCTTGGGGTGGGAGCGGAGTTCGGCCATTACGTCGTCGTCCAGCAGCCCTTCGCCGCGGATCAGGATGCCGTCGACCGTGCCCTGGCTGAGTAGTCGGGTCAGGAACTGGCTGCCAGAGCGCATCGTCTCGGCATCGCCCAGCAGGACCGTCGCGCCGTGCTCCGCCGCCGCCTCGTAGACGCCTTGCCGCAGGGGTCCGTAGACCGGGTTGTCGAGCTTGTTGAGGATCATCGCGATCATGCCGGTCTGGTTGAGTCGAAGCGAGCGCGCCGCCTGGTTCGGCTGGTAGCCCAGTTGCTGCATCGCCCGGAGCACCCGGGTGCGGGTGGATTCCCTCATCCGGGTGTGGCTCGTGCCGTTGACCACCGCCGACACCACCGCGAGCGACACCCCAGCAGTTCGTGCGACGTCACGTTGCGTTGCCACGTTGCAAGCCTCCTCGGATATTGACGTAACGTCTAACCAAGTTTACTTTGAATTAACGATACGTCACCGAAGGAGCATCCATGACATCGACCCGTCACACCGTCCTCCTGCGGTCGTCCTGGGCAACGGTGAACATCGGCGACGTGGCTCACTCCCCTGGTGTCGTGCGGGCGTTCCAGCGGTTCGCCCCCGAGGTCGAGGTCATCCTCTGGCCGGTGCGGCTGGAGGAGCGCGAGCGATCCATGCTGCGACAGGCGTTGCCCGATCTGCGCGTCGTTGACGGCACTCTCGGCGGCGACGGGCCCAGCACCCCGGAGTTGGCCGCCGCCATCGACGGCGCGGATGTCCTGATGCACGGATCGGGTGCCGACGCCTTCCAGAGCACCGAGATCGACTGGTGGCGCCGACACGTGGGCCGCCCGTACGGGTACTTCGGGGTCACCGTGGATCCGCTGTGCCCACCGACCGTGGCGACGTTGCCGGAGCTGGCCCAGATGGTCGATCTGCTCCCACCGTCCTACCTTGACGACGACGTCAAGGACCGCTTCGACGGCGCCGACTTCGTCTACTGCCGCGAAACGTTGACCCTCGCGACCCTGCGCAGCCAGAAGATAACCGGGCCCGACCTCACCTTCGGGCCGGATGGCACGTTCGCGTTCGACCATACTGACGCCGTCGCGGCCGCCCGCCTGCTGGAGGGGCTCGGCCTGCAGCCTGGTCGGTTCGCCTGCTTTGTCCCGCGGCTGCGTTACAGCCCCTACGCGAAGATCTACGGCACGGATCCGACCCGCGAGCAGATGCGGCGCGACGCGGTCAACCGGGCGACCGTGACGCACGACCTGGCAGTGCTGGCGGCGGCGATCGAGACCTGGGTACGCGTCAGCGGCCTGCCGGCCATCGTGGTGCCCGAGATGAGCTACGCCGTCGAGCTGGCGCACGAGCACCTTCCCAGCCTGCTCAGTCCACAGACGCTCGGGCAGGTCCGGCTCCTGGACCGGTACTGGCCGCTGGAGGAGGCGACCGGCGTCTACGCCGTCTCGTCGCTGGTGGTCAGCATGGAGTGCCATTCGCCGATCCTGGCCGCACGGCACGCGATCCCGACCATCTACCTTCGACAGCCGACCGAGACGACCAAGTCCCAGATGTTCGCCGACCTCGGCGCCCCGGACCTGGTGATCGAGCTCGACCATCGCGCCGCGGCGACGGTGGTCGCGGCGGTCACCGACATCGCCACCGATCCGGCGCCCGCGGTTGCCCGGAGCAGGAGGGTCGCGGCGAACGCCGACGACGCGCTGCGGGCGGCGGTGCGGGCCTGCGTTGCGGGCCAACCCATCGGTTTGGGTACCCCGGTGGGGAGCGACGATGCATAGCCTGCGCAACCGTTGGCGGCGCGACCGGATCCTGCTGCTGCTCGCGCTTCCCGGGGTCACGGCGCTGCTGCTGTTCCACTATCTGCCGCTTGGCGGGAACATCATCGCGTTCCAGGACTTCCAGCCGTTCCTGGGAATCTGGCACAGCCCGTACGTCGGGCTGGACAACTTCGAGCCCGTGCTCACCGGCGACCCGGTGTTCCTCAACGCGCTCGTCAACACACTGATCATCACGTTGATCCAGGTCGTCTTCGTGTTCCCGCTGCCGATCTGCCTCGCGTTGATCCTGAACGCGACGATCAGCGAACGACTCAAACGCCTCACCCAGTCGATCCTCTACATGCCGCACTTCCTGTCCTGGGTGATCGTGGTCGCCCTGTTCCAGCAGATGTTCGGCAACGGCGGGATGCTCAACGGCTGGCTGCGCTCGGCCGACCTGTCGACATTCCACATCGTCGGCGTGCCCGAGCTGTTCAAGCTCATGATCACATCACAGGTGATCTGGAAGGACACCGGCTGGTCGACGATCATCTTCCTCGCCGCACTGTCCAGAGTAGATCCGGCGCAGATCGAGGCCGCGGTGGTGGACGGCGCCTCGGCGGTTCGCCGCCTGTGGCACGTGACCCTGCCGGCCATCCGCTCGGTGATCGTCCTGCTGCTGATCCTGCGGCTCGGTGACTCGCTGTCCGTCGGGTTCGAGCAGATCATCCTGCAGCAGGCCCAGGTCGGTGCCGGTGCCAGCGAGGTGCTCGACACATACGTTTACAACCACGGGATCGTCGGCGGGGACTGGGGCACCGCGGCCGCCGTGGGGCTGATCAAAGGCATTGTCGGTGTCGCGCTCGTGCTCGGCGCGAACCGGGTGGCCCACGCGCTGGGCGAGCAGGGGGTGTATACCAAGTGACGAGCGGAACTGTGTCGCCTGCGGTGTCCGTGGCGCG
Source organism: Polymorphospora sp. NPDC050346 (assembly GCF_040655695.1). Classification (NCBI taxonomy): domain Bacteria; kingdom Bacillati; phylum Actinomycetota; class Actinomycetes; order Micromonosporales; family Micromonosporaceae; genus Polymorphospora; species Polymorphospora sp. NPDC050346. Next base: position 29,886 of record NZ_JBFAKM010000057.1, on the reverse strand, counting down.
CCCCGCCGGCGGCGGGCGGCCGCGGCGGCCACGCTCGGGCCGTGGCCAGCGCCCGGCCTGGATGGGCGAGCCCAGCAGGCTGGGGATCGGTGCGCGGGGACTCGTGCTCGGCCTTGGCTGCCTGGCGGTGGTGGTTCCGTTCTGGGCCGTGCTGATGACCAGCATCGCCTCCCCGGAGGAGATCAGCAGGGCGGGCGGCTTCGTGCTGTGGACGCGCGAACCGACGCTGGACGCCTACCGGGCCGTCCTGTCCGGCGGAATCGTCACCCGTGCCCTGATGGTGAGCGCCGGCATCACCGCGGTCGGCACGGCACTCAGCCTCGTCGCCACGATTGCTCTGGCGTACGCGCTGTCGCGGCCAGGTTCGTTGCTGCACAAGCCGATCCTACTGATGACGGTGTTCACTTTGCTGTTCAACCCGGGCATCATCCCGATGTACCTCACGGTCAAGCAGCTGGGCCTACTGGACAACTACCTGGCACTGATCCTGCCGGTGCTGTTGAACGCGTTCAACGTCATCGTCATGCGCGCGTTCTTCCTGGAAATCCCCGGCGAGCTGTTGGAAAGCGCCTTTATGGACGGTGCCGGAGAGGTGCGCATCCTGCTGCGGATCGTGCTGCCGCTGTCGAAGGCGGTCGTCGCCGTGATCGGACTGTTCTACGCGGTGGCGTACTGGAACGCGTTCTTCTCCGCGATGTTGTACCTGCAGTCGCCGGAAAAGTGGCCGCTGCAACTGGTGCTGCGCACCTACGTCGTCAACGACACCCCGATCGGGTCCGATCAGCTCAGCTCCAGCCTGGAGAGTCTGCCACCGCAGATCTCGGTCCAGATGGCGATTCTCGTCATCTCCATCCTGCCCATCCTGCTCATCTACCCGTTCATCCAAAAGCACTTCGCGAAGGGACTGATGGTCGGCGCCGTCAAGGGCTGACCGGTCGTCCACCCAATGTGAAAGGAGACGTCATGGCACCTACCCTCAGCCGCCGTCGCGTCCTGGCACTCGGCGCGGCAGCGGGGCTCGGCCCGCTGCTCGGGGCGTGCGGCGACGGCGGGTCGAGCTCGTCGAACGGCTCGACCGGGCCGGTCAAGCTGCCCACCTACAAGCCCGTCACCGCGGCCACGCCCGACCTGGCGGCCGAGCCGGCCGGGGTGTCGCCGGGATACTTCACATACCCGACCGCCCCCAGCGCCGCGTCGCAGCCGGTGCAGGGCAAGGCCGTCACGGCGCTGACGTACACGTACGACCCGATCGCCCCCGCGCTCGACTCGAACCCCTACTGGCAGAACCTCAACGACAAACTCGGCACCGAGCTGAAGATCACGTACGCCGCGTCGGCGGACTACAGGAGCAAGGTCGCCACCACCATCGCCGGTGGCGACCTGCCGGACATGGTCGCTATCCAGGGCGTCGTCCAACAGATGCCGGCCATGCTGAAGGCGACATTCACCGACCTGACCGAGTACCTGTCCGGGGACGCGGTCCTTGCCTACCCTAACCTCGCCGGCCTGCCCACCGATGCCTGGCGCGGCGCCGTCTACGACCAACGGATCTGGGGCATCCCGGTGCCGCGGGCACGGATCGGCACCGTGCTGTACACCAGGGCCGACCTGCTTGCCAAGGCCGGACTGAGCCTCCAACCCACGTCGTGGGACGAGTTCAAGCAGATGGCGGCCGCGTTGACCGACGAGCGGGCCGGCCGTTGGGCGTTCGGGCAGATCCCGTTCAACACGATCCTGGAGATGAACGGGATCACCGGCAACTGGCCCGGCGGCGCCGGCGCCTGGCAGGCCAAGGACGGCGTCTTCACCCACACCGGGACCACACCGCAGTTCACGCAGGCCCTCCAGGACACCGTCGAGCTGGTGAAGTCCGGGGTGATACATCCCGACCAGGCGGGCGCGCCCAACACCAAGCGCAACCAGTGGATGCTGGCCGGCACGACCTCGTTCGCCATCGGCCTGTACGCCGGGTGGGGCAAGTTCTACGGCCAGGCCAAAGACGTGCCCGGCTTCCGCCTGACCGGCATGCTCTCGCCCACCCGGGACGGCACGGGGACGCAGGTACGCACGCCCGGTCCGACGCTGTCCAGCTTCACCGCCATCGCCAAGACCGACGACGCCGACCGGATCAAGCAGATCCTCAAGGTCCTCAACTGGTTGTGCTCACCCTTCGGCAGCAGCGAGTACATGGCCCTGCGGTACGGCGTCGAGGGCCAGACGTTCAACCGCAACGGCTCCGACCCGACCCTCACCGAGGGCGGGCGCAGCCAGACATTCCTGCCCGTGCGATACCTCGCCGAGGCATCGCCCGCCATCTACGAGCCCGGTAACCGCCAGGCCGTGCAGGACCAGTACGACCACCAGGTCGCCGGCGTCCCCCTTGCCGTCCCGGACCCGACCCTCGGGCTGTACTCGGAGACCGCCGCCAGCAAGGCGGCCAGCGCGCAGCAGGAACTGGACTCGGTCCTGCTGGAGATCCAACTGGGCAACAAACCCGTCTCGGCGTGGCAGCCGGCCATCAAGCAGTTCATGGATCGGGTGGGCAACAAGATCAAGGCGGAGTACGAGGAGCAGGCGGGTCGCTGACGAGCCGGACACGGCGGCCGGTCCGGCGTACCCGTTCGGTTCGGCCGCCGAGCCGTGAAGTGCACCCACCCGGGTTGAGCAACACCAACCAGACCGCGAACTCCGCGGACTGTTTTCGGCGCTCCCGGGCGCGGTCGAAGGACTCAGCCAACACTCTCACGGGTAAGGGAGAAGACCATAGTGAGACGAAGCTATTTTCCCTGGTACACGCATCGCCGGGCCCGTGCGGGTGCCGCTGCGGCGCTCGTGCTGGCTCTGGTGGCGACAGTCCTGTCGCCGGGCAGGGCCGCCGCGGCCGACATGTCGGATCTCGGCGAACTGCTCGACCTGACGCGTCCGGAACTCGCCGCGGTGGCGGCAGAGCTCGCCGCCGGTGATGAAGCGGGCGCCGCGGGCGAGCTCAAGGTGTTCTACGCGGGCCGCACCGACGTTCATTACCTGCCTCCGAGCGCGGACGGGGGCGGCGGCGACGCGAGCGCCGATGAGCTCGCGGCGGGGATCTTCCGGTTCGGCGCCGAGACCCGCGACTTCTACAACGACGCCGAGCAGCGGATCGACGTCAACTGGCAGGACGCCTGGGGTGGGACGCAGACCACCCCGGGCGGCGCGCAGACATTGATGAGTGACCTCGCGTTCATGCCCAGACTGATCAGCGCTTACGCGTTCGAGAGCGACCCGGTAAAGCGTGCGGCGTACGCGGCGGCGTGGATGGACATCTCGCTCGACTTCTTCGCCGACGTTCAGAGCTGGCCACAGGGCCGCAACCTGTCGGCCGCCAAGCGGCTTGCGCAGCTGATCAGTGCGTTTGCAGTGTTCCGGACCGACCCGGGCATCGACGCGAATGACCTCGTGGCGTACCTGTCCGGCGTGCACGCCACGGCGAATTACCTCGTCGGCGTGATGCAGATACATGTCGGGAACAACTGGTACGTGTCCATGGCCCGCTCGGTCTACGCGGCGGCCGTGTTTCTGCCCGAGTTCTCGGCATCGCCCGGCTGGGAGTGGTTCGCGGTGCGCTCGTTCGAGCGGTTCCTGCGCGCGCACGTGAAAGGCGACGGTGTGTACCGCGAGCCGGCGTTCAACTATCAGGCATACGTGGCGGATCTGCTCAACACCGTCTTCAGACTGGCGGATGCCAACGGACGGACCCTTCCTGATTCGATCGTCCAGACGGCGGACTGGATCGCGGACGCGCTGTTCGCGACCCGTCAGCCGAATCTTGAGGTCGCGATGGTGGGCGACTCGCCGAACGCCGATGCCGGCACGGCCGCCATCGGCAGAACCGGTGCACGCAACTCCTGGCCCGACTTCACCTGGGTCGCCTCCGGTCGAACGGAGGGGACCGCCCCGAAGCTGCCGTCCACGGTGTTTCCGATCAGCTTCGCGGTACAGCGTTCCGGGTGGGACGCCGACGCGCGGTACATGCTGATCAACAACCAGAATTCCAGCTACACCGCCTCGCATCGGCATCCGGACGACCTCAGCCTGGTGATGGCGGCGTACGGGCGCCCGCTGATCGTCGACTCCGGAGTGGGGGACTACAGCGCGACTCCGACGAACAACTGGATGCGCCGCACCACCGAGGCGCACAACACCATCGAGGTCGACGGACGCGCGCAGACCGCCGGCGTCCCCCGCACGACGTCGCTGTGGCGCTCGAACGCGGGCCTCGACATCTACCGCGGTACGACGGAGGGCTACCGGCCAATCGTGCATGATCGTGTCGTCTACTTCGTCAAGCCCGGCTACTGGGTCGTCTCCGACGACCTCACCGGTGCCACCGCCGCGCACGATTACCGGCAGCTCTGGCACTTCCCTGGTGATCCGGTCACCGTCAACCCGAATACGAAGGTCGCCACGGTCGGCTTCGACACCGTGCCCGGAGCCGCACCGGTTGCCGGCGTGCAGCTCGTCCCGGTCGCCCCGGCCGGCGCCGCGCTCACCCCCACTGTCCACGAGGACGGCGCCGTGCGCGTCGGCGAGCAGGTACTCACGGACGTCGACTATCTGTCGTACGACTGGCGCGCCACTGGGTCGACGGGACTGGACACGGTGGTGGTTCCCGGCCAGGCCGGCGCGGCGCCCGGGGTGACCGCGAGGCGCATCGCTATGCCCGGGGTGGGTCACTCCGTGGCGACCGCGATGGAAATCGGCCTGCCGGACGCGACCGGACGCTTCTACCTGTCGCGGGAGGCGAATCCCTCGTCGAGGGCGTTCGGGACCGCCACGACCAACGCCGAGACCGCTTACCTCGAGCGTGCTTCGGGCGGCAGGCTTACCCGGTACGCGTTGACCCGCGGGTCGTCGCTGGTCGACCACGGCGCCACCGTTATCGCCGCATCCGCGCCGGTGTCCGACGTCAGTGTGGAACTGCGAGGCGCGACCGCCCAGATCTCGCTCGGGGACCCGTTCACCGGCACGCTCTCCATCAACGCGCCCAACGTCAACGCGGTGCGGGTGAACGAGACCCCGACCGCGTTCACCCGCACGGGCGACCTCATCACCGTGTCGCTCCAGGCGTCGTTCTCCCCGACACCCGTGCTCGACGACGAGTTCACCGATGCCAGCCTGGACCGCACCGTCTACGACTTCAACGGATCCTTTGACGGCTGGACGCCGGTGCAGGGCACCTGGGCGCTAACCGGCGCCGGTCCGGACACGCAGTTGGCACAGACCTCGACCGCGGACATTGTGTCGTTCGCGGCGCTGCAAGATGTACCGGATGACGTGGTTATGGCCGCGGACATCGTTCCTGGGGTACGCGGCCAGACGACGGCCCGTACCGGTCTCGCGTTCCGCTACCACGATTCCCGAAACTACTATCGGGCCAATGTACTCAACTCCTCGTCGGGGGCGACGCTGCAGCTCGTGAAGATATACAACGCGACGACCACGATTCTCGCGGAGACCGCACTGCCCGTCGGCGCCAATACCCCGCACAAGCTGGTCGTTTCCGCGATCGGGAAGCATCTGACCGCCAAAGTCGGCGACACGTCGATCTCCGCGGACGACTCACAGCTGCCGACGGGTGGTGCCGCCGCCTTCACGCATCGGCGGGCCGCGACCTTCGACAACATCGTGATCAGGGAAGGGATCGATCAGGCCAACTGGCGGGCAATAACAGGGGCTGTGTCCGTCGCCTCGGGTCAGTTGCACCTCACGCCTCCTGCCGGTGGCAGGGCGCACGTCCTGGCCGACTCGACACTGCCGTCACGCTTCTCCGAGGCGTGCGACTATGTCGCGGAGACCACGGTCACGATCAACGGATCCGTCGGTAACGCGGGAATCTCGCTGCGAGACACCACGGACTCGTACGGGTATCGGATCCACGTTGGCAAGACGAGCCAAGGAACCCGGTACGCGAGTATCATCCGCGAGGCTCACGCGTCGGGTCCGGTCACGGTGGGCACGGCATCCATCAGCAACCCGTTGACCGGCCCCGTTCGACTGGGTGCCGTGATTCACGGCGACCGCATCACCGTGACGTTGAACGGCGTCGAGGTCCTGAAGGCTCGCGACACCGTTGTCCGCAGCGGCGGCGTCGGGCTTTACGCATCCACGCAGAGCACCTTCGAGAGCATCACTGTCGCTCAGTCCTGCCAGCGGGAACGCCTGCGGCCAAACGTGCCCGGCGCCAGCAACCGCCCGGACCGCAACGACGGAGCTGGCGGGTAGCGGCGTTGCCGGCAGCGCGACCGCTGCGGATGGGTGAGCCGCTGCCCCGTCGCGCTCGACTCGATCGCCGGCTGTTTCTGCGCAAAGCACGAGGTTTGGTGCGCCGCTCACACATACGGCGGCGCACCAAACCGTGGTGCCGGCACGCCGGCGATGACTCGCGTCGGTACTTCCGGGTTTTTCCACTCAGCGTGGCCGATCACGAAGGAGCTGTGCGTTGTCCCCATCGCCCCGAGCCTCGTCACCGGTGCTCGCCGACGCGGCGCACCGTCCGTCGGCCCTGCTGGTCATGCCGCGCGACCTGGTCGACGACGTATACGGACCGGAGGAACGTACCCGCCTGGACCGCCTGGTCCGCTGGGCCGGCCCGGACGCGACGGTTGAGCAGGTCAGCACGCGACCGGAGCTACTGGCCGACGTCGAGCTGCTCGTCACCGGTTGGGGCGGCCCCCGCCTGGACCGCACTCTGCTCTCCCACGCGACCAGGCTCCGTGCGGTCTTCTACGGCGGTGGATCGGTGCGGCCGATCGTCACCGACGAGTTCTGGGTCGCCGGCATCCAGATCGTGTCGGCCGCCGCCGCCAACGCGGTGCCGGTCGCCGAGTTCACATTCGCGCAGGTGACGCTGGCGCTTAAGCACGCCCACCGCTTCGAACGCGCGGTACGCCGGCTCGGCCGGTTCCCATCCCAGCCGGCGGCGCCCGGCACGTTCGGCTCGACGGTCGGCATTCTGTCGCTCGGCCTGATCGGCCGCCTGGTGGCCCAGCGGCTGTCCGCACTCGACGTTCATGTGCTTGCCGCCGACCCATACGTAGACGCCGCGAGTGCGGCCGTTCTCGGCGTCGAGCTCGTGGGTATCGACGAGCTGTTTCACCGCGCCGACGTGATCACTGTGCACACGCCGTCTCTGCCACAGACCTCGGGACTGGTCACCGAGGAACTGCTCGCCTCGATGCCCGAGGGTGCCACAATCATCAACACCGCACGCGGTGCGGTGCTGGATGAACCCGCGCTGATCCGGGTCCTGCACCGGCGTCAGGACGTATTCGCGCTCCTCGACGTGACCCATCCCGAGCCACCCGAACCGGGCTCGCCGCTCTATACGCTGCCCAACGTGGTGCTCACCCCACACATCGCCGGCAGTATCGGACTCGAGCGGCGCCGCGTCGGTCAGCTGGTAGTAGACGAGGTCGGTCGCTTCGTCGCGGGCCAGCCGCTGCTACATCAGGTCCGCGCTGCCGATACGGCGCTACGCGCATGACCGTTCGGGTCTGTGGACTTAACGGCCCTGTCTCACATTCGGTGGTGACGGAAAGTTGTGGGGGTTGTTGACACTCGCGTGACGGATGTCGACGTGCTGGTGCGGGCGGTGTTCTCGGGCCTTTCTCCGCTGGTCATTGAGGATGTGGCCGACGAGGGCGAGCGGATCGTGGGGCGGGTCAGACTCCACAAGGGACCGCACCGCCCACACCCAACTCCGCCTCGCCCGCACCCTCGCTGCGGACCTACGCCGCCCCTGGGAACGCCCCGCCCGGCCGCCTCACCCCCGCCCGCGTCGCTATTGGGGTCACCCCCGGGTCGCCCAGCGCGCGGCCGGGTCGCGCATCGCGGCCACGAGCGCGCAAGTCGCGGCGACCGCGATGCCTGACCAGCGCAGGTGAGCGGGCGTCCACTCCCGGCCGAAACCGACCAGCATCGGGGCCTGTGGAATCGACGCGGCCAGCAGCAGCGACGCCAGAAGCACGGGCGTGGTGATGATGCCGGGCTGGTCGAATCCCTCGCGACGGGCCCACGCGGCCACGGCCCACATCACGGTGACCGTGGCGGCCAGCTCGGTCGTGAGACCGAGGCCGAGGCTCCACCGATCGCCCGTCGGAGCCGAGGGGAGATAGACCGCGAGCACCGCCGCCCACACCGGCACGACGACGGCCACGGCACAAGCGATCCGCAGCCACAGCCGGCGCGCCAGGCCGTACGGGCTGGCCTGCAGCGTGATCGCGGCGCTGTCGTCGAGCGCGTAGCCGCTGCCCAGGGCCAGCAGCAGACCCAGGACGCGCAGGTCGCCGATGGCGTCGTGCGTGTCGCCGAGGCGGGCCACCAGGTACGCGGTGACGGCGGCGGCACTCGTTGCGAACGGGGCCAGGCGCAGGCTGCGTACCAGGTGGCCGCTGCGGACTAGTTCCCGCGCCACGGACGGTGTCATGACAGCTGGAGCCCGCCGAGGACGAGGGTGGCGGCCAGGACCGGCCCGCCGACGAGGACCAGCCGGCGGCCCTGGGAGCGGTACACGGCGGCGATGGCGGCGCACGCGCAGAGCCCGGTCAGGTACGCGACGTGCAGCCACGGCCGGCCCGGCCCCGGCACCCAGCCCTCGAACGTCATCCCGGTCGTCCACCACATCCACCAGGCGCCGCCGTCGAAGCGGCGGAACGCGACGAGACCGCCCAGCGTCGCGACCACGAAGGTGATCAGCACGCCGCCGGCGAAGGGCAGCCAGCGGGCGGCGAGGACGCCGAGCAACCCGGCGCCGGCGATGACGAGCGGAAGCTGGGCCAGCTCGCCGGCGTTCATCAGGTCCTTGGCCGGGATGTCGTTGAGGCTGCTGATGACGGCCATGGCCGCCGCCGCGACGGCGCCGATACCGGCCAGAGGCAGCGCGATGCCCAGGCTCATCGCCCAGGTCCGGCGCGTGTCCGAGGTCGGGGTGACACTCAGCATCTCCTCGGCCCGGCTGCGGCGGGCGCCGCTGGCGACCAGGTTCGCCGCGAAGAGGACGATGATCGGCCCGAAGAACGCGACGGCGATGAAGATGGTGTCGTACCAGTAGTCGGCGTTCCGGCCGTCGCTGGCCGAGTCGGCGGCGGCGGTCACAGCGACGACGACCGGTACCAGCCACAGCACGGGGTGCCGGACGAGGCGGCGGGCCTCCCGGCCGATCAGGATGGCGGTGCTCATGAGTGGGTGACCTCCAGATCGGGTTCGCCCATGAGCAGGAGGTACGCATCCTCCAGCGAGGGGGCGATCAGCTCGGCGCCGGCCGGCGGGTCGCCCACGTTGCGGAAGGTGCCGTCGCCGGTGCGCCATGCGGCGAGGGCGGCGGGCGAGCGCTGCGTGTCGGCCCACACGCGGCCCGCGGCCTGCGCGGTCAACTCGTTGGGCGTACCGGTGAATCGGACCCGGCCCTGATGGAACACGGCGATCCGGGTGCACAGGGCGGCGATGTCCTCGGTCTGGTGGCTGGACATGACCACCGTGCGCCCCTCGCCGGCGTGCGAGATCATCTCCCGGAACCGCAGCCGCTGCTCGGGATCGAGGCCGACCGTCGGCTCGTCGAGGAGGAGCAGGTCGGGCTCGCCCAGCAGGGCCTGGGCCAACCCGACCCGCCGGCGCATGCCGCCGGAGAGGGCCCGGATCCGCTTGGCGCTGACCGATGCCAGCCCGGTCAGCTCGATGACCCGGCGGACCTCGTCGTGCCGGGCCCGCCGGTCGGTCATCTGCTTCAGGATCGCCACGTAGTCGATGAACTCGAAGACGGTGAACCCCCGGTGGAAGCCGGCTTCCTGCGGAAGGTAGCCCAGGCGCTCTCGGATCCAGGCCCGGTCGTCGGCGCGCGACGGATCACGGCCCAGCAGGGTCACCGTACCCCGGTCCGGCGCCAGGACGGTGGCGATGATCCGGAGCAGGGTCGTCTTGCCGGCGCCGTTCGGTCCCAGCAGGCCGGTCACCCCTTGGCTGGCGTCGAGGTCGACGCTGTCCAACGCCGTCGTGCGACCGAAGGATTTCGTCGCGCTCTGCACGCGTACAGTCATGCACTTCTCCCGAGTTTGATCGTGATGGTGTTGCGGGTGACGGCGAGCCACAGGCCGCCGCCGACGGCCACGGCGAGCCACAAGATCTGGGCGCCGACGCCGAAGGCTAGGTCCAGGCGGCCGGCCATGGCGGTCGGGGCGGTCACCAACATCCAGGCCGTGGCCACCACGCCGACGGCGACGACCGGTGTCATCCGGGCCGTCAGCGCCAGCGCGGCGCAGGTGAGCCCGGCCGTGGGCAGCGGCCAGGCGGCGGCCAGCCAGTGGGAGCCGGGTAGCGCAAGCCCGGCCGCGGTCACGATCGGCACCGTGACCGCCAGGACCGCGGCCGTGCGGATCAACAGCAATCGCAGTCCCGAGTACGGCGCGGCCAGCCCGATCTCCCGGGTCGGGTCGAGGCCGCCCGCGAAGGCGACCGCGACCCCGGCCAGCGGCCCGAGCGGAGCGGCCACGAGAAACATCCGCAGGAAGCGCTCGTCGACCTGAGCCGCCCAGACGGAGAGCGCGAGTACGCTCGCGACCCCCAGCAGCCACGGCCCCCGCAGGGTCGGCGTCGCGGCGACGAGGCGCGCCGTCGCCTCGCCGACGCCGAGCCGGGTCAGCACCCGTTCGGGCCAGCTCGGCCGGGGGGTGTCGACCCGGTCGACCACCTCGTGCCAGATCGCCTCGACCCGCCGGGTATCGACGTGCGACGCGATCGCGTCCCGGCAGGTCGCGCACTTCATCAGGTGCGCCTCGGCCGACGCGGCCAGGTCCGGCGGGGCGGCGCCCTGCGCATACCGGCGGATCGCCTCCGGATCCAGGTGCCAGACGGTCATCCCAACCTCCCCGTCATGCCAGGCGCTCCCGCAGCTGAGCGCGGGCGCGCATCATCCGTGTCTTGACCGTGCCCGGCGGGATGCCCAGCAGCCGGGCGGCCTCCCGCGTGGTCAGCCCGTCCAGGACCGTCGCCTGTACGACCGCCCGCAGCTCCGGGGACAGGCTGGCCAGGGCCGCGCCGACGTCGCCGTACTGCACGGCGAGCAGCACGTGCTCCTCGGCCGACGTCTCGACGCCGGCGAACTCGGTCAGCTCATCGGCCGGCGGCCGGCTACGCCGCAGCGAGTCGACCAGGCGGCGGATACCGATTCCCCAGATCCACGCGGCCACCTCGCCCCGGCGATCCCACCGCCTGGCTGACCGCCAGACCGCCACGAACGTGTCCTGCACGACCTCGTCGACGAGCTCCGGCGACGAGCACCGCCGCCCCAGGCGTACCAACAGCCACGGCAGATGCCGCCGGTACAGCTCAGCGAACGCCTCCCGGTCGCCGTCCATGATCGCCGCGAGAAGCTGGGAGTCCTCCCGAGGGTCCGGCGGTCGCGTCAGCATGCGTGACCTCCCGGTTCTCGCAGCTCGACGAGGTCAAGAGTCACATGCCCGGCGATGCGGCTCCCATCCATGCCCTGTTCGTCGTACCGGGCGGGGCGAACGGTTCACGGGACGGCGCGGCAATTACTCCGAGGTTCACGCCGGGGCGGCTACCGCGACGGTGAAGAACACCGCCCAGCCGATGAGCTGGCGGGAGCCGACCCGCAGGTGGGCGACGAGCGCGCCGGACGTTGATGGTGTCGACGGAGTCGGTCGCGTCGTAGAATCCGTCGACTCCCGGCCACAATTGGAAGTGGATGTTCGTGAAATTGCCGGAGTACGGGCTGTAGAGGATCGTGTAGCTGACGAAGGAACTCACGCCGCCCCAGTTGACGGTGGTGCGGCCGGTGGCGCGGTCGGTGACCACGCAGGATCCGGAGCGGTAGCGCAGCTCGTGGGCGAAGTCGGTCACCCACGCCCGGCCGGCGGAGGTCGCGTAGCCCCGCAACGGCCAGGCGTCCAGGACCGTCGCATTGCCCGAGTGGCCCCGCTCGACCGCGATACGCAGGGCCTTGACCTGTTCCGCTTCCTGCTCCAGGCCTACGAACTCGGACTCGACGGCCCGCCCGCAAGGCGGGTCGCCGTGGCGTTCACCGAACTCGCCGAAGCGATCTGACCGCAGACCCTACACGGGGATGAACACGCCACGGATCCGATAACGCAACGGTGCCAATCAACCAGCTTGTCGCAACGTGGCTGGCAGCGCCACGTAGGTGGTCTCGAGGTACTCCTCGATTCCTTCGAAGCCGCCCTCTCGGCCGAATCCCGAGGCCTTCATGCCACCGAACGGTGCGGCCGGGTTCGAAATCAGTCCGGTGTTGACGCCGACCATGCCGTACTCGAGCGATTCCGCGAGCCGCACAGTGCGGGCGAGGTCGCGGGTGAAGACATATGCGGCGAGGCCGTACTCGGTTGTGTTGGCGCGGCGTACCGCCTCTTCCTCTGTGGTGAAGATGCTGATGGGTGCGACGGGCCCGAAGATCTCTTGGCCGTTGATCTGCGAGTCGTGGTGAACGTCGAGCAGCACGGTGGGGTGGTAGAAGTAGCCCGGCCGGTCAGGAGCGGTACCACCGACCACGAGTTGGGCCCCGTCGCGGACGGCGTCGGTTACGAGCCGGTGGACGGCGTCGACGGCGCGCTCGTCGATCAGCGGACCGACATCGACACCGGGGTCTTGGCCGCGACCGACGACCAGCCGGCCCATCCGATTGGCCAGTTTCTCGGCGAACTCCTGAGCTACGTCCGAGTGGACCAGAAAGCGGTTCGCTGCCGTGCATGCCTCGCCCATGTTGCGCATTTTGGCGAGCATCGCGCCGTCCACGGCGGCATCGACGTCGGCGTCCTCAAAGACGAGGAATGGAGCGTTGCCGCCGAGTTCCATGCTCAAGCGCTGCAACTGGTCGGCCGACTGGCGTACGAGTTGCCGTCCGACCGCAGTGGATCCGGTGAAGGACACCTTGCGCAGTCGTGGGTCCGGCATCAGCGCCTCGCTCATCGCTGCGGCACGAGCGGTCGGCACCACGTTCAGGACACCTGGTGGCAGCCCGGCCTCGTTGAGGATGTCCGCCAACGCCAGCATCGTGAGGGGCGTGAGCTCGGACGGCTTGACCACCATCGCGCAGCCGGCGGCGATCGCTGGAGCGATCTTGCGCGTTCCCATCGCCAGTGGGAAGTTCCACGGCGTGATCAAGAGGCAGGGGCCGATCGGTTTGCGGACGGTGAGCAGGCGACTGGCTCCATCGGGAGCGTGCATCCACCGGCCGTGGATGCGGACCGCCTCTTCGGAGAACCACCGGAGGAACTCGTTGCCGTAGGCGATCTCGCCTCTGGCCTCGGTGATGGTCTTGCCCATCTCCAGGCTCATCAGCTCGGCCAGCTCGTCCGTCCTGCCCCGGATGAGGTCGAACGCCCTGCGCAGGATCTCCCCGCGGTCACGTGGCGCACTCGCCCCCCAGTCTTTCTGGGCAGCGGTGGCGGCATCGAGTGCCTCGATTGCATCCTTGACCGAGCCGTCCGCCACCGAGGCGAGGACGGACCCGTCGGCCGGGTCGAGCACCGTGAAGGTGGCTCCCTGTTCCGCCGCACGCCAACCACCGCCGATGAAGAGGCCGCGCCGATCGGGTCCAGGCAGAGTGCGTCCGGGCATGAGTGACCGAGCTCCTCGGTGTTGTCGGGCGGAAACGGTTGCACCGGATCTGGTGGCTCGATCCGTGCGGCGGTCAGCGGCTGGCGGCCGCCGCGGCCTGCCGCAGAGCCGCCTGGACCTTGGCGATGTACAGCTCGTCCGACCGGGTCATCGGGACGACCACGGCTAGGACGCCGAGAAGGAGGTCGCCCCGCGAGACAGGCGCTGCGACCGCCCACGATTCCTCGGTCGACTCGCGACCGCTGTAGGCCATGCCACGCTCTCGGATGACGGCGCATTCGGCCCGCAGATCGGCCAAGGTGCGCACGGCCCCGGACTCTGTCTTGAACTCGTCGGTGCCCGGCGGCAAACCGAGGTAGCCATGCTCGGCGTTGCTGAAGGCGATAAGGGCTTTGCCTGCGGCGCCCAGGTACACCGGCCCGCGCTCACCGGGGTGGCAGACCCTCCGCACGAGCCTGCCGGACTCCGCGGACTCGATGCAGACACGGTCATGCCCGGAGCGGACGAAGAATGCCACGGTCTCGTCGAGTTCGTCTCGAAGGTTGGAGACGGCTTCTCCTGCGAGCTTGCGGATGCCCGACCACTGGTCGCTGGCGTATAGGAGCGCGGTCAGCTCGGGGCCGGGGACGAACTGACCGTCCTTGTCCTGTTCCAGGAAGTCAGCCATCCTCAGGGTTGCCAATAGCCGCGATGCGGTGCTCAGGCTGACACCGGCCGCGCCGGCGAGCTCGGTGAGTGTCCGGCTCCCGCGAGCGGCTGCGGAGAGTAGGTTGAGCGCACGGATCACCGACCTGACGCCGCGTTGTTCGGTGGGCTCGTCGTCCAGTTCGGTCACCTGGTCCTCCTTCATCGTTCGGCCGTCGGGCCGAAGAGGTTCACATCGCGTGTCCGCCAGATCATGCCTACCGTCTCGCCGGTGCGGTAGGGGTGCTCGCCGTCATCGTGCTGCAGCTGCACCCGCACCGGGCCGAGTGTCTCGGAGTGGACGGTGTACATCGTGTGCGAGCCGAGGTACAGACGGTGCGTGACCTTCCCGGTGCAGTGGCTGAACCCAGGGGGTGGGGTAGCCGCGATGTCCGTCAGCGCGATCCGCTCCGGACGCACCGCGACCACAGACGCGTCGGCGGGCACGTCCCTGCCGTCGTCGATCGACAGCAACCCGCCGTTCTCGACGCTCAGCCGTCCCGGCGCCTCGGGACGGACCGTGAGCATGTTGTTGGTGCCGAGGAAGTCCGCGACGAAGGCGGACCGGGGGTGCTCGTAAAGCTCCCGGGGCGTCCCCATCTGCTCGATCCGGCCGTGGTTCATCAGGGCGACGCGGTCAGACATCGACATCGCCTCCTCCTGGTCGTGGGTGACGTAGACCATCGTCACCTTCAACTCCTGCTGGAGTTGTCGGAGCTCGATCTGGAGACGCTGTCGCAGCTTGCGGTCGAGGGCGCCCAGCGGCTCGTCCATGAGCAGGAATGCCGGGTCGAACACGACTGCCCGGGCCACCGCGATCCGCTGTTTCTGGCCCCCGGAGAGCTGGTCGGGCAGCCGGTCGGCCGCAGCGGCCAGGTCGACGAGTTCGAGCGCCCGTTGCACCCGCTCGGCGATGACGTCGCGCGGCTCCTTGCGCATCTCCAGTGGGAACGCGAGGTTGTCGCGGACCGACATGTGCGGGAAGAGCGCGTAGTCCTGGAAGACGACACCGATGTTGCGCTTGTCGCTCGGCACGCGCGAGATGTCGATGCCGTCGACGCTGATGGTCCCTGAGGTCGGATCGGTGAAACCGGCGAGCATCATCAGGGTGGTGGTCTTGCCCGAACCCGACGGACCGAGCACGGTGAAGAACTCGCCCGGCTCGATCGTGAGGGTGAGGTCGTCGACGGCGACGTGGTCCCCGTACTCCTTACGGACGTTGTCGAAGTGGATCGCGCCATGGCTGACGGTCATGACTTGCTCCTCGATGTCTTGGTGAGGCGACGGAACAGCACATAGCCGAGCCAGATGACAGCGGCGCAGGCCATGACGAAGACGGAGATCACCGCCACGGTCGGGTTGGTCTCGAGTGAGAGCGCTTCGAAGATCCGCTTGGGTAGCGTCTTGACGTGCACGCCGGAGAGGAAGATCGCGACCGTCGACTCGTCGAACGAGGTCAGGAACGCGAAGAGGCCGGCGATCGCGATGGACGGGGCGATCAGCGGTAGCACGATCCGGCGAAGCTGGACCGTCCGGCTCGCACCCAGGCTGGAGGCGGCTCGCTCGTAGATCGGATCGAGCGAGCGGAGCCCCGCGCTGACCACGCTGAACACGAACGGCAGAGCCAGCGTCACGTGCGCCAGGACGATCCCCAGTTCGGTGTCGACGAGTCCGATCCGCTCGAATTCCACGTAGAAGCCGGCAGCGGCGACCACCGTCGGGAACAGCAGCGGCAGCATCATCAGGGTCGAGGTCAGCGTTCCCCAGCCACGGACCGTTCCCCGTACGACGCCCATCGCGGCAAGTGTCCCCAGCACGCCAGCGATGACAGTCACGAAGAGCGCGATCCGGACGCTGACCGCGAGCGGATCGAGCCAGCTTGCGGTGAAGAATTCCGAGTACCACTGGGTCGAGTAGCCGACCGGCGGGAAGACCAGCGCCTTGGTGGCGGCGAACGAGATCGGAATGACGATGAACTGCGGCGCCAGCACGAGGACGCCGAGAACGGTGGCCAGGACCTTCGGGAGTCGTCGGCTGCGGGTGACGCCGAGGCGGTCGAGCCCGCCGGCCGCGCGCCCCGCGAGCTTGAGGACGCGTCCGCCGCGCTTGACGGGGGCGGTGCGGGTGGCCGCAGCGCCGGAACGCCCGGCGAGTTCGGTCGTCGACATGCCGGTCAGCCGTTGGAAGACGACGACGATGACCAGGACCAGGGCGCCGAGCACGAGCGCGGCGGCCGAGGCAAGGCCGTAATCGCCGCTCTGCTTGATCGCGCTGTGGATCAGCGAGCCGAGCATGCTGCCCTCGGAACCGCCGAGGAGCGCGGGGATCACGAACGCGCCGATGCCGTACACGAAGCACAGTACCGACCCCGCCTGGATGCCGGGCTTGGTCAACGGCAGGTAGATCCGGACGAAGGCCTGGGCCGGCCCGGCGCCCAGGCTGGTCGCGGCGCGCATCCGCGAGTCCCGGAGCGAGCGCATCGTGGCGGCCAGCGGCAGGATCATCAGTGGCAGCAGGTAGTGGGAGAGGCTGACGACGACGGCGATCGGCGTGAACACCATCGCGACGGGCTCCAGCCCCAACTGCCCGAGCAGCTTGTTGACCGGGCCCTGGCGCCCGAGGATCACCAGCCAGGAGAACGACCGCAGCAGGATCGAGGTCAGGTACGGCGCCATGATCGCCACCGTCAGGAAGGTGCGCAGCCACTTACCGCCGTGCACCATCTGATAGGCGATCGGATAGCCGAGGACCAGCGCCAGGAACGTCGAGGTCGCGGAGATCAGGATTGTCCGGAAGATGTTGTCGACGTAACCGGAGTGCCCGAGCAGCCGGGTGAAGTTTTCCAGGCCGAGCGTAGGTTCCGTCACGCTACGCAGGGAGAGGATCGCAACGGGGAGCACGAAGACCAGGGTCACGACCAGGGCCGCCGGAACCCCGCTCAGGTCCCAGCCCCGCCGGCGGCGCCGGCCTACCGTTCTACGGGAGGCCGGCGTCGCAAGGTCCGCGTCTGTCGGCGTGGTGGTCACGCGTTGAGCCAGTCCTGCCAGCGCTTGAGCACGTCCGCGCCGTTGGCGGACCACCACTCCACGTCGATGCGGAAGGTCTCGCCGCTGGCGGTCTCCGGGGTGCCGGGAAGGTCGGCGCGGGTGTCGGCGTCGAGGCCGTCGAGCACCGACTGCTGCGACGGCGTGTAGCCCAGCTTGTCCATGATCGCCTTTTGGGCCTCGGGGCGCAGCGAGTACTTGATCGCGTCGAAGGCGGCCGACTCGTTCGGTGCTCCCTTGGGGATGACGAGCTGCTGGACGGAGAGGACGGCCCCCTCCCAGGTGTACTCCAGCGGCACCGCACCGCTCTGGGCGATGCTCTTGATCCGCGCGAGGTTTCCGTAGCCCAGCGCGATCTCGCCCTGGGAGATGGCGTTCTGCAGGTCACCGTTGGACGGGAAGAAGATGGTGTCGTTGCGGATGGTGTCGAGTTTGGCGAAGGCGCGGTTCAGGTCGAGCGGGTAGAGCCGGTCGACCGGGACGCCGTCGGCGATCAGGGCGCCTTCGAGGATCCCCCAGGGCAGCCCCACCATGCCGCGCTTGCCCGGGACGCGCTGGGTGTCGAACAGGTCGGCCCAGGACTTGACGCCGCCGGGTACGTCGTCCTTGTTCCAGTACAGGTTGCGCGAGAACGTGTACCACGGCACCGAGTGTTCGGTGACCGCGCTCGGGTCGGCGAAGCCGTCGAGGCTCTTGGAGTCGATCGGCTGCAGTATGTCGGCGGCCATGAACTGGGCGAGCGAGGAGTCCTCGGCGTCGATCAAATCCAGGGTCATGGAGCCGGACTTGGACATCTGGACCAGCTTGGCAACGTCGGAGCCGCTGCTGTCGAAGAGGACCTTGATGTCAGCGTCCTTTGAGTACGGGTCGAAGAGTGCCGCTTTGACGGCCTCCTCGTAGGTGCCGCCGAAGCCGGCGTACGTGATCGATCCCTTCTCGTCGCCGCCTCCCGAGCAGGCCGTGAGGCCACCCAGGGCGACGACGACTGCGGCCAGCACGGCACCGGCGCGACGCCAGCCCCTGGTCACACCGAGATATGTTCGCATGACGGTTTCCTTCTTAGTCTGGGCGGCCGGTGGGTGAACGGACCAGGTTGAAGGTGAACTTCCGCAGAATGGAAGTATGACTTCCATTGCAGGAATGCTGGTGGCCTGGGTGTGGGCTGTCAAGAGCTGTGGCCGAGCTTTCTGGGATCACGCCGGCAGCGACCCCGAGCGCTCGTACTCGTCCAGTACGGCGACGTACGGCGTCACGTCGATGCCCTGGTCGATGCGCCAGGACGCGTCGTAGTACGTCGAGGCGTACCGTTCGCCGCCGTCGCAGATCAGGCTCACCACGCTGCCTCGCTCGCCGTTGCGCTCCAGTCTGGCGATGAGGTGGAGGGTCGCCCACATGCTCGTCCCGGTCGAGGGTCCGACCCGACGCCCCAGGCGGCGCGAGGTCCACAGCATCGTCGCGACCGAAGCCGCGTCCGGCACGCGGACCATCTCGTCGATCACCTCGGGCACGAAGGACGGCTCGACCTGCGGGCGGCCGATCCCTTCGATCCGGGAGCCCTTGGCCGACTGCAACCCGCGATCGCCGAGGCGCCATGCGTCGAGGAAGACCGAGTTCTCGGGATCCGAGACCAGCAGCCGGGTGATGTGCCGCCGGTAGCGCAGGTAGCGCCCGATGGTCGCCGCCGTTCCGCCGGTCCCGGCGCTGGCGACGATCCAGGCCGGCACCGGTTGCGCCTCGCCGGACATCTGTTCGAAGATCGACTCGACGATGTTGTTGTTGCCGCGCCAGTCGGTGGCCCGCTCGGCGTAGGTGAACTGGTCGAGGTAGTGGCCGTCGAGTTCGGCAGCGAGACGCCGCGCCTCGTCGTACACCTGCCCCGGATGATCCACCATCTGGCAGCGCCCGCCGTACCACTCGATGAGCTCGATCTTGACCGGGCTGGTCGAGGCCGGGACGACCGCGATGAACGGCAGGTTCAGCAGGCGGGCGAAGTAGGCTTCGGACACCGCGGTCGAGCCGCTGGATGCCTCGACCACCGTCGTGGTCGGGCCGATCCAGCCGTTGCAGAGCGCGTAGAGGAAAAGCGAGCGGGCGAGCCGGTGCTTGAGGCTCCCGGTGGGGTGCGAGGACTCGTCCTTCAGGTAGAGGTCGATGCCGTGCCGACCGGGCAGGTCGAAGGTCAGCAGGTGGGTGTCGGAACTGCGGGTGGCATCGGCCTCGACGCGGCGGATCGCCTCGTCGACCCAGGTCCGGTCGACACAGGTCTGCTGGCGCATCGTCATTCGAGGTCTCCTTCGGGGTCTGCTTCCGACCGCTGTCGCGGATGCCGGGGGCGCTTGACCGGCTTCGAATTCAGGGGCATCCTATGCTGCGGAAGTCAGACTTCCACTGTGCGGAATCTCGAAGGAGTCCAGTGACCAACCAACCCGTGCCCCCGGCTGATGCCCGAGCGATCGAAGAAGTCCTCAACCGGGTCGCCTACCTCCTCGACGCCCGCGAGTACGACCGGCTCGGCGAGGTGTTCGCGCCCGAGGTCTTCTTCGACAACCCGGGTCGTCTCACGGCCCGCGGGCTCGATGATGTGATCGCGGCCTTCAGAGCGATCGCGACGCCCGCGGTCAGTCACCACATCACCAACGTGGTGGTGGGTGGCGTCGACGACGACACCGCAGAGTGCAACAGCAAGGCGCTCGCCCTGCGGGCGGGAGGGGAAGTCACCGCCGCGATCTATCGCGACACCGTGACCCGTACCGACGCGGGATGGCGCATCTCGGCTCGACGTATCAGTCCACTGGGCTGACCTGGCAACGCGACGGAACGAGAGGAAGCGGATGGAGCACTCGTACGACGTGATTGTCGTCGGGACCGGGCACAGCGGCCTGGTGGCCACCGGATACCTGGCTCGTGCGGGGCTGAGGGTGCTTGCCCTGGAACGCCGCGACATCGTGGGTGGCACCTGCGTCACCGAAGAGATCTTCCCGGGATACCGCGGGAGCAGTGTGGCCAACGCCAGCCACAGCCTCGATCCGCGCATCACCCAGGAACTCGAGCTGAGCAAGCACGGACTCCGCTTCGCCCACCCGCCGCTCGGATCCCTGACCCTCTTCGAGGACGGCAGGGCCCTGCCGGCATGGCCGGACCGGGCCAAGCGCCGGGCCGTCATGGAGCAGTTCGCGCACGGGGACGCCGACCTCGAAGGCTACGCCTCGGTCATCGAGCTGTACGCCTCGGTGGCCCGGCAGATGAAGGTCTCCTTCTACGACCCGCCGCCGTCGTTCGCCGAGGTGGCCGCGCGGTTCACCACCCCGCGCCAGCGCCATGACTTCGATTCGATCATGTTCGGTCCGGTCGCGGACATCCTCGAGGAGCGGCTCTCGTCGCCGCAACTGCAGGCGTTCTTCGCCGGCACCGCGGTCGCCACCAACTTCGTCGGCCCGCGTACGCCGGGCAGCGGCTACCTGCTGCTTCAGCGGCCGCTGTGGGAGGAGTCGCTCCGCGGCGTCGGCAGCAACGACGACAACGAACTGATGATGCGAAACGCCGCGCCGCTAGGAGGTATCGGTGCCGTGACCGGCGCGATGGCGGAGTCCGCCCGCGCCCACGGAGCCACGATCCTCACCGGCGCGCAGGTCGAGCGCATCCTCTGCAAGGATCAGCGTGTCGTCGGTGTCGTCCTCACCGACGGACGTGAGTTCCGCGCCCCCCGGGTCGTCTCCAACGCGAACCCGAAGCTGACCCTGACCAAACTGGTCGGCCCCGAGGACATCGGGCAGGACCTGTACGACGTCGCCAAGGCCGTCAGCATGAAAGGCACCTCCGCCAAGGTTCACCTCGCGCTCGACGGCACCCCACGGTTCGCCGCCGCTCGGAACGAGGAGGAGAACCATCTCTTCCTCGGCACCAACTTCCGGATCGCGGCCAGCATCGACGTGCTGCAGAACGCCTACAACGAAGCGGTACTCGGGCGCTGGAGCAAGCGACCCACCGTCACCGCGATGATCGACTCGGCGCACGACCCCTCGCTGACCCCACCGGGATGCCACTTCGTGAGCATCAGCGTCCGAGGAGTTCCGTACCACCTGGCCGAGGGCACCTGGGACGAGCAGCGCGACGACCTGGGCAAGGCCGTCGTCAGCACGTTGGAACAGCACATCCCGAACCTGTCCGAGGTCCTGGCCGGCGTACACGTCTACTCGCCGCTGGACCTCGAGCGGGAATTCGCCCTCGTCGAAGGCAACGGTGCCCACGGCGACATCGTCCCCGGACACATTTTCGACTCGCGCCCGATCCCGGGCTGCGCCGACTACCGGACCCCGGTCGAAGGGCTCTACCTGACCGGCGTCGGCAACTGGCCGGGCAACTTCATGAGCGGCGTCACCGGCTACAACGCGAGCAACCGCGTACTCGCCGACCTCCGCCGTACCACCGACTGACCTGACCCCACTAACCAGAGGACCACGATGATCATCGGACGAGGTATCCCTGCGGACCGGGTGTCGGCCATGCGGTCGGCGACCACGACCGGACAGGTCTGGTCGGACATCGTCCTGGCCGACGGCGGAACCCGCGCCCTCAACATGTTCTTCGCACCCGGATCGCGCACGCACTGGCACCGGCACCCGGGCGGCCAGATGCTCTACACCGTCTCCGGCGAGGGCTGGATCCAGGAGCGCGGCGGCGAGGTGGTGGTGATGCGTCCGGGCGACGTCGTCTGGACCGAGCCCGGCGTCGAGCACTGGCACGGCGCCACCGCGTCCGCCCAACTGATCCAGTTGGTGCTCCACTTCGGCGAAGTCGAGTGGACCGGAGAGGTCGGCGAGGCCGAGTACACCGCCCGCACCGCCGAGGACGCGCAATGAGCAGCCGGCCGGCCGACCTGGTCGCACGGCTCGTGGGCGACAGCCCGGGGTCGTGGATCGACGGCACCTGGGTGACCTCCCCGGACACGTTCGAGGTCCACGACCCGGCCACCGGGGCCACGATCTGCGCGGTCGGCGACGCCGACGCCGACCAGGCCGCCGCAGCGGTCGCTTCGGCGGCGGCCGCCCTCGACGGGTGGTCGTCGGCGACCGGCTGGCAGCGTTTCGAGGTCCTGCGCCGAGCGACCGACCTGCTCGGGCAGCGGGTCGAGGCGGTCGGCGAACTCATCAGCGCGGAAACCGGTAAGCCGCTGGCGGAGGCGATCGGCGAGGCCCGCAACACGGTCCGCTTCTTCGAATGGTTCAGTCACGAGACGCTTCGTCTCCCCGGCGAGGCCTGGACCGACGTGGCGCCCGGACGCGACGCCCTCGTGCTGCACGAACCGATCGGGGTGGTCCTGGCGATCACGCCGTGGAACTTCCCGGCATTCATGGTGGCCTGCAAGGTCGGCGCCGCGCTCGCGGCCGGCTGCACGGTCGTGCTGAAACCGGCCCCGCAGACGCCGCTCACCGCGCTGGCCATCGCACGCTGCTTCGAGGAGGCGGGTCTGCCCGCCGGTGTCCTGAACGTCGTCGTGGCCGGCGATCCGCAGCGGGTCAGTGACTCCTTGCTGGACGCTCCCGAGGTCGCGTGCATCAGCCTCACCGGGTCGCGGAAGGTGGGCGAACTCGTCATGCGCAAGGCCGCATCCTCGATCAAGCGGGTCCTCCTCGAACTCGGTGGCAACGCGGCCGCGGTGGTGCTACCCGACGCCGACGTCGTCCAGACCGCGCGGGACCTGGTCCGGGCGCGGTTCCTCAACTCCGGGCAGGCGTGCATGGCCGCCAACCGGGTGTACGTCGTCGAGTCGAAGGCCGGTGACCTGGTCGTCGAACTCACCGCGGCGGTCGACCAGATCGTCGTCGGCGACCCGCGCGACCCGGCGACCACGATGGGCCCGCTCATCGACCACGCGGCCGTGGGACGGATCGAGGCGCAGTTGGCCGAGGCCGTGGCGGCCGGCGCGACCGTCGTCGCGGGCGCTGTCAGGACTGCCGAGAACGAGGCGAGCGCGTTCCTGGCGCCGACACTGCTCACCGCCGAGGGACAGAGCCAGCCCGCCGTACTCGACGAGGAGTTCTTCGGCCCGGTGCTCAGCGTCGTCCGCTGCGCCGACATCGACGAAGCCGTCCGGTTGGCCAATGCGACCGAGTACGGCCTCGCCGCGTACGTGTTCGGCGGTGACCAAGCCGCCGCGACCGCGGTCGCCCGCAAGCTCAAAGCGGGCTCGGTCGGCGTCAACACTCCGCTGGTCAGCGAGCCGGCCCTGCCCTTTGGTGGCATGCGCAGCAGTGGCCTCGGACGGGAGCGGGGACGGCTCGGCGTCGAGGAGTACCTGGAGACCAAGACCGTACAGATGCCTGCCGTCCGCTGAAGCACTCCCTGACCCGCCACCGTCGGCCCCACCCGCGACGGCGGCTTCACAAACATGCCCAGAAAGAGGTAGAGCAGTGCCAACACAGACCGTGTGCTTCGTCGGTGGCCAAGTCCGCACGATGGACCGGGCCGGAACCGTCGCCGAGGCGTTTCGCACCGAGGACGGCCGGATCACGGCGACCGGGACGACAGAGGAGATTCTCGCGGGGGCCGGGGAAGCGCGGGTCGTCGACCTGGCCGGTGCGGTGGTTATCCCCGGACTGATCGACTGCCACTCCCACCTGGAACTGCTCGCCTACTCCTGGGAGCTCGCCATCGACTGCCGCTCGTCGCGGGTATCGAGCATCGAAGAGATCGTCTCGGTGCTCGCCGAGTGCGCTGACTCCACGACCGCCGGCGAGTGGATCCTCGGTCAGGGGGAGCACTACCAGGATCTCAAGCTCGCCGAGGGGCGCTATCCCGATCGGCACGACCTGGACCGGGTCAGCACGACCCACCCGGTGATGTACCGGTCGAGCTACCACCTCAACGTCTTCAACTCGCTGGGCCTGCGGCTGCTGGGTGTCGACGACGACACCCCGAACGCGCCCGGCGGCCGGATCGAGCGCGACCCGACCACCGGCGTCGCCACCGGCCGCACCTACGACATGTTCGAGCCTCTCGGCGGCCCGCAGCCGCCGGTCCAGGATCTCGCGGCGGCGATCAAACGAGTGCAGGACCGCTATCTGGCCGTCGGCGTGACCACCGTCGGCGACATTCCCCTGCACCGCGCAGGACTGGAAGCGATCGCCTCGCTCGCTGCCGTCGGTGACCTGGTCCTGCGCGCCGCGCTGTACCCGAAGCTGGAGGCTGTGGTGTCGGCCGAGGACGTCCGCGCCGGCCGTACCAGGGACCGGATCGACGCCCTCGACCCGGACCATCTCGCGATGGCCGGTTTCAAGGTCTTCCTCGACGGCGGGCTCACCGCAGGGGCGGCCGCCCTCCACGGCGACTACCCCGGCCAGCCCGGCTACCGGGGCGAACTCGCGTTCACCGACGAGGAGGTCGCCGCCCTGGTCGCCACCGCCGATGATGCGGGCCTGCAGATCGCCATGCACGCGATCGGCGACCGTGCCCTGGACCAGGCTCTCGACGGCGCGTTGGCGCTGCAGGCCGAGAGGCACGGCATCGCCCGGCACCGCATCGAACACGCGGGCAACATGTTCATGACCGACGAACGGATCAAGCGGCTGGTAGCTTCCGGAGTCGTCCCCGTTCCGCAGCCGGCCTTCATCCTGACCACCGCGGCCGGATACGTCGCGCACCTGGGCAGCGACCGGATCGGGGCCGTGATGCCGTTCCGTACGCTGATCGACCACGGCTTGCCGATCCCGGGCAACTCCGACGCGATCGGCATCACCGAGGACCAGCACGACCCATTCCCGGCGATGCAGGCCGCGGTCACCCGCCGTACCAACGACGGCGACGTGCTAGAGGCCCCGGAGGCGGTCACGATCGAGGAGACGCTGCGGATGTACACCGAGTGGTCGGCGTTCTCGATCGGCTGGGAAGACCGGGTCGGCTCGCTCGAGGTCGGCAAGTTCGCCGACTTCGTCATCCTGTCTGCGGACCCGTTGGAGACCGAGCCGACGGATCTGGCCGCCCTGACCGTCATGCAGACCTGGATCGGCGGAACGCTGGTCTTCGAGAAGGGCTGAGCGCGGACACGCAGATCGATCCGGTGTCCCGACTTGCTGCAGCGGGCATCGAACTTCCGGTCTCTCCCGAGCCTCTCGCCAACTACGTGCCCGCCACCCGCAACGGCCGCTTGGTGTACACCTCGGGCCAGCTCCCGCTCCGTGCCGGTCAGCTGCTGCACCGGGGCAAGCTCGGCCGGGAAGTGACCCTGAAGCAGGGCAGGGAGTGCGACAGGCCACTGTCAACGCACTCGCCGCGATCGCTGCCGTGCCTGGCGGCCTTGGCCGTGTCGCTTCGGTTGTGAAGGTGACCGTCTACGTCGCGAGCGGCCCCTCCTTCACCGCGCAACCGGGAGTTGCCGACGGCGCGAGCGATTTGCTGGACCTAATCAGGTTGCCGAAAGTTATGTCCGTAACTCGCCCGAGTCAACGTAGCTCCACATAGGAAGACCCCGTCGGGGGTTTGATCGAGTTACCACACAAGATCAGCCCGACGAGGTCCCCGCCAGTATGCACCCCCCCCGGCACGTGTACGCCAACCCGACCGAAGAGCAGTACCACCAGATCCTGGACGCCCTGCACCGGCAGTGGCGGGTCGCCACCCGCGCGATGATGGTCCTGCTGTCCGCCGGTGGAATGTCCGCCGCCGAGATCGGCGCCCTGCTGCACTACGACCCGGCCACCGTCCGCCGGTGGATCGCCCGCCACGACATCGAAGGCCTCGCCGGGCTGCCCGACCGGCCGCGTCCCGGCCGCCCCCGCCTGGGCAGCCCACGCCTCGGCCAGCGGATTCGCACCCTGCTCGCCACCCCGAAGGCCTGGACCACCGGCCGGGTCTGGCGGGCGCTGGGCCGCCCACCGATAAGCCCACGCACCGTCTACCGACGCATCCGCGAACAGGCCCGCTGGTGCAGACCTCGCCTGACCGCCAACGGCGACCCCGACCACGACCGGATCTGCGCCGGCATCCGCGACCAGATCGCCGCCCTGCCCGCCGGATCAGTCGTCCTCGCCGAGGACGAAACCCACCTCGACCTCCTCGCCCGACTCCGCGCCTGCTGGACGCCGGTCGGCATCCGCCACCGCGTCCGAACCCCGGGCACCAACCAGCGCCGCACCATCCACGGCGCGGTCAACCTGGCCACCGGCGCCTTCCACCACCACGTCTCGATCCGCAACGTGTCCGTGGTGTTCTGCTACTTCCTCGACATGCTCCTGACCGCCTACCCCGACGCCCCCATCGTCGCCGTCATCTGCGACAACGGCACCACCCACCACAGCGGCATCACCCGACGGTGGCTGGCCGAACACCCCCGCCTGCTGCTGATCAAAGGCGCCAGATACAGCCCTCAGGACAACCCGGTCGAACGGATCTGGGCCGCGCTGAAGCAGCACATCGCCAACACCGCCCCCGCCACCATGACCGACCGAATCCGGCAGGCCCACGCCTTCTTCCGCCACCGAACACCCGACCAAAACCTCACCACCACCGCGCCCTGGACCCTGGCTACCCGACGGTTACGGACAAGACTTCTGGCCAGGCGCTTAGCACCGCAGCGGACGATACGCACCGCGACCGTCAGCGCCGGCCAAGCCGGTTCTTCAACGGGCACTCAGTCCAGCGAGACGCGCAGGATGAAGTAGTAGCCCGGTCCGCGCAGCGGATTCGGAGCCGACGTGCGGTAGTAGCAGGGAGAGGCGAGCTCGCCGTACTCCGGGTGGTGGGACTCGACCGCGTCCGCGCTGCAAATCGCCAGGTCGGCGTACGGTCCCATGTAGTAGGTGGCGTACTCCGTAGCGTGGGCGGCGGTGGGACCCACGAGCAGGGTCGTCGCGGCCGCCGCAGCGCTGGCCAGCGCGGCGACAGCCCTTCCAAGACGAGTCATAAGAAATTTTTGCATGTGTCGACGTCTTGCGGCAAGGCGAACAGCCCGCGCGGAAGGGACTGTGCAGATAGTGACAGTTGACGCCACGCGCCTAGCCAACGGCGCTGACCTGGCCATTCAGGTCGCGAAAAGCCCGTGCCTCGCCGGTCCACCATCCATCCCGGTCCGACGGCATCCAGCCGACATCACACCGGTCCTGGAAGAACTCGTCCGTGGTAGCGACCAGAACGAGGCGCAGACAACACCGCTGGGGCCAACCCGTCACCAGAGCGGCCTGACCCCAACACCGCGAACGTTCGTGGTCAAGGCACCAGATGTTCGCTTGATCCGGGTCTAGGCCAGTCGATGCCTGCTCGGTGTTCGCGAGTGCCGGGCCACCGCTCCCAGCCTTTCGTTCAACCCCGGCCGCTTACTTGTGGCCGATCCAGTGTGGGCATCAGCGGGTCGGTGTTCGACACGGAGACGCCACGTCTGATGATCTTTCGGTTCCTGGCAGACCACGAAGATCAGGGCGGTGGCCGTGGTCACGATTCTGGACTACCTGGGCGTGCTGTTACCACCCGGCACACAGCCGGCGTGGTCGACGCCGGCAGCGGCCGGACACGCTGCACGCGGACAAGGCGTATGACGTGCACACGCTGCGGGCCGAGGTCCACGGACGCGGTATCGTCCGTAGGGTGTGGAGTCGTCGCAGCGGCTCGGCCGGCACCGGTGGATCGAGGAGTCCTGCCTGGCCTGGCTACAGAACAACCGCCGGCTCGTACGCCTCTGCGATCGCGCGGCCGACCACTCCCATGCCTTCGCCGACCTTCTGCGCCTGCTCTGCTACCGCGGTGTCGGCAAGAACAACCATTTGGGCTGAGCCTTTACGGCTTGGTTGCTCGTAGCTCTGCGGCCGCCCCGGCGAGGGTGTTGCCTGGTGTCCTGGCACCTGCCCGTCCCGGCGACTGGCTGGGACGGGCAGGTGCCGGCGAGAGTGCCGGCGGATCGCCACCGACGCCGCAGGTCGACGATCCGTAGCCACAGCCTGTCGTAGATCAGGCTGAGCCTCGCCTCATGGGCACACTAGAACCAGAGGTAAAGGTGGAACACGCCTCCCGCGTAAGGCCCACGGCACTGGCCGCGAATGCCATTGGTGTTCCAGAAGTTGTCGGCTACTACGTTGCACGCCCCACGGCTGGGGTAGGTGCCCTCGTATACCCATCCCGCAGCGACGGCGGCGCTGTTTCCTACCGGTTCGGCAGCCTGCGCGGGCGTGGCGGCCAAAGCGCCGAGAGTAATCGCTGTGCCAAGCCCGACAGCAGTGAACGTCCTAGTAATCAGACGTCTCATAGAGGAACCCCTTCGCTTGAGGCATGCCTCATACCTAGGCGGCACGACGCATGCCTGCTGATCGATAATGAACGACGAATGCCGTCTTGTGTCCAGATTGGCCAATCGCTTGAGGGCTTGGGAATAGTCAGGGCTGTCCCGGACAGGTGAAGGGCTGTCTTGCCTGCTAGCGTCGATGTCCTGGACGTTTGTCCGAGCCCGGACGGCAGCCTCGGTGAGGCCTGAGCGCGCGGATGCCCGGGCTGGGCATGTCTGAAAAATGTGCATACATAGACAATTTGTGACACTTCGTTTGGGTGTCAGTGCACCAACTTGTCCTCTCCTCATCTGTAAAGGTCTGAGTTCTTTGGCGCGCAATCATCAATGTATTGAGTCGTCATGGATGAGCTGGTGGCGCTTTTGTAGAGCTTCTTGGTCAGACCTGATGGTGGTAGAGGAGTTCACCGTAGTGACGCCAAAGAAGTACCTCGATTGGCGGCGAGCGCGTGCGGTCCGCCTGTATCGCGAGTCGGAACCGAAGTTGGTCATCCAAACGGCTCGCCGAGCGGTTGGTGCGACGTTTATCCGTGGACAGCGCGCTCAGTTCGGGGTCACGCGCCTGCCGGGGTTCTCAGAGGGCTTGAACCACTACGAGATCTGCGGCCGGACCGGCTGGCATCGGTCCGTCACCCTGGCCATGCTCGCCCTGGCCGGGGCGCCGCCGTCACCGCCAACAGGCCAGCACGAGCGCAGAGATAGTCGCGTTGAGGAGTCGTCGAGATCCGCCGACTCCTCAACGCCCCCGTCCTTGCTCAACCAGCCAGCACACACTCAATCCTTCCCGACGAGTCGCCTGCCATAAGCCGTCTATCCCGCCGAAGTGGCGGCGATCCGTGGGCTGGCCGGCGCAGCCCTTGCTGGTCACAATAATCCCGACATAGTGTTGGATTTCGGTTCTGACTCATCCGTCCGCCATCGTCGTTACGTTCACTCCGCGCCAACCATCGGTCTTATCAGTCAGTGACGATCCGGCTACGGTGAGGATTCGCCCAGGGAGAGAAAGAGGGACGTTATGCCGTTGTCGCTAGCGGATTTCGCCACGCTCGGGAACACGCCGATCACAATCAAATCGTGGTACTTTCCGAATGTGTATCTGCGCATGGACGGCGCCGGGGTGACGACCTTCAACGGGTCTGGCAGTGGGACGGTCAACTGCCAATTCGGCGCGGGGCCCTTGGAGAAGTACAAACTCCACCGGCAGACGGACGGTTCGTTCGCCTTCGAATCGGTGACCTGGCCAAACGTGTACCTACGCATGGACGG